>JARLJF010000090.1 GCA_031291335.1 Pandoraea sp. | reverse complement strand
TTCTCTTTCGTTGGTAGGCTCGATTGGACTCGAACCAACGACCCCCACCATGTCAAGGTGGTGCTCTAACCAGCTGAGCTACGAGCCTGAAGAAACGAGATTATATGGAGCGCCACACCGCTTGGCAAGTACTTTTATGCATCGACTTTAAATTTCTACCCACCTGAACGAGTGTGTAGAGCCAAGGCCTCTGCAGAGACAACGACGCACACAGACCATCGCTCACACATCAACTCTTGCGCGACGCGCGCACCACGCCCGTCACTTCGCCGAGCACCGTGCACGCGCGCTGGATCTGCGCGGAGTTCGACACCTCGACAGTAAATTGCATGAACGCGGTATTGCGGCGCGATTGCGTCTTCACACCGATCACATTCACTTTCTCGCGCGCGAAAACTTCGGAGATGTCGCGCAGCAAACCCTGCCGGTCCGTCGCCTCGATGCAGAGGTCAACCGGATAGACCGACTGGCCGCGACCACTCATCACGTCTGCCGACCATGCGGTTTGCAACACGCGTTCCGGCGCGCGATCCGCCATGCGCAGGAACGTCGGGCAATCGCTGCGGTGAATCGACATGCCTTTGCCGCGCGTGACGAAGCCGCTGATATCGTCCGGCGGTGCGGGCCGGCAGCAACGCGCGAGCTGCGTCAGCAACGCGTCGACGCCGACTACCAGCACACCGGTGGACGCGCCGCGCGCGACGCTCGCACCGCTGCTGCGCTTTTCGAATTGCTCAGGCGCCTCGACCATGGGCTCGGGCGGCGGTGCGTCGTGCAACGCCTGCTCGACGAGCCGCAGACTGAACTCTTCCTTGCCCACCACCGAGAACAGATCGTCGGTCGTCTTGAAGCCCAGCTTGGCCGCGAGCTGATCGAGGTTGACCGAGGTCTTGCCTTCGCGCTGCAAGGTCTTTTCGACCATGGCACGTCCGCTGGCGATGTGCTCCTGCACTTCGACCGCGTTGAACCACGCGCGCACTTTCTGCCGCGCGCGCGGGCTTTGCAGATAGCCGAGCTGCGGGTTCAGCCAGTCGCGCGACGGACCGCCCTCCTTCACCGCGACGATCTCGATCGTCTGGCCGTTCTGCAGCGGCGTATTGAGCGGCACCATCGCGCCGTCGACGCGCGCGCCACGGCAACGATGCCCCAGCTCGCTATGCAGGTGATATGCGAAGTCGACGGGCGTCGCACCATGCGGCAGCGGAATCACGCGCGCCTGCGGCGTCAGCACGTAGATGTGGTCGTCGTCGAGCGTGGCCTGGCGTAGTTGTTCCCACGGCTGCGCCGCGCGCTTCTCGCCATGCTCGCCTTCCGAAACCTCGTCTTTCCACGCGAGCAATTGCCGCAGCCACGCGATCTTCTCGTCGTACTTCTCATTGGCGCTGAACTGGCCGCCGTAACCTCGCGTGCCCGCTTCCTTGTAGCGCCAGTGCGCCGCCACGCCGTATTCGGCGAACTGATGCATTTCGTGCGTGCGGATCTGCACTTCGAACGCGCGGCCGTCGTCGCCGATCACGACCGTGTGCAGCGATTTATAACCGTTCGGCTTGGGCCGCGAGATGTAGTCGTCGAACTCTCGCGGCACCGGTTGCCACAGGTTGTGCACGATGCCGAGCACGGTGTAGCAATCTTTGATGTCCGGCACGATCACGCGAAACGCGCGCACGTCGTACAGCTCGGCAAAGTCCAGCTCCTTGCCGCGCATCTTGCGCCAGATACTGTAGATATGTTTCGGCCGGCCGCTGACTTCGGCGCGGATATCCGCCGCGGCCAGTTCCTGCTGCAGGCGCTCGATGGCCTGCGCGACATAGCCCTCGCGCTCAACGCGTTTCTCGTCGAGCAGCTTGGCAATGCGCTTGTACGTGACCGGTTCCTCGAAGCGGAACGCGAGATCCTCGAGTTCCCACTTCAGTTGCCAGATGCCCAGCCGGTTGGCGAGCGGCGCGTAAATGTCGAGCGTTTCGCGCGCCACGTCCGGAGACGGCGTGATCTTTGCCGCAGCGTAATAGCGCATGGATTGCAGACGCGACGCGAGCCGGATCAGCACCACGCGAATATCTTGCGCGAACGCGAGCAGCATCTTGCGCAACGCTTCGACCTGCGCGCGGCGCGCGGCCTGCGCGTCCCGCCCGGCTTCGGGCATCGCGTTCTGCGCGGCACGCAAGCTGACCGTGCCGAGGCGCAGCAGCTTGCGCACGTCGCCGACCAGTTGCGCGACTTCTTCGCCGAAGTTGTCGGCGATCACACGCTCCGGATCCTGCAGATGCGGCGTCAACGCAAACAGCGCCGCCGCCAGCACCGCCGGCGGATCGACATTGAGCGTGCGCATGATCGACGCCGTGCCCGCCGCGTGATCCGCCAGCAACTCGCCCGACGACAACCGCACCTCGCCCGCATGTTCGCGCACGAACGCCATCGCTTCGTCGAAGGACGGGAGGGGGTGCGGCGTGCTCGTAACGGTTTCGGTATTCATGGTGCGACGGTGCGACGGTGCGACGGCCCGACGGGCCAGACGAATCAACGGAAGGTGAACGACAACGACGGCTGCGCGCGGCTTAGTCGCGCTGCGCTGCGACCACGACGATTTCGACGAGGCACTTCGGGTTCGCGAGCTTGGCTTCGACGGTAGCGCGCGGCGGCGTGTCGCCTTGTGCAACCCACTCGTCCCACACGGCGTTCATGCCGGCGAAGTGCACCATGTCCGAGATATAGATCTGCACCGACAGCAACTGCGACTTGTCGCTGTTCACCTCACCCAGCAGACGGTCTATGTGGCCGAGCACTTCGCGCGTCTGACCCGTGATGTCCTGATCCGCGTCTTCGGCGATCTGGCCTGCGAGGTACACCGTGCCGTTATGCACGGCGATTTCGGAGAGGCGCTTGCCGACGTGATGACGAATGACTGCCATGAAGAATCCTGAGTTGGGTTAAAAATTGATCGGAGATGCTTTCCGCATGACGCCCCTGCATAACGCCCGAATCGGACGCCACGCGGAACTGCATATTATGACGCGTCGGCCGCCCGCCCGATGAAGAACTGCCGCGCAACGTCGATCTGATCGGCCGACAGAAACGCCGGCGCATGCCCGACACCGGCAATTTCCACGCTCGACACGGCGGCCCCAGTCTCGGTCATCTGCGTGACGGTTTCACGCGACAACAAATCGGACTGCTCGCCGCGCACCACCAGCACCGGCCCCTGAAAAGCCGCCAGAGAACGCCACAGCACGGCCTCGCCGAGTTTGGCCGCCTCTTCGGTAATCGCGGCAAATGGCTCGGCAATGCGCGGGTCGTAGCGCATGAGCCATGCGCCGTCTTTTTCGTGCAGCAGCGGCGTGTTGATTTCGCGCCATTCGTCCGGCGTGAGCGGACCGAAAGTTTTCGCGAGCAATGCCGCGTAGTCGACGCCCTGTTGCAGCGTGTCGAAACGCACGGGCTTGCCGAGGTAGTCGCCGATACGCTGCACGGCCACCGGTTCGAGATGCGGACCGACGTCGTTCAGCAACAGCTTGCGAATCGGCGTCTCGGGCAGACCGGCGAGCGCCATGCCGATCAGACCGCCCATCGAGGTGCCGAACCAGTCGACCGTTTCGACGTTCAGGCGCGCGATCAGCGTGACCATGTCGGCCACATACTGCGGCACGCTATAGAAGTTGGGGTTGGCAAGCCATGATGACAAGCCTCGCCCCGCCACGTCCGGACACACCACACGGTAAGTGCTGGCGAATTGCGCCGCGAGACGATCGAAGTCACGCCCCGAGCGCGTCAAGCCATGCACGCATACCAGCACGCGTGGATTGGCCGGATCGCCCCATTCGGTGTACGCAACACGGTGCAGCCCGGCGGGGCTGGCGCACTGCACATAACGTTGGCGCGGAACGGCTGGCTCGGCGTTGAAAGCGGACGTTGGTGCGGTCATCGGGGCTCCTTGCAAAAGCACGGCGGATTCGGCCCGGCAAAGCACGGGCCGATAAGGCATCCAATCTTCAACGGATTGTAAACCGCTTTGCCATGCGACAAGGATCGGCCAAACGGCATAGGACAACCTCAGACTCGGACTCGCCGCGCACAAACAAAAGCGGGCGAGGCACACGCCTCGCCCGCCTTGCAATCACACTGGCCGGTCGCAGCACCGGCGGCGCACCGAGTCAGAGACAGAATCTCAACCCGCCTCGCGCCGCGCTTTACATCTCACTGCAAAGCGCACCGCCCAGCCCACCACTCAACTCACCGCGCTCACATCGAGCGGCGCACCGGTCTTCGCCTGAATTTCCTCGACGCTCACGCCCGGCGCCAGTTCGGTCAGCTTCAGCCCGGCTTCCGTCACCTCGATCACGCCGAGGTCGGTGATGATCTGATCGACCACCGCCACGCCCGTCAGCGGCAGCGTGCATTCGTCGAGAATCTTGTGCTGGTCGCCCTTCGCAACGTGCTCCATCAACACGACCACGCGTTTGACGCCCGCCACCAGATCCATCGCGCCGCCCATGCCCTTGATCATCTTGCCCGGGATCATCCAGTTCGCCAGATCGCCCTTCTTGCTGATCTGCATTGCGCCCAGAATTGCCAGGTTGATGTGGCCGCCGCGAATCATCGCGAACGAATCCGCCGACGAGAAAATCGACGAGCCCGGCAACGTGGTCACCGTCTGCTTGCCCGCGTTGATCAGGTCGGCGTCCACTTCCTCTTCGGTCGGCGACGGGCCGATGCCGAGCAGGCCGTTTTCCGACTGCAGCCAGACTTCGACGCCGGCCGGCACGTGATTCGCCACCAGCGTCGGCAGGCCGATCCCGAGGTTCACATAGAAACCGTCCTGCAATTCCTTCGCCGCGCGTGCGGCCATTTCGTCACGAGTCCATGCCATGATCAGGCTCCTTTCGCGCGGACGACGCGTTGTTCGATGCGTTTTTCCGGAGTCGCATTGAGCACAATGCGTTGAACGAAGATGCCGGGCGTATGGATCGCGTCCGGATCCAGTTCGCCGACCTCGACGATCTCCTCGACTTCCGCGACCGTGATCTTGCCGGCCATCGCGCACATCGGGTTGAAGTTGCGCGCGGTGCGGCGGTAGATCAGGTTGCCGGACTTGTCGGCCTTCCATGCCTTGACGAGCGCGACGTCTGCGGTCAGAGAGTGTTCGAGCACGTAGTGGTTCTCGCCGAACTGGCGGGTTTCCTTGCCTTCGGCGATCAGCGTGCCGTAGCCGGTGTTGGTGAAGAACGCCGGAATGCCCGAACCGCCCGCGCGCAGCTTTTCAGCCAGCGTGCCTTGCGGCGTGAATTCGAGCTCGAGTTCGCCGGCCAGATACTGGCGCTCGAACTCCTTGTTCTCGCCCACATACGACGAGATCATCTTCTTCACCTGGCGCGTTTCGAGCAGCAGACCGAGGCCGAAGCCGTCGACGCCCGCGTTGTTGCTGATACAGCTGATGCCCTGCACCTTCGAGTCGCGCAGCGCCGCGATCAGCGCCTCCGGAATGCCGCACAGCCCGAAGCCGCCGACGGCAAACGTCTGCCCGTCCTTGACGATGTCTTTCAGCGCCTCGGCGGCGCCTGGATAGACCTTGTTCATCAGTATGTCCCTTCCTTTATGGAAACCCGAATCAGGTTCGTTGCGGCTGGTATGACGTTCTGCGAGCTCGCGCCCGACACGTCATTCTAGTCATCCGTAGCAGGCCGTGCGCCCGGCTTGGCCGGTGTTATGCGCAAAGACTCGCTCCAGACGCTTGCACCGCGTTGTCATGTGCCCGAAAGAGTACGCTGGGCGCGCCATGCGGCACAATACGCAAAAATACATAAGTACTTGCCGCCAACTCATGCCCGCCCTCGACTATCAAACCGCTTTTCAACTCGCGCCGATCGGCCTCGTGCTGTCGCGCGAACGGGTGATCGAAGACTGTAATGATGAGCTGGCGTCGATTTTCGGCTGCCCGCGCGAGGCGCTGCTCGGCCAGTCGTTTCAGGTGCTGTATCCGTCGACGGACGAATTCGAGCGGATCGGCGCACGCATTCCGCCGATCATGACCGCGCAGGGCAGCTACGCCGACGACCGCATCATGAAACGCGCCAACGGCGAACTGTTCTGGTGCCACGTGACGGGCCGCGCGCAGCAACGCGCAGACGCGCATGCGGCGGGCGTGTGGACGTTCGAGGATTTGAGCGCGACGCGCCGCGTGGCGGTCGAATTGACGCCGCGCGAACGGGAGATCGCCGCGCAACTGGTGACCGGAAAAACCAGCAAGCAGATCGGCCGCGTGCTGGATATCAGCCCGCGCACCGTGGATGTCTACCGGGCGCGGCTGATGCGCAAATACGATACGGGGAATGCGACCGAGCTATTGCAGCGCTTGCTCGGGCATTGAGGTGTGGACGGGCGGCCCGCTTTATCGGCCGCCTCATCAACCACGCTTATCAAGCCGCCTTGACCAGCGCGGCGCGCTCGATCGTCGCACGCAGCAGATCGGGCACCGGCACCGACTTCGCCGCCGCGTAATCGATCCACACGCAGCGCGCGGCGCCGCGCGCATAGACGGTGTTCGGATCGTCGGCGCGCACCAGCTCGAAGCCGGTGTCGAAGCTGCTGCGGCCAGGCGTGGCCACCGTCATCCGGCCGATCACGTCGCCGGGATAATGCAGTTGCTTGAGAAACTCCATCGACGCGTTGACGATCACCGGGCCCTGCCCGTCGGCATTGCTGCCCGCCAGACCCATCTGTTCGAACCAGGAGATCCGCACCTGCTCCATGTAGCGGAAATAGACCGTGTTGTTCACATGGCCGAATGCGTCCATGTCGCCCCAACGGATCGGCATGGACATCTCAAAGACTGCGTGAAAATCGCTCATCGTACTTCCGTTCTGCCTGCTACTTAAAGTTAAAGTGGACTCAAATCAGGCGAGCCCGAAGCCGTCGTCGGCGGCGATCACCGAGCCGTTGATGAACTGCGACTCGTCGGCCGCCAGCAGCAGCAGGAGCCCGTCCAGATCGTCCGGCTTGCCGACGCGATGACGCGGCAACATCGACACCAGCTTCTGCCCCTGCTCGGTCGACCAGTGGTGGTGATTGATCTCCGTGTCGATATACCCCGGACAGATCGCGTTCACGTTGATGCCGTGCTTGCCCCACTCCAGCGCCATGGCTTTCGTCATATGGACGACAGCCGCCTTGCTCATCGAGTACAGGCCGATCTGCGGCAGCACACGCAGACCTGCCATCGACGCGATGTTGATGATCCGGTACGACGGGTTCTGCGCGTTGTTGCCGCGCATGATCATGCGTTTGGCAACTTCCTGCGCGACGAAAAATGCGCCGCGCGTGTTGGTGTCGAACACGTACTCGAAGTCGGCCGGCGTGACTTCCGACAGCTTCTGCGTGGTCGACACGCCCGAGTTGTTCACCAGAATGTCGATGGTGCCCGCCTCGGTCTCCGCATGCGCGACCGCCGACTTGATGCTCTGATAATCGGTCACGTCGAGCGACACCACATGCGCCGCGCCGCCGGACGCCTCGATCTCGGCGCGCAATTCCTTCAACCGCTCGGTGCGCCGACTCGCCAGCACGACCTTGGCGCCCGCCTGCGACAATACCTGAGCAAAGCGCTTTCCCAACCCGCTCGAAGCGCCGGTGATCAGCGCGACCTTGCCTTCCAGATTGATCGAACGGCCCATTGTCGTTCCCTTGTTCGGTTGTAATTGCAACTGCGGTTGACAGGTGCGGTAAGACCGTCGCTACGGGTCGGTACCGTATCACATAAATAGAACGATCGTGCTAATCTCTGCTCATCCGGTTGCAGTGCGGGGATGCATCGCCCACAATACGAACCCGAAAAAAGCATTCTAACGGTAAGAGGAGCATCAATGACCCCCGCAAGTCTCATTGAGCAATACGGTCCACGCGAGTCGATGGAATACGACGTCGTGATCGTCGGCGGCGGCCCGGCTGGCCTGTCCGCAGCGATCCGCCTGAAGCAGCTGGCGGCGGAAAAGAGCGTCGAGCTGGGCGTGTGCGTGCTGGAAAAAGGCTCGGAGATCGGGGCGCATATCCTGTCGGGCGCGGTGATGGATCCGCGCGCGATCACCGAACTGATTCCGGACTGGAAAGAAAAAGGCGCGCCGCTCGACGTGGCGGTAAGCGAAGACAAATTCCTGTTCCTGAGCGAAACCGGCTCGAAAAACGTGCCGGTCTGGGCGCTGCCGGACAACTTCAAGAACCACGGCAACTACGTGATCAGCCTCGCGAACGTGACGCGCTGGCTGGGTCAGCAGGCCGAGGCGCTCGGCGTCGAGATTTTCCCGGGCTTTCCGGCCGCTGAAATCCTTTACAACGACGATGGCTCGGTCAAGGGCGTGGCGACCGGCAATCTGGGCATCGGCAAGGACGGCGAGCCGACCGAGAACTTCCAGCTCGGCATGGAGCTGCATGCCAAATACACGCTGTTCTGCGAAGGCGCGCGCGGCCATCTGGGCCGTCAGCTGAACGACCGGTTCAAGCTGCGCGAAGGCGTCGATCCGCAGGTCTACGGTATCGGCATCAAGGAACTGTGGGAAATCGATCCGGGCAAGCACAAGCCGGGTCTGGTGATGCACACTGCCGGCTGGCCGCTTGAAAACGACACGTACGGCGGCTCGTTCCTGTATCACATGGACAACAACCAGGTGATGGTGGGCTTCGTGGTCGGCCTGGGTTATACGAATCCGTATCTGTCGCCGTTTGAAGAATTCCAGCGCTACAAGACACATCCGGCGATCCGCGCGATCCTGGAAGGTGGCAAGCGCGTGTCGTACGGTGCGCGGGCGATCACCGCAGGTGGTCTGATGTCGCTGCCGAAGCTGGTGTTCCCGGGCGGCGCGCTAGTAGGCGACGACGCGGGTTTCCTGAATGCGTCGCGGATCAAGGGCTCGCATGCGGCGATCAAGACCGGCATGCTGGCCGCCGACGCTGCGTTCGAAGCCGTGCAGGCGGGACGCACAAGCGACGAACTCACGGCCTATCCGGAAGCCTTCAAGACGTCTTGGCTGCACACGGAGCTGCATCGCGCGCGCAATTTCAAGCAATGGATGAGCAAGGGCCTATATCTCGGCACGCTCATGGTCGGTCTCGAGCAGAAGGTCCTGGGCGGCAATGTGCCCTGGACGCTGCATCACCAGCATTCCGATCACGAGATGCTGAAGCCGGCGTCGCAGTGCAAGCCGATCACGTATCCGAAACCGGACGGCAAGCTGACGTTCGACCGGCTCTCGTCGGTGTTCATCTCGAACACCAATCACGAAGAGAACCAGCCGGCTCACCTGACGCTGAAAGATCCGTCGGTGCCGGTGAACGTGAACTGGCAGACCTATGCCGGTCCGGAAGCGCGTTACTGCCCGGCGGCCGTGTATGAGTTCGTCAAGAACGACGACGGCGGCGAGCGTCTGGTGATCAACGCGCAGAACTGCGTGCACTGCAAGACGTGCGATATCAAGGACCCGACGCAGAACATCGTGTGGGTCACGCCTGAGGGTGGCGGCGGGCCGAACTACCCGAATATGTAATGGCTGTGCATTTGCCTTCGCGGCGCGTCGACAGCAGGTCGCGCGTTGCGAAGGCGAATTTCAATTCCGCACCAGCGCCACGATCCGTTCCCGCACGTGCGCCACAACCGGCGTCCAATCGCCGACCGCAGGCTGTCGAACCAGCTCAATCGAATCGTACCAGGGCGTCGCCGACGATTCATCGCCCCAAAACCACGCGGACACGTGATCGATCATCAGACAGGTCGGCACACCGAGTGCGCCGGCCAGATGCGCGGGCCCGCTGTCGATCGTCACCACCAGATCCAGATTTGCCAGCAGCGCAGCCACGTCGTCGAATCCGGACTGAAAATGACCGGTCATATCGACGACATCCAACCCCTTCTCCCGCCATTGCGCGACCGTCTCGCCGCGTTCCGGCGACAACGCGAAATAGCTTACGCCCGGCACGTTCAGCAGCGGCTCGAGTTGCGCCACCGGCACCGAGCGCCGCACGTCGCGGATATGATCGGGATTGCCGTTCCACACCAGACCGACTTTGCGATGAGCGTGTGTCCCCGTGACGTGTGCGTCGACGCGCTCGCGCCAAGCCTGGACATGCGTCGGATCGGCGCTCAGATACGGCCGGCCCCATCCCGTTGCGTCGAACACGCCGAGCCGCAGCGGCAAACTCATTAATCCGCAATGGAAGTCGGGCCGTGTGTCCAGACTCGTTTCGAGCGGCAAATCGGCAGGCAGGATGCGTTCGAATAGATGCCGCAACGGTCCGTCGTGACCGAAGATCACCCGGCCGCCCTCGCGCCGCGCCCGCTCGGCGAGGTGCGGCAGAAAACGCACCGCCCACAGGCAGTCGCCGTTGCCTTGCTCGCCATAGACCACCAGCGTCTTGCCCGCCAGCGATTCACCCTGCCAATGTGCGCTGATCGACGCGAGCGCCTGCTGCGCGTTATTCAGCTCGCCGCCGAACGCGACGCGTGATTCGTAGTGCGCCCAGCCATCGGCGAAACGACCTGTGCGGATTTCCAGCTCCGACAGATCGAACAACGCGTGCGCGTTATCCGGCGACAACGTCAGCACTTGCCTGAGCAACGCTTCCGCTTCGGCGAAACGCGCCTGTTCCTTGACGCACAACGCCAGCTTGTGAAGGGTCACCGGATTGCCGGGCACGACGCGCACCGCCTCGCGCAGCAGATGCTCCGCCAAGGCGAAATCGTCGCGCGGCTGGACGGCCGCGGCACGCCAGATCAGCGCGTTGGCGTCGTCGGCGTTATGGGACAGGAGCAGTTGGGCGGCGGAGTCGGTCAAAGACCAATCGCGCAGCACGAAGGCGGTCTGCGCGATCGTGTGAAGCAGCGTGGGGTCGCAGGAAGGATCGAGCCGATAGGCACGCACCAGCGCGGCAAGCGCCTCGCGTTGGCGGTCTTTGTCGCGACCGGCGTGTTGCAGCAACAGCTGGCCGAGCGCGCAGCAGTCGCCGGCGGTGGCGTCCGGCGCGGCAACGCGACTGCGCAGGCCGGCCAGAGGGTTGTGAGCCGGATCGATAGCCAGATCGGTCATGACGACGACACCGCGCGCACGTTCTTACGACGCAACGAAGCTGCTCAACCCGCGCACCTGTTACGGCGCGCTGGCAGCGATCTTCGGCGTGCTGACAGCAACATCGCCGCATTGCGCGCGATGCCGCAGCGCGTGATCGATCAGCACCAGCGCAAGCATCGATTCGGCGATCGGCGTGGCGCGAATGCCGACGCACGGGTCATGCCGCCCGAACGTTTCGACGACGGCCGGTTGCCCGGCTTTGTCGATCGAGCGACGCGGCGTGCGAATGCTCGACGTCGGCTTGATCGCGATCGACACGGTAATGTCCTGCCCGGTCGAAATGCCGCCGAGCACACCGCCCGCGTGATTGCCGACGAAGCCTTCCGGCGTCAGTTCGTCGCCATGCACCGAGCCGCGTTGCGCGACGCTCGCGAAGCCCGCGCCGATCTCCACGCCCTTGACCGCGTTGATGCCCATCATGGCATGCGCGATGTCGGCGTCGAGACGGTCGAACAGCGGCTCGCCGAGGCCGACCGGCACGCCGGACGCCACGACGTTGATGCGCGCGCCGATCGAATCGCCGTCTTTACGCAGCGCGTCCATGTACTCCTCGAGCTGCGGCACGATGTCGGCGTTCGGCACGAAGAACGGGTTCTCGCGCACGTGCGTCCAGTCGACGAACGGCACGTCGATCTCGCCGAGCGCGGCCATGTAGCCACGAATCTCGACGCCGAACTTTTCGCGCAGCCACTTCTTCGCCACCGCGCCCGCCGCGACCGTGGGGGCGGTCAGACGCGCCGACGAACGGCCGCCGCCGCGATAGTCGCGAATGCCGTATTTTTGCCAGTAGGTGTAGTCGGCGTGGCCCGGACGGAACGTATCGACAATGTTGCCGTAGTCTTTGCTGCGCTGGTCCGTATTGCGGATCAGCAGCGCGATCGGCGCGCCGGTGGTCTGGCCTTCGAACACGCCCGACAGGATCTCGACCTTGTCTTCTTCCTGGCGCTGCGTGACGTGGCGCGACGTGCCGGGCTTGCGGCGGTCGAGTTCGAGCTGGATGTCGGCTTCGCTGAGCGCCATGCCCGGAGGGCAGCCGTCGATCACGCAGCCGATAGCCGGGCCGTGCGATTCGCCGAAGGTCGTGACAGTGAAAAGCGTACCGAGCGTGTTGCCGGACATGGGCGTCGTCCAAAGAAATGCGGGGAAGGCACTATTATGCCAGCCCGTTAGGGGCCAGGCGGTGGCGCAGGTTCGCTATAGGCCTTCTGGACAAGTGCCGGGCGAGGCCGCCTGGGAGCGGCGCGCCCGATCCACCCGCTACTTCCGCGCCCCGCGCAACTCCGTCACGACCTGCTGCAGCAACTCAGGCGTCGCTAATTCCGGGTCGATCGGCTCGCCCACCGCGAGCGTCAACCGGCTCATCACGCCCTTTTGAACCGGCCGCGGCCAGCGCGCGTCGTTGGCGCGCGAAAACACGCTGCCCCACAGCCCGCGCAGCGCCATCGGCACAACCGGTGCGGGCGTGCGCTTGATGATCTCGGTCACGCCATGACGGAACGGATTCATGTCGCCGGTCTTGGTGAGCTTGCCTTCCGGGAAGATGCAAACCAGATCGCCCTCGGCCAGCGCCTGCGCGCAACGTTCGTAGGCACGCGTCAACAATTCCGGATCCTGATGGGCCGGCGCGATCGGAATCGCCTTCGCATGACGGAACACCCAGCCGGCGAACGGCGATTTGAAGATCTGGTGATCCATCACGAAACGGATCGGCCGCGGGCTTTCGGCCATGATGACGATCGCGTCGACGAAGCTCACGTGATTGCAAACGAGCACCGCCGCGCCCTCTTCCGGAATCCGTTCGGCATGCACGAGCCGGATCCGATAGAACGTATGCACGAGCACCCACGCGACGAAGCGCAGCAGAAACTCCGGCACCAGCGAATAGATGTAGGTCGCCACCACGATATTCAGCAGCGCGGTGATCAGGAAAAGCGCCGGAATACTGAAGCCGGCCGAGGTCAGCCCGACCGCCATCAGCGACGAAAGAATCATGAACAGCGAGTTCAGAATATTGTTCGCCGCAATGATCCGCGCGCGGTGGCTCGGCTGGCTGCGGCTCTGGATCAGCGCGTACAACGGCACGCTGTAGAAGCCGCCGAACATGGCGAGCAGGAACAGATCGGCCAGCACGCGCCAGTGGGCGGGCTGCGCGAGAAACTCGCCGACGCTCAGCAGATGGCCGGCCAGCGGCAGCGCGTGGCTGGCAAAAAACAGATCGATCGCAAACACGCTCATACCGATCGAGCCGAGCGGCACCAGACCGATTTCAATGCGCCGCTTCGAGAGTTTTTCGCACATCAGCGAACCGAGGCCGATGCCGATCGAGAACGTGCCGAGCAGCACGGTCACGACGTCCGGGTTGGCGGACAGCACGTTCTTCGCGAAGCTGAAAAACGACGACAGAAACGTCGCGCCCACGAACCACAGCCAGGAGATCCCCAGCAGGCTCAGAAACACGGTGCGGTTTTCGCGCGCCAGCTTCAGGTTGCGCCACGTCTCGGTGACCGGATTCCAGTTGATGCGCAAATCCGGTTGCGCCGCCGGCGTGACCGGCACGTAGTTCGACACGAAGCGCCCGACCACCGCGATTGCGACGCACGCGCAGGCCAGCACCACCGCGCCATGCTCGACGAAACCCGCACCCGCGCCGCCGATAATCGTGCCGATCAGGATCGCCACGAAGGTGCCCATCTCGACCATGCCGTTGCCGCCGACCAGTTCCGACTTCGACAGATGCTGCGGCAGGTACGAATACTTGACCGGTCCGAACACGGTTGAATGCACGCCCATCAGAAACGTGCACAGGTACAGTAGTGGCGCGCTATGCAGCCAGAACCCCGTTCCGCCGATCAGCATCACGACGATTTCGAACGTCTTGACGAAGCGCGTGAGCATCGCCTTGTCGTATTTGTCGGCGATCTGGCCAGAGGTGGCGGACAGCAGCACGAACGGCAGAATGAAAATGGCCGAGATCAGGAACGCCGCCGTGGCCGGATCGACACCGGAAAAGCGTGCCGCCTGATACGTGACCAGCGACGTGAAACCGATCTTGAACACGTTGTCGTTCATCGCACCGAGGAACTGGGTCCAGAAAAACGGCGCGAAGCGGCGCTGACTGAGCAGCCGGAACTGGGACTCGTGCGCCTCGTGGGTGCGGGCGGTGCGGCGGGCGGCAGGTATCGGACGATCGCTCATGAAGTTCGAAGGGCACGCTAAAAGAGCAACAGGGTGGCGGGCTTGAGCACAAGTCCGGGCACAAAAAAAGCGCACGCTTTCGCGCGCGCTCTGACTGTATATTCGCGCTCACCGCAACCGCTCACAGCGAATGCCCGAGCGCCGCGGTGAGTCACCGCGCATTAACTCACTAACTCACATTAACGCGCGGGCTGTTCCTGCTGCTCTTCCGGCCAGTCGCGGATATAGGCCTTGAGCATACGGTTCTCGAAACCCTGTTCTTCAACCACGGCCTTGGCGACGTCGTAGAACGAGATCACGCCCATCAGCGTGCGGCTCTCCAGTACCGGCAGATAGCGCACGTGGTGCTCGAGCATCATGCGGCGGACTTCGTTCACGTCCGTTTCCGGCGTGCAGGTGAGCGGGTGGTCGTCCATGACCTTGCGGATCGTGGAGGTGCCGACGCTGCCGCCGTTCTTGCTCAGCGTATTGATGATTTCGCGGAAGGTCAGCATGCCGACCAGATCGCCGTATTCCATCACGACCAGCGAGCCGATGTCGTGCTCGGCCATTGCGTTGACGGCTTCGTGCAGCGTGGTGTCCGGCGTGACCGTGAAAAGGGTGTTGCCTTTAACCTTAAGAATGTCGCTGACTCGCATGATCTGTCTCCCGAGATACCCGCTAAGCTGGTAATGCATGAATGATTTTCGATCCTAGCGGAAAGACCCATAAAAGGAAAGCGGGCCGCCCACCAAGGCGCGACGGGCGTTCGCCCGGCTGAATC
>JARLJF010000089.1 GCA_031291335.1 Pandoraea sp. | reverse complement strand
TCAGCAGCAGAGAAGTGAGATTATGTCGCAGCTTCTCGTCGTCGTCAACAGTTTTTTTCGCTTCTTTTCGCTCGTCGCCGTAGCGACTCACAAGCTCCAAAACCACTAACCACCGGGCTTTCCAGCCCGTCGCCTCAACCGCTTCGCCGCTTTCGCTGCGTCGCTGTCGTTGCGAGAGACGGAATATTAGTGAAAACCCCGAACCCTGGCAAGCCCTTTGTGAAAATATTTTGAAAACCTATGAAAAAGCCCCGTCGAGACGGGGCTTTTTCATCCGGCATAGGCACCTGCGGGTGCCTATGCCTTATAGGAAAGAGGCACAGGCGCCACCAGGGAAACGTCAGGACTTCTTGCCGAAGTAGCGCTCGTAGATGGCGTCGTACGTGCCATCCGCCTTGATCGCATCGATACCCTTGTTGATCTTGGCCAGCAACTCGGCATCGCCCTTGCGCACCGCAATGCCGTAGTACTCCTTCGGGAAGCTGCTATCCGCGACCGTACGCAATTTGGCAGTCGGATTGTTCGTAATGAAGTTCACCACGACGCCATTGTCAGCCACCACGGCATCGACACCGCCCGCTTCCAGCTCTTTCATCGCGAGCGGCGTGCCTTCGAAGCGCTTGACCGACGGGTTGTTCTTGCCCATGAGCTTCTGCACGACTTCATCGCCCGTGGTCGCCGTCTGCACGCCCACTTTCATGGACTTCAGATCGTCAAACTTCTGCACGCTCGAGTTGACCGGCACAGCGATCAACTGCGATGCCTCGAAGTAAGGCGTCGAGAAATCCATCTGCTTGCGACGCTCGTCCGTAATGGTGATGGCCGAAACCAGGATGTCCCGATCGCCCTGCACCAGCGAATTGAAGATGCCCTCGAACGGCGTATTGATGAATCGGACGGAGATGCCCGCCTTGTCGGCGACGGCCTTCATCACATCGATATCGAAGCCGGCAATCTGCCGGGTATCGGTTTCAAACTCGAACGGCGCATAGGCAGCATCCGAACCGACGACGTACACAGGTTGCGAGCCATCCGGCCCGACCGACCGGCCCGCGGCCGATTCTTCCTTCTTCCCGCAGGCACCCAACAGCAACCCGGAGGCCGCTACCAAGGCCAGCGCAAATGCACGTCGCTTCATTGCCATCGATTCGTCCCTTGCTGAAAAAACCGGCAGACTATCATAGGACGACCTCCACGCAGGAGGTCATCCCGGTTTTTCACAACAGGCGTCAGCGATGCTTGAAAACCGGCTTGCGCTTCTCGACGAACGCTGCCATGCCTTCCTTCTGGTCCTCGAGTGCGAAGAGCGAATGGAACATGCGGCGCTCGAACTGCACCCCTTCGTCAAGCGTCGATTCGAATGCGCGGTTCACGGCTTCCTTGGCAGCCATCACCACCGGCAGCGAGTATTCGCAGATGGTGTTGGCGGCGCCAATCGCCTCGTCCAGCAGCTTGTCGACGGGCACCACGCGCGACACGAGCCCGGCACGTTCCGCCTCGGTGGCATCCATGAAGCGCGCCGTCAGACACATGTCCATTGCCTTGGCCTTCGACACGGCGCGCGTGAGACGCTGCGTGCCGCCCGCGCCCGGAATCACGCCGAGCTTGATCTCCGGCTGGCCGAACTTTGCGTTGTCCGCCGCGATGATGAAGTCGCACATCATCGCCAGTTCACACCCGCCGCCGAGTGCGAAGCCCGACACCGCCGCGATCACCGGTTTTCGGATTCGGCGCACCGTTTCCCAGTTGCGCGTGATGTAGTCGCCCTTGAATACGTCGGCAAAGGTGTACTTCGACATCATGCCGATGTCGGCGCCAGCCGCGAACGCCTTCTCGCTACCGGTAATCACCATGCAACCAATGGCTTCATCAGCGTCGAAGGCGGTGAGCGCGGCGCCCAGTTCGTCCATCAGTGCGTCGTTGAGCGCGTTGAGCGCCTTCGGACGATTCAGCGTGATCAGACCGACGCGGCCGCGCGTCTCCACCAGAATGTTCTCGTACGTCATCCTCTTCTTCCTCCAGTCAAAGTCTCGTCTTGTGGTTCGGGGGCCGGCGCTGCCATGGGCGTGACACCCTCGCAGTTACCGGAAACAGGCATAAGGCGATGAACACGCCATTGGTTCGCAACGGCGCTGCGGCGCACTCGGCCACCCAAGGTAGGGGCTCGCCGGGCGTCGACTGTAGTGGTTAGGCATGATGCCATCGATCCCCCGGCCACGCACCTCTCGTTCCGCCAAGCAAACGCCCTGTCAGCCCGCGCCGGGCAACGGCACAAGGCACACCGCCAGGCCCTCCCGGATGCCACCGAAGTCGTCGGGGAAAACCCGGCGTCATCGCGTGCCACGCCCGGAAGATTTGGTGCTATATTAACAAACCAACCGGTCGGTCAATTAATGTTCATGAGACATATCGACGACGACCCGGTGCCATTCCCTGCGTCTTGTCGCGCGCCCGCACGAACGTGCTCGCCGGCAGACAGCGAATCCGCCAGCCGAATCCCGACACGGACAGATCCACAACCATGACTCATCCCCTCTTCGCCAAACACCAAGAGACTCTCGAGCGCGCCCTGCAGGCCATCGCCACGCGTGGTTACTGGAGCCCGTTCACGGAAATGCCGAGCCCGCGTGCGTATGGCGAGACGGCCGCCGCCGACGGCGAAGCCGCTTTCAAGCAATACCTGAACGCCGCCTTCCCGCTCGAGCAACGCGGCAGCACGGGCAGCGCCGGCCAAGAGGCCTCCCCGTTCGGCTTCGCGCTCGGCACGACCTACCCCGGTTTTGAGATCGACGCCCTGCTCGCCCGCGTGAGCGACGCCCACAAGTCGTGGCGCGCCGCGACCCCGGATGCCTGGGTCGGCGTGTCGATGGAAATTCTCAAGCGCCTGAACGCGCGCAGCTTCGAAATGGCCAACGCCGTGATGCACACGACGGGGCAGGCGTTCATGATGGCCTTCCAGGCCGGCGGCCCGCACGCACAGGATCGCGGCCTCGAAGCCGTGGCCTACGCCTGGGACGAACTGCGCCGCATTCCGGCAGACGCTTACTGGGAGAAGCCGCAAGGCAAGAACCCGCCGCTGGCGATGGAGAAGCGTTACACCGTCGTGCCGCGTGGCGTGGCGCTGGTGCTCGGTTGCTGCACGTTCCCGACGTGGAATGGCTACCCCGGCCTGTTCGCGAGCCTGGCGACCGGCAACGCCGTGATCGTCAAGCCGCACCCGGGCGCGATCCTGCCGCTCGCCATCACCGTGAAGATTGCGCGCGACGTGCTCAAGGAAGCCGGCTTCGACCCGGATGTCGTGACGCTCGCCGCTACCAATCCGAACGACGGCGCTATCGTCCAGCAACTGGCCAAGCGCAATGAAGTGCGTGTGATCGACTTCACCGGCAGCACCGCCAACGGCGACTGGCTCGAGACCAATGCCCGTCAGGCACAGGTCTACACCGAGAAGGCCGGCGTGAACCAGATCGTGATCGATTCGACGGACGACCTGAAGGGCATGGCCCGCAACATTGGCTTCTCGCTGGCGTTGTACTCGGGCCAGATGTGCACCGCGCCGCAGAACATCTATATTCCTCGCGACGGTATTCAGACGCCGGACGGCAAAGTGTCGTTCGACGAAGTGGTCGCCGCCATCGCGGGCAGCGTTCAGAAGACGTGCAGCGACCCGGCCAAGGCCGTCGAACTGCTCGGCGCGATCCAGAACGAAGGCGTGCTCGCCCGCATCGACGAAGCCCGCAAGGTCGGCCGCGTCGTGCTCGACAGCCAGACGCTCCAGCACCCGGCCTTCGCCGACGCGCGTGTGCGCACGCCGCTGATCGTCGCCCTCGACGTCGCCGACGAAGCCACCTATACCCGCGAATGGTTCGGCCCGATCACCTTCGTAATCGCCGTCGATAGCAGCGCGCAAGCGTTCGCGCTGGCAGGGCGTACCGCCGCCGAACACGGCGCACTCACGCTGTCGGCTTACACGACCACGCCGGAAGGCGAAGCCCTGGCGCTCGACGCCGCCATCGAAGGCCGCGTCGCGCTGTCGCTCAACCTGACCGGCGGTGTGTTCGTGAACCAGTCCGCTGCTTACTCGGATTACCACGGCACGGGCGGCAACCCGGCCGCCAACGCCAGCCTCGCCGACGCCGCTTTCGTCGCGAATCGCTTCCGCGTCGTGCAGCGCCGCCACCACGTTCCGGCCAAGTCCGACGCCGGCGCTGCCTGAGCACCACGACACATCTATATATAGAGAGGGGACGGCAGGCACCTCACGGCATGCGCCAACGCGACGGTAAGCCACTACCATAGGCACTCACCGTCGCGCGGCCGCCGCCGTGCTTCCCCGCCCCACGAAAAGACAGGAACGAGACATCATGACCGAAGCCTTCATCTGCGACGCGATCCGCACGCCCATCGGCCGCTACGGCGGTGCCCTGAAGGACGTTCGCGCCGACAACCTCGGTGCGATTCCCCTCAAGGCGCTCATGGCGCGCAACCCGAACGTCGATTGGACGCTGATTGACGACGTCATCTACGGCTGCGCCAACCAGGCAGGCGAAGACAACCGCAACGTGGCCCGCATGGCCTCGCTGCTCGCCGAGCTGCCAATCGACGTGCCGGGCGCCACGCTCAACCGCCTGTGCGGCTCGGGCATGGACGCCATCGGCAGCGCCGCACGCGCCATCAAGGCAGGCGAAGCCGGACTGATGATTGCGGGTGGCGTCGAATCGATGACCCGTGCCCCGTTCGTGATGGGCAAGGCCGACAGCGCATTCGCGCGTCAGGCCGCGATCTTCGACACGACCATCGGCTGGCGCTTCATCAATCCGCTGATGAAGGCGCAATACGGCGTGGACTCGATGCCGGAGACGGCCGAGAACGTAGCAGACGACTTCAAGATCAACCGCGAAGATCAGGACCGCTTTGCCCTGCGCAGCCAGGAGAAAGCGGCACGCGCGCAGGCCGACGGCACGCTTGCCCAGGAAATCACACCGGTCTCGATCGCACAGAAGAAGGGCGACGCGATCGTCGTCGACCGTGACGAACATCCCCGCGCGACAAGCCTCGAGTCGCTGGCCAAGCTCAAAGGCGTGGTCCGTCCGGACGGTACCGTTACCGCAGGCAATGCCTCGGGGGTGAACGACGGCTCGTGCGCCCTGCTGCTCGCCAGCGAAAGCGCCGCGAAGCTGCACGGCCTCACCCCGCGTGCGCGCGTGCTCGGCATGGCCACCGCCGGCGTGGCGCCGCGCATCATGGGCATCGGCCCGGCCCCGGCCACGGTCAAGCTGCTCAAGCAATTGAACATGACGCTGGATCAGTTCGACGTGATCGAGTTGAACGAAGCCTTCGCGAGCCAGGGTCTGGCGGTGCTGCGTCAACTCGGCGTGGCAGACGACGATGCCCGCGTGAACCCGAACGGCGGCGCGATTGCGCTGGGCCACCCGCTGGGCGCCTCGGGCGCGCGTCTGGTGACCACCGCGATGTACCAGTTGCACCGGACCGGCGGACGTTACGCCCTGTGCACGATGTGCATCGGCGTGGGTCAGGGCATTGCGATTGCCATCGAGCGCGTCTGATCGCTCGCATCGCCCCCGAAATCACAAGACACCCGGAGGAAGACACCGATGACCGCTACGGTTCAACTGACGCTGCAAGCCAACGTCGCGACGATCACGCTCAACCGCCCCGAGAAGCTCAACAGCTTCACGCGGCAGATGCATGCGGAACTGCGTGATGCCCTCGATACCGCGCAGGCACAAGGGGCGCGAGCCATCGTGCTGACCGGTGCCGGACGCGGCTTCTGCGCCGGTCAGGATCTGGCGGATCTCGACTTCACGCCGGGCGCCTCGACCGATCTCGGGGCGCTGATCGACGAGAACTTCAACCCGCTCGTGCGCAAGCTGCGCGCGATGCCGCTGCCGGTGATTGCGGCCGTGAACGGCATCGCCGCCGGCGCAGGGGCGAATCTGGCCCTCGCCTGCGACCTCGTGCTCGCGGGCGCGTCGGTCAACTTCCTTCAAGCCTTCGTGAAGATCGGCCTGTTGCCCGATACAGGCGGCACGTGGTTCCTGCCGCAACGCATCGGCATGGCCCGCGCGATGGGGCTCGCCATGCTCGGTGACAAGCTGTCGGCCGAACAAGCCGCGCAGTGGGGACTGATCTGGCGTTGCGTCGACGACGATGCCCTCCTGCCC
>JARLJF010000088.1 GCA_031291335.1 Pandoraea sp. | reverse complement strand
GTCGCCCCTGAACTTCTGGTCACGCGATAGCAAGCGTCGATCCGTTATCCGCTCAACCTTCCGGCTGTACCTCGATATCCGGACGCCGATGGGCGAGAACCGGCGGCACGTCGCCTTCCCCGCGCGCAACATCGCCCGATCGCCTCCTATCTTGATCTTGCCGTTCTGCCCGTGAGAGATCTTCAGTGGACTCGGCCGATTGCTTGCCTCGTGCGCGCAGGTAGCCAGCTATCTCCGCTCACACAGGCGTTCGTCGAGCATATCGAGGAAGAGGCGAAGGGGTTGCGAAGCGACATGGTGCTTGCGCCGTCCCGTTGATTCGAAAACAGCCGTCGCGTTTTATCGCGCGCATAAGCCGGTGCCGGTCGCCGCGAGTTCCGGGTGTGAGCCCTCGATCGTTGCGCAAATACATAGCAATACAAATCAATACAAATCCATCGCGCGCCAACAAACTCCCAACGCATCTGCGCAGTAAGGTTTCTATGCAGAGATGCGTGCATCGATCCATTGCCGGAACGCCACGATGCACGTCTCTCCTGTCTTTTGCATAAACCTTGTTTGGAGAAAACATGTGGGTACCCAATAGTTCGCTGCTGCGTGGGTGCGCTCGCGCGCTCGGTTGTGCGTTGGTCATGGAGCTGGCGATGCCCGCGATATCTTCGGCCCAGGAGGCCGCGCCAGCGGTTTCGCAAAGCGCCTCCGGGCCTGCCGGTCCGGCGGCGGGTTGCGAGCTCGACGTGCAAGGGCGTCCGGGAAAGCAATTTTCTCCGGCGCAGATCACGATTCCGGCGAGTTGCAAGTCTTTCACCGTTCAATTGATTCATACCGGGAAGAAGCCGAAATCCGCGGCGAGGCACAATTGGGTGCTGGTGCGCGCCAGCGATATCGACCCGGTCATCGCAGACGGTCTAGCGGTCGGCCCCGATCAGGATTGGGTGAAGCCGGGCGATCCTCGCGTCATTGCCCGCACACCGATGATTGGCGGGGGAGAGCGTGCGTCCGTTACGTTCGACGTGTCGCGCTTGTCTCGCGGCGGATCATACGTCTACTTCTGCTCCTTCCCCTCGCACGCGTCGATGATGCGCGGCACCTTGAGCGTTGAATAACCTGCGAATAAAGGCGCGGCGACGCCAAGCTCCCCTCCCATGTGCATCAACACTTGGTTGACCTGATGCGCTGTCACATATCCGACATAAGCGGACCGTAAGCTCCGGGGTCATTGCGCCGACGGGGAGGATGCCGTCGGCTGCCCCGCTTTCAGCCAACACCGCTTCGATGACCGACAAAGAAAAAAGCTGGGCGATCGCCGAAGACGTGGCGCGCATGGCTGGCGTTTCGCGCTCGGCCGTCTCGCGCACCTTCACGCCCGGCGCCAGCGTGTCTGCCAAGACTCGCATGCGCGTGCTCGAGGCCGCCAAGACGCTGAACTATCACGTCGATATCAACGCGCGCAACATGATCCGGGGGCGCAGCACCTTCGTCGGGGTAGTCACCTCGGCACTGGTCAGCCCCTTCCGCGCCCAACTGCTCGCCCCCATCGCACATCATCTGGGCACGCGCGGTCTATTGCCGATCCTGATGAATGCCGACGATCCGGATCAGACCGGCTACGCGCTGCAAATGCTGCTGAGCTATCGCATTGCCGGTGTCATCATGACCTCCGGCGCGCCGCCGCTAGCCCTCGCTCGCGAATACCTCGAGCGCCGCGTGCCCGTGGCGATGATCAATCGCGCCCCCGAACTCGACGGCGCCGATGTGATCAACAGCGACAACGCCGGTGGTGGCGCGCTCGCCGCCCGCGCCCTGTTCGATTCGGGCGTCACGCGCTTCGCCTTCGTCGGCCCGCACACGACACACTTCGGCGGACGCCAGCGCTGCGGCGGATTCGTCGACGCGCTCGCCAGCCTCGGTGTGCGCAAGTCCCGCGTGACCCTTTGCAACACCATGATCGCCTCGTACGAGGCCGGTCAACTGGCTGCGCGTGAGCTATTGGCCAACGCCGAAACGGCCCCCGATGGTGTGTTCTGTGGCACCGACATGGTCGCGCTCGGTTTCATGGACGAAGCACGCCGCGCCTTCGGGCGCCGTATTCCGGACGACCTGCGCGTGGTCGGCTTCGACGACATCCAGCACGCCGCACTCGACAGCTATCGCCTGTCCACGATCGCCCAGAACACCGACACGCTCGCCCACAGCGTTGTCGACATGCTCTCGCAACGCATCAACGATTTCTCGCGCCCGGCAGACGTGCGCATCGCTCCCGTCGCCTTCGTGCGCCGCGCCACCACCGGCTAAGCCGGCGGATCCCCCCTCGGAATTCCCATGTTGACGACACCTGACCTCCCCGAAAAAACGCCCAACATTGCAAACGAGTGCAAAACCGGTGTGACCCGCGTTTCGCGTCGCGCACGCCTGAAGGCACGGCTGGCGTCGGCCGTCTCGCCGCTGAGCAAGCGGTGGGTATCCACCCGGCGCTTGCGCGGCTTGCCGCTCATCGCCGCGGTAGTGGCCACCACGCTGGGCGCCGCGTGGCTGCCGACCCGCGCGCACGCCGCAGATCGTTTGAGCCTGCTGTGCTCGGCCGACCTCGAGTGGTGCCAGTTGATGAAGACCCGCTTCGAGAAGGAGACGGGCATTGGCGTCGCCATGATCCGCAAGAGCGCCGGTGAAGCGCTGGCGCTGCTTACCGCACAACGTGCGCGTCCCCAGTTCGACATCTGGTGGGCCGGCTCCGGCGACTCGCATCTACAAGCGGCGTTCGAGGGATTGACCGACGCTTACCGCTCGCCAGCGTTGTCGCAACTGCAACCGTGGGCGCAACGTTTTGCGCAAGTCGGGCGCGACCGTACCGTCGGTGTGTATCAGGGGCTGCTGGGCATCGGGTACAACGTCGCGGAGCTGCGCCGCCGCAAGGTCGAAGCGCCGCGCTGCTGGCGCGACCTGCTCGCACCGGGTCTTAAGGGCGAGATTCAGATTGCCAATCCGAACTCGTCGGGAACGGCCTATGTGGCGCTTGCCACGCTTGTGCAACTGATGGGCGAGGACCAGGCCTTCGTGTACATGCGTAGCCTTAACGCGAACGTGAGCCAGTACACGGCGACGGGCGTCGCACCGGGCGAGGCCGCGTCGCGCGGAGAAGCGAGCGTGGCAATCGAATTTCTGCATGACCTCGTCAAGCAACGGGTGGCCGGCTTCGATATCGCGACGACCACGCCGTGTGAGGGCACCGGCTACGAAATCGGTGGCATGAGTCTCGTGGCGGGCGCCGCCCATCCCGTCATCGCGAAGCAATTCTACGAGTTCGCGTTGCGAGCCGATGTGCAGTCGCTTGCCGATCAGGCGCACGCTTATCAACTGCCGTCCAACGCGCAAGCCGCCGTGCCGAAGCTGGCGCCACAGCCGTCGGGGATCAGGCTGATCGATTACGACTTCGCGCGCTATGGCGATCCGGCCACGCGCAAACGCTTGCTGCAGCGCTGGAATACCGAGATTTATGCGCATGCCCGCTAAGCCTCGCACGCCAGATAAAGCCAGCATGCGACTGTCGACGGCATCCTGCATGCCGCACGACGGCTTCACACGGGCGGTGCTCTTCGCGACCGTGGCGGCGTTGCTTCTGTTCGTTGTCTGGCCACTCGCGAACAGCAGCCTTGGCGGACTCGCGAGCGCTTGGCACGGCGCCGGCGGCGGCGTCACCGCCAAGCTGAGCGTGTTGCAATCGGACGTGTGGCGGCTCGCGTGCCTGCGTGGAGACGGCATCTGCGGCAGCGGCTGGCACACGATTGTGCTGGGCGTCGCGGCTGCCGTGTCGTCGACGCTGCTTGGCACGGCGCTAGCGTTGCTCGCTTCGCGCAACGGGCTCGCCCGCTCGCGCGTGGGCGGTGCCCTGCTGCGAGGTATCGCGCTGCTGCCAGTCATCACGCCGCCGTTCGCGGTCGGCCTCGCGCTCATCCTGCTGCTCGGTCGCAACGGCGCGATCACGCGCGCCGTGGCCGACCTCTTCGACATTCCCGCGGGCCGCTGGCTGTATGGCCCGATCGGCTTGTGGCTCGCACAGTGCCTGGCGTTCACACCCGTGGCGTTTCTCACCGTGCTCGGCGTCGTGCAACGCCTGCCGGCCGTGCTGGAGGAAGCGGCGGCCACACTGCGCGCCACGCGCTGGCAAATCTTCAAGACGGTGATCTTGCCAATGATGCGTCCGGGCCTCGCCAACGCGCTGCTGCTGTGCTTCATCGAAAGCCTCGCCGACTTTGGCAATCCGCTTGTGCTCGGCGGCAACTTCCGCGTGCTGTCCTCCGATCTGTACTTCGCGGTAGTGGGCGCGGAACAGGATCCTGGGCGCGCGGCAGCGCTGGCCATCGGGTTGCTGTTGCTCGCGCTTGCGGTCTTCGTTTTGCAACGCCGCTGGCTTGGCGGGCGCAGCTACGTCGCGGTCGGCGGCAAGGGCGGTGCGACGACGGCATTGCCGCTGGATACGCGTCTGTCGTGGGGGCTGGCGGCGCTGGTCACGCCTTGGTGTCTGTTGACCGTCGCCGTGTACGGCACGCTGCTCGCGGGCGGTTTCGTCACGCTGTGGGGTGTCGATTTCCACTGGACGTCCACCCATCTGGTCGACGTGTTCGGTATCGAAATCGCTGGCGGGTCACTGAGACTGACCGGTCAGGCGTGGCCGTCGGCGCTCGAGACACTGCGCCTGTCGGCCATTGCCGCACCGCTCACGGCAGCGGCGGCGGTCCTTGGCGGCTGGCTGATCGCACGTCGCCGGTTCCCGGGCCGCCGCCTGCTGGAAGGCACGCTGGTCGCCGCGTTCGCGATTCCCGGCACGGTGATCGGTCTGGCGTACGCGCAAACCTTCAACGCCGCGCCGCTCATGTTGACCGGCACCGGCGCCATTCTCGTGCTGTCGTTCGTGTTCCGCAATATGCCAATGGGGCTGCGCACCACCGTCGGCGCGCTGGCCCAGATCGATCTGAGTCTCGATGAAGCGTCTGCCACGCTGCGTGCCGGTCAATGGACCACATTGCGCCGTGTGCTGTTGCCGCTGCTGCGTCCCGCGAGCGCAGCGGCACTCATCTACGGGTTCGTGCGTGCTGCCACGGCGGTGAGTGCGGTCGTATTCCTCGTCAGCGCCGATCACGACCTCGCCACCACCTACCTCATCGGCCTGATTTCCAACGGGAGCTACGGCTCGGCGCTGGCGTACGCCGGCGTGCTGGTGGTCGCGCTATTCCTCATCGTCGTGTCGCTCGAAGGGGCGTTGCGCGCCGGCGAGCGCCGACTCACCGCCGCGCCCCGACACCCCCATGCGGTCGCGCTACCGGCCAAGGAGTCTCTGACATGAGCGCTTCGCAGTTGTCTTTTCATCCCTTCGATGCTTCTTCCGAGGCAGACGCGCGCGGCGCGCTGGTGTTCGACCGCGTAACGAAGTCGTGGGGCACCCATGTCGCGATTTCAGATCTGTCGTTTACCGTCGCCCCGGGCACGCTGACCACGCTGCTCGGCCCGAGCGGCTGCGGCAAGACAACCACGCTGCGTCTGATTGCCGGGCTGGAGTTGCCCGACGCGGGACGTATCACGCTCGGTGGGCGTGACGTCACCCGGCTTGGCGCGCAGCAGCGCGACGTCAGCATGGTGTTCCAGTCGTATGCGCTGTTTCCGCACATGAGCGTGTTCGACAACGTGGCCTATGGCCTTGTGGTCACGCGCGTGGCCAAGCGCGAGATCCACGAGCGAGTGCTCGAAGCGCTGGCCCGTGTCGGCCTGGCCTCACACGTGCAGCGCATGCCGGCGGAACTCTCCGGCGGTCAGCAGCAGCGTGTGGCCGTAGCGCGGGCGCTCGTGCTTGCCCCCGAGGTGATGCTGTTCGACGAGCCGCTCTCGAATCTCGACGCGCAACTGCGCGTGCGTGTGCGTGACGACATTCGCGACCTGCAGACGCAACTCGGCCTGACGGTCGTGTACGTCACGCACGATCAGGAAGAGGCGCTCGCGATTTCCGATCAGGTCATCGTCATGCACGACGGGCGCATTGCGCAGCAAGACACGCCGCGCGCGCTCGTCGAGCAACCGGCCGACGCGTTCGTGGCGCAGTTCATCGGCAACGCCAATCTCGTCGATTTGCCCGTCACGCAACGCGGCGTCGGTCAGGTGCAGTGTGATTTCCACGGTTTGCCGCTCACGCTGCGCTACGACGGCCCGCCGCTCGCCATTGCGCGGGTGGCGATCCGCCCCGAAGCCCTCACCTTGCAAACCCTTCCTGAGCCGGGCAGTCGCGCAGACGCGCCGCGTGGCCTGCACGGCGAAATCCGGCGCGTCACCTATCTGGGGCGCGCCACGCAATACCTCGTTCAATCCTCTGCAGGAGCCCTTGTGGTCTTGTCCCATCTGTTTGAAACCCCGTTCCCCGTCGGCACGCGCGTGGCCATCGGTTTGCATGCGCGCGGCGCGGCCATTGTCGGGGCGGCGCAATGACCGATCTCGATCGTCAAATCCCCAGTCACGACGCTGCGGGCGACGCCGCCCTTGACGCTCGTTATCGTCTTGCACGAGCCGTGGCCCGGGAGGCCGGTCTGCGCGCGCTCGGCATGTTTCGCGCTCGTGACACGCTTATCGTGGAATACAAGGGGGTGCAGGACGTCGTGAGCGTGGCCGATCGCGAGATCGAGCGACTGGTGCGCGAACGCGTCGCCGCCGATTTTCCCGACGACGCGTTTCTCGGCGAAGAGAGCGCGGCCGCTGGTCGTTTGCCCGAGGCGTCGCGCGTGGTGTGGGTGGTCGATCCGATCGACGGCACGGCGTGCTTTCTGCACGGCATGCACGCGTGGTGTGTGTCGATAGCGGTCATGATCGACGGCGAACCCGTGATCGGTGCGGTCTACGATCCCAATGCCGACGAGTTGTTTCACGCCGCGCACGGCCGTGGTGCTTTCGTCGTCAACGCGAAGGCGGGGGCGTCGTCCGCGTTATCTCTCCCGGACGGCAAGACCGATGCCCCCGATGTGAGTTCCACGACACCATTGCGGGTGGCTGAGGTCACGGCGCCGACGCACGGCGTGCTCGGCCTGGGCGTGTCGCATCGCGTGGATCGCACGGCGTTCCTGGCTTTCGTCGACGCCTGGCTTGCACGCGGCGGCATGTTCGTGCGCATCGGCTCGGGCGCGCTGATGATGGCCTATGTCGCCGCAGGACGCCTGATCGGCTACTACGAGCCGCACATCCACGCGTGGGATTGCCTCGCGGGCATTGTGCTGGTGAGGGAGGCGGGCGGCCGTGCCAACGACTTTCTCGCCGATGGCGGTTTGCTGCGCGGTAATCCGATCTTGTGCGCTGGCCCCGAACTGTTCGACACCCTCGACACGGTGGTTAAGGCGTCGTGGCGCCACGAGGTCGATGCGGGGGAGGGCGCTGCGTGACTTTTATTTCAGCACGATTGCACTTGTGTGCAATTTCGATGACGTGCACCGTGCGTTTCGCCGCATGTGAGCGCCACGCAGACGACACAAAAAATTCACTAGGGGCCGCAGGCCTTGTCACGGTGACGTAATGCGAAATTTCTACACTGCACGTCGTTGTCCGAATCAAGTCTTTCTCGCCTGATTTTGCACTCGTGTGCAAATTTGCAGTGTCATCGCCAGGGCGGGCGAGGCGGATTCGGTGCTGATGATTGACCTGCGCCACATGTGACGCACAAGGAGAGTTTGATGTCCGGAGCGAATGGCACGATGCCGACGCTGCAAGTTTCGCCACTGCCGCGCTGGCTGGCCGGCTCGCCCGAGATGGCGCGCTCGCTCGCCACGCTGGGGCATGGCAAGCCGGGCGCCTGCGACGCTGCCACTCGCTGGCAGGGTGGCCGGCGAGCACTGGTGCTGGGGGCCATCGTCGTTGCGCACGCCGGCGCTCTCACGTTGATGATGCATCTGCCGAGCGACCCGCCGGTGGTGAAGGGGCTCGCGCCAATCTATGCAACGTTGGTGCAGGAAGCGCCGACGCCGGCTTCGTCCACTTTGTCCACTTCGTCCACTTTGCCGCCGTCTCCTGCGCAACCGCTCAAGCCGACGCCGCACGTGACCCCGCGTGTCACGCCGAAACCGGCGCCCGCGCCTGCGCCTGCCGCTACGCCCATGCCGACGGCCGCTCCCACGTCAACACCGGCACCGAGCGAGCCGGCGCCAAGCAGCACGTCGTCGGCGCCGTCGTCCGTTGCCTCGACAGCAGCACCGGTGTCGGTCGTGCCGGCTGCGCCACGCACCATCACCCACGGCGTGCAGTACCTGCGCGCACCGGTGCTCGTCTATCCCGATGCGTCGCGTCGCATGGGCGAGGAAGGTGTCGTGACGGTGCGCGTGTTCGTGGGTGCCGACGGCCTGCCGCGCGAAGTCATCGTGCGGCAGTCGTCGGGCTCACCCAGTCTGGACGCCGCCGGTGTGCGTGCGGCTCAGCACGCAGTCTTCAAATCCTATACCGAGGACGGCAAGCCGCAAGCCGTCTATGTGATCGTGCCGCTGCGTTTCTCGCTCGACACCTGACCCGCACTCCCTTTTTTCGAGGCTATTTATGGCAACTCCCCAATTCGGATTCGACGCACTGTGGGCCCAGTCCGACAGCGTCATCAAGGGCGTAGCACTCATGCTCTTCGTGATGTCGGTGGCATCGTGGTACGTCATTGTCACCAAGGCAATTGCGAACTGGCGCCTTCGACGCATGGCCGCGCAGGCCACGGGCGATTTCTGGCAAGCCGGTTCGTTGCGCGATGGTGTTAAAGCGCTGCGCGGCGACGCCCGTAGCAATCCGTTCGTCGATCTGGCCCGCACGAGTCTGAGCGCGACGCTGCAACATCACCAGGCCATCAATGCGGGACGCACGCCGCCGGTGCTGTCCGATTGGCTGGTGCGCGCGCTGCGTGAGCGGATCTCGCGCTGCCAGGTGCGCATGCAAAGCGGCATGCCCGTGCTCGCCACGGTCGGGTCGAGCGCGCCGTTCGTCGGCCTGTTCGGTACGGTCTGGGGCATCTATCACGCGCTGATGACCATCGGCGCATCGGGGCAGGCGAGCATCGGCGAAGTGGCCGGTCCCGTTGGCGAGACACTGGTGATGACGGCGCTCGGCCTCGCGGTGGCGATCCCCGCCTCGCTGGCATACAATGCATTGCTGCGCGCCAACAAGACGTCGGTGGCGTCGCTCTCCGAGTTCAGCTATGGCCTTCACGACATGATCGTGGCCGGCCAGCGCCTGCCGGAAGACGACGAGGCCAGTGGCGAGTTGCACGCTGTGCAAGCCGGTGCGCAGAGCGAGCATCGTCGCGACTCCCTGCCGGAGGCTGCATAAATGGCCGGCGCCACGATGCACGACGAGCTTGACGACGATTTCAATCCCGAGATCAACACGACCCCGCTGGTCGATGTGATGCTGGTGCTGCTGGTGATCTTCATCATCACCATGCCGGCCCTGCAACACGCGGTGAAGATCGATCTGCCTCGGGCGGCGTCAGCCCCCGCCGAGGTCAAGCCGCAGACCATCGACGTGGCGATCGACGCGACCGGCGTCATTCACTGGAACGATCGTGTCGTCGACATTGACGGCATGAAAGCCCTGATTGCCGATGCCGCGCGTGAGCAGACACAACCCGAACTGCACCTGCGCGCCGACCGCAAAACGCCCTACGAGGACGTGATGCAGGTCATGGCCGCCGCGCAGTCGGGGGGGCTCGCCAAAATCGGTTTCGTGAGCGAGGCGGACAAGCACTGACGGCCCATTGTTCGATCGCCTTGCGCGACCTGTCCGTGATGGCCTGCGGCAGCCGGTGACGATACCGACGCGTTGCGTCACGTAGCACGTATCACGTACCGGCCGCCGGCAGGCACCACGGCAACAACGTACTCAAAACCCATACCTATACCCATAAAGCACGCCGGTTGGCCTCCGCCCCCGGTGGGGAGCGCCGCGCGCGCTCTTCGCCACGAAGCGCGGCCAACCGGCGACACAGATACACGCACACGAACCTCTCGATGACCATGCGCCACGATCCTTCGCCCCTGACGTATCGCCCTCAGCACTCGCATCAACCGCATCAATCGCATCGCCGCGTTGCGCCCCGCACGTCGGCACTGTACGCGCGACTCGTCGGCGCAGGCCTGTGCCTGGCCGGGCTCCTGCCGCTTTCCGCACAAGCCCAGGCAAGTGCCGACGCCGCCCACTCGGTTGTCGCGAGCACTGGTGCCGAAGCCACGCTGCCCGAAGTGAGCGTCTCCGCGTCGCAGATCGTTGCGCCGACGAGTCTCAAGCGCAGCGCCAGCGCCGGTGCGCTCGGCGATCACGCGGAAATCGACACGCCGTTCTCGATCAAGTCCGTCTCGGGTGAAGAGATCGAAGACCGTCAGGCCAACATTCTCTCGGAAGCGGTCAAGTACGACGCCTCGGTTACGTCGATCAGTACGAGCTACAGCACGCACCCTGCGACGCTCGCCGTGCGCGGTCTGCCGCTCGACGACCTGAACGGCTACAAGATCGACGGCATGGCCAGCGTGAACCGCGGCGTGGAGATGCCGCTGGAAATGTTCGACCGCATCGAAGTGCTCAAAGGACTTACCGGCTTCATGTACGGCTTCGGCAGCCCGGGCGGTATCGTGAACTACGTCACCAAGCGCGCCACCGAGCAGTTCACGTTGAGCTACGACCAGAGCTGGAGCGAAGACGGTGTGTGGAAGGAACACGTCGATACCGGTGGACGTTTCGGCAAGGACGATCGCTTCGGCTTTCGCTTCAACGCCGTGCACGAAGAGGGCAATGCCGCCGCCGACAGTGCCAAGATCAACCGTACCTCGGTGGGCCTGGGGCTCGACGCACGCCTGACCAACGACCTCACGATCACCTTCGACACGATGTGGCAAGACCGTCGCACCTCGGGCGGCGTCGACGTCATCACCAGCAGCAAGTACGCCGTGCCGGACCCGCTTTCGGGACGTTCGCGCCTGTACAGCGACGGTTCGTATACGGACGTGACGTACAAGATGGCCACACTGGGCGTGCAGTACAAGATCGCCTCGGACTGGGTCGCAAAGATTGCGTATCGCTACTCGGATTCGGTGCGTCAGTACAAGAAGGATCAGTACACCATTTCGAGCAACGCGGGCGCCTACTCGGACCGCATCAGCGCCGAATATCACAGCTACGAGTTCGACGAGGTGCAGGGCACCGTGGAGGGCAAGTTCAACACTGGCCCGCTCAAGCACGAAGTGGTGCTTGGCGCGAGCACGCTGGTGCTGCTCTCGAACAAGTCGGTCAATACGCCCAAGGTCGTGGTCGGCTCGGGCAACATCTATTCGCCGACGATCTACTCGGCCAACAACATCAACTTCAGCGGCGGCACTTACGGTGACGACAAGCTGACGCAGCGAGCCATCTTCGCGAGCGACCGCATCTCCTACGGGCCGTGGTCGTTGCTCGCCGGTGTGCGCTACGAGTCGTACGAGGAAATTGCACACGCGTCGGCCACGGCGGCCGCTACCAACTATCACGCTTCACCGGTCACGCCGACCGTGGCGCTGATGTTCTCGCCGCGCAGCGACCTGACGTTCTACACCAGCTACGTCGAATCGCTTGAGCAGGGCGGCACGGCCGACAGCTCGACCCAGAACGCCAATCAGCAGATGGCGCCGATCAAGAGCCATCAGTACGAAGTGGGTGTGAAGACCGATCAGGGTCGCTGGCGCGCCACCGCTGCCGTGTTCCGCATTGAACGCGGCGCCGAGTACACCAATAGCGCAAACTACTTCGTGCAGGACGGCAAGGTGCGCTATCAAGGCGTGGAACTCAACGGCTCGGTGGACGTGCTGCGCAGCCTGACGCTCGATGCGAGCCTGATGGGGCTCGACGCGAAGTACATCAACGCGGCGGCAGGCGTGAGTGGCAAGCGCGCTGTCGGCGCCCCGAACTGGCAGGCCGCCATGCAGGCGACCTGGCGAGTGCCGGCTGTGCAGGGGCTGTACTTCCAGGCCGGTGTGCGCTACCTCGGCGGCATGGCGATCGACTCGAGCAATGTGCACTTCATCAACCCGACGGCACTGGTCGATGCCGGTGTGGGCTACCGTACCCGCGTGTACGGCAAGATGGTCACGCTGCGTGCCAACGTCACCAACCTGACCAATCACAAGTACTGGACCTACTACCAGGAGAACTACCTGCAGGTCGGCGCGCCGCGCACGCTCAGTCTGAATGCGAAGATCGACTTCTGATCGCGTGCGATTCGTGCGATATCGACGACGCACTGAAATCGTTGTGAAACCGGCCAACTGACGAGAAAAAATGAGCATGAAGCCACAAAACTCACGCCGCGTGTGTCCTGAGTTGAGAGGTCTGGCCGCAGCGCTTGCCTTGCAGGCGCTGGCCGCTCTCGCGACACCGGCGTTCGCGCAGACGAATGCGCCGTCAGCGCTGGTCCATCCAGTGTCTGCGGATGTTCAGGCGCACGGGCAAGCGTATGCGCACGCGCCGCCCGACATGCATCTGGAGCGCGCTGTCATCGTCATGCGTCACGGCGTGCGTGCCGCGACGGACACGCCGAAGATGAACGCTGCGTCGGCCCAGCCGTGGCCTGACTTCGAAGTGAAGGACGGTCAGCTTACCCCGCATGGTTATCAGGCGGTGGTGCTGCTCGGACGCTGGGAACGTGATTACTTCCAGCGCCTTGGTCTGTTGGCCGAGGGCGGCTGCGAGGCGGCAGGCGACACGTTCGTCTGGTCGAGCCCGGCATCGCGCACGCAAGCGACCGCCAAGGCGCTGCTCGAGGGCATGTTTCCCGGCTGTCAGGTGCCGGTGGGGCATGCCACCGTGAAGACCGACACGCTGTTCCACGGTGGCGAGCTTGGGCTCGGCACCCCCGATCCTGCCAAGGCGCGTGCTGCCATTTTGCAGGCGATGGGCGGCGATCCCGATCTGGCGCGCCGCAAGTATGCGCCGGACGTCGCAGCGATGGCCGACGCCGTTGGCGCCCCTGCCGATTGCGTGACCAAACGTGGCGCGAACGCTTGTGGGCTTTACGCCAAGCCCTGGGGCGTGAAGGATGGCGGCAAGGTCGGCTTGGCGGGGCCGGTGTCGGTCGGCGCAAGCATGAGTGAAACCATTCGCATGCAGTACGCCGACGGCTGGCCGCTGGAGCACATCGCCTTCGGGCACGTGAAGGGGGCCGACGATGTCGTTCGTCTGATGGGGCTGCGCAGCGCGAAGTACGACCTCGTCAATCACACACCCTATCTGGCGCGCCGGGGCGGCTCGCAACTGCTCAGTCAGGTGGCAATGGCGGTCGAGGCATGCAAGGACACGCAGGGTGGCCCGCCGCCCGCCCGCCTGACGGTGTTCGTCGCGCATGACACGAACATCTCGCAACTGCGTGCGATGCTCGGTTTCGATTGGAAGCTTGGCAACTACCGCGATAACGATGCGGTGCCCGGCGGCACATTGCTGTTTGAGCGCTTCGTTCGCGATCGCGACGGCAAGCGCTTCGTGCGGGTGTCGTATCTGGCGCAAAGCCTTGACCAGATGCGCAATCTGACGCCGCTTGGCGAGGGCCAGATGCCGCTGCGCGCGGTCTATCGTCCCGAGCGTCGCGGTCCCGACTGGATGTCGGTCGGTCAGTTCCGGGCCCGTGTCGATGCTGCCGTCGATCCGCAGGCCATCGCACCGGAGTCGTACACCTCGGTGAAGTGAGGAGGCAGTCACGATGCGCTCAGGGACAGGGGCGCGGGCGGTTGGCATATCATGGCCGTTTTCACCGTGGAATGTCCTTCATGCAAGTGCTAGTCGACGCTGACGCCTGTCCCTCGGCCGTCAAGGAAATACTGTTTCGGGCCGCTCGCCGGGAGGAAGTGCCGGTGACACTGGTCGCGAATCAGTATTTGCGCACGCCGCCGTCGCCATTCATCAAGGCGATTCAGGTGCCGTCAGGGTTCGATGTGGCCGATGCACGCATCGTCGAGATGGTCGCGGCGGGGGATCTGGTCATTACCGCAGATATCCCGCTCGCGGCCGCCGTCCTCGATAAGGGCGGCCATGCGCTCGACCCGCGCGGAAACTGGTTCTCCCGCGACAACATTCAGGAACGTCTCACGGTGCGCGACATGATGGATCAACTGCGTGGGACGGGCATCGATACCGGAGGGCCTGACCCCTACAGCGCGCGTGACAGCAAAGCATTCGCGGGTCAGTTCGATCGCTTCCTGGCCCGTCACCGCGCGTCGACGCGACGCTCGCCCTGAAGAGCCTCAACGTGTTATCAGCGAAGAGACGCCCCCTTTTCGTTCTGTGATTCAATTCGCGTTGTGCGCACGTTGCATTACTTGCATCCGTTTGGAAATCGTGACTTTGCCGTCTGGTGCCAGCGATGGAGCCTCCTCTGTATGCACACACTCAAGTACCTCTTGCTCGTGATCGCGGTCGGTGCTCTGGCCGCCTGCGCTTCGCCTGTGCCGGTCGATTCGTTGGCTGACGCTCACGACGGACACATCGTCTTCGCATCGTTCACGCCGGGCGGCACCGGCGAATTTCTGTCTCGGGGTGCCGAAGCTCACAAGGTGCTCATCTCCGGAGAGTTGAGCGTTCCCGGTGGGGGCACGAGCGTTGTGCCGGCCGTCATCATCCTGCATGGAAGCAGCGGTGTGAATCCGGGCGAGCGCGTTTGGGCACAGCGCATGAACGCGCTCGGCTATGCGAGTTTCGTCGTCGACAGCTTCACCGGACGCGGCATTCGCAATACGGAGAAAGACCAGTCGCAGCTAGCAATGACGGCCGACATCGCCGATGCGTATGCTGCCTTGCGGCTGTTGTCGACCGACTCGCGTATCGACAGGCGGCGCATTGCGGTCATGGGATTTTCGCGTGGTGGGGTGGCGGCGCTCTATTCGACGCTGGCGCCGTTCCACGATGTGGCCGTGGACGGCACGCTGCGCTTTGCCGCGCACGTCGCGTTCTATCCGTCGTGCGGCATCGCGTACGACGCTAGACAAGTCGACGGTGCCCCCGTGCTGATGTTGCTCGGCGGTAAGGATGACTACACGCCGGCGGCCCCTTGTGCGGCCTATGCGCAAGCGTTGCGTGCCAAGGGGGTGAGCGTCACGCTCAAGGCGTATCCGCAGGCGTATCACGGATTCGACCGGCCGACGGCACTGCGCACAGTGTCGCAGGCCACGAGCGCGCGCGATTGTCACGGAACCTACGATCTCGATCGCCGCCAGTTCACGATGCTCCGCGATGGCGAGTCGCTGACCGGCGCTGCCGCAGTGGAAGAATCCAGGCGTTGCCTGAGCCGTGGCGTCACGCTCGGTGGCGACCCGCAGGCACAGGCCGAGTCGCCAACCGATGTCGCCGCGTTTCTCAAAAGGGCGTTCGAGTGAGTACGATGCCTGCCTGAGCCGCACTGTGAGCGGAGTCGTGCGATCGGCTACGTTGTCAGATCTGCGCGTAATCGATTCCGGTCAGTACCCCGAGATGCGCGACAGTCGTGAAGCGCGAGGTCTTTTTCGTATCGATGTCGAACTCCGACACGTTGCCGCCAAGATCCGTCACGAACGCTCGACGCCCCTTTGCGTCGAGCGATACGCCAATCCCTTCCTTCAGCCCGCGAGCGAGCACTTCATGCGCATTCAGCCCCGATGCCGTGATCTTCGCTCGATTGAGCGTATTGCCGTCGTGTGTGTCGTCGCCGCGATCCGTCCAGTACAGCATGCCGTCACGGTGGTCGATATCGAGGTCGATTGGCTCCGGCAAGCCGGACAGCAGACATTCGACGTCCGGGCGTTGCGCGGGCGACGCGCCCTTCGGCAGTTCGAGACCGGCGCGGTAGATGCGCCCTTCACCGGCATCGGGCGGTCCTTTCTGAGTCCAGTACACGTGGCCGTTGGCCTTATCGAGCACAATGCCGACGCAATGACGCGTCGCATCGGCGGTGTCTCGCGGAAACTCGCCGGTGCGCACGAGTTCGGTGACTTCGCTGCCATCGAGTCGCGCACGCATGACGCGCATGCCTTCGCGATCGCACCAGTACATGTGCCCGCTTTGCGTGTCGAGCACGATCTCCTTAGGGGTGCCCGCCTGCCCGGAGGGGACCAGCACACGATGCTCGCTGCCGTCGAGCCTGGCACGCTCGATCGTGCCGTCGTTCGCAGGAATGGGGCCAGGCATGGGGTCGCCGTCGACGAGATGAATGCCGGTGCCCATATTGGTCCAGTAGACCGTCTGCGTGGCGGGATCGACCTTGATGCCGTCGGGCGTGCGCGTGAGATTGGCCAGCACGACTTCGTGCGAGCCGTCGGGCGCGAGCGCGATGATTGCCGGTGGACGCGCCTGCAGGACATACAGCGTACCGCCATTGTTCGTAGCCACAGTCTGTACCCTCCATCTATTACGGCCGAAGTCTCGGCGGAATCGAATCGGTCCCGGGGAGCCTCTCGGTACCACGGGACCTCCAGTGTACAGACAGGCTGAAAACAGGCCTCGCAGTTCGATGCCGTATGCAGTATTGGCGTCAGATTTGAATGGACTACGTCAATCGATCGTCAGCCATCACATGGATCAGCAGGCCGAGACGCGTAAATCCTCAGGCTTGTCTGCCCGATGCGCTGACGCTGCCCGTCGCTGTGCCCGAGCCATTGGCGTAGCTGCGAGACGATCGATCGATAACTGCTGTCTGGCGAGTAGAAGCCACCGACTTCGCCAAACCACCCGAGCCGGTGGTCGAACATGTCGTGCATTGGCTTATGTCGCCGGTGAACTCGTCCGCAGCAATTCCGCAAAACGGCCCTCGCACCACCGCATGACATCGTTGGGTTCTCGCCCAAAACGCCAGAGCATGCGCACGGGCAACTGCGGCAAACCGAGATCGTCGCAACGCAGTTCGTGAAGATCCTCGTATTCCGCAATATCGATGGGCAGCACCGCCCAGCCGAGCTTGTCAACGACCATGCTGGCGATCACATACGAGCTGTCGGCCCGCCAGATCGACGGACTGAGTTGCAGCGGTGTGAAATCGTCCATCTGCAGCAGAATCTGCCGGTACTTCGCCAGATCGCCGCGCGTGACCTGATCGCGATAGGCCAGCGGATGGTCGCCCGCAACGAATACCCCCTGCACAGCCGAGCCCACGTACTTGTGTCCCAATGCGGACGAAATCGCGCCGCGATCCACGTGAAAGCCAATGTCCGCGCGCTGCTTCTCGACATATTCGGCGACTTCCGTCGACGTGCCGTTGAGCAAGGTCAGCTCGAGATAGGCGAACTGGTAGGCGAGATCGCGCACCAACTCGCTCACGGCCTGATAGGGCAGCGCCTCGTCGAGCGCCAGCGACAACTGCGGCTGCTCGCCAAACGCCAGCGCATTCGCGCGATGGTTCAGGCCTTCAGCCTGCCGCAGCAGCTCCTTCGCCTCGAGCAACATCACCTCACCCTGGTCGGTGAGCCTCGCGTTGCGGCGACTCCGATCGAATAGTTCAAATCCCAAATCGGCTTCGAGCAGCGAAATCGCTGTACTCACCGCCGACTGGGCTTTGCCCAGCCGGCGGGCGGCAGCAGATATCGATCCTTCCTCGGCGGCCGCCACAAAGTAGCGCAATTGTTCTATTGTCCAGTTCATTCATCCATTTTATAGATAGGTTCCAACTTTTTCTAACAGCAAATTCGGGGCAGAATCGCGCTTCTCCTAAATAAAACGCCAGATTGAAACGCCAGCATAGGCGAGGCGGCAGACGACCGGATCCCCCGGTCCGGTGGTCTCAGGCAAAAGACCTCCTTCGCGCAACGCGCACCTGCCACCCACGGCGCTCCTGGAGATGTGGGCCCCCGGTTCCCCACCACTGGCTTCGCCACTGGTTGACGTCGCGCACCGAACGCGGCCTCGACACCCTGACCGGATGTCGTAATTCAACGCTCTTACATGTCATCGAAAATCGATTACCGAACCCGCTTCGGAATGCTGACTGGCGTGTCCGCCAGCCTGATCGCCAGTGTCCTCGTGCTCGCCGCCTGCTCGGATCGCGGCAAGAAAGACGCCGCTGATGCTACGCCGGAAGCCGTCGTGCGCACTGTCGAGCGCCGTGCCGAACCGCTCACGACCCAGCAACCGGGACGCCTGGAGGCCTACCGTAGTGCCGACGTGCGCGCTCGCGCGGGTGGCGTCGTCATCGAACGCCGTTATCAGGAAGGCCAGCAAGTCGCCAAGGGCGACGTGCTGTTCCGCATCGACCCGCAACCGCTGTCGGCCGCACTCGACGCCGCTCGCGGTGCGCTCGCCAAGGCGCAGGCCGAACACGATTCGGCTCGTGACAAGATCGAGCGCTATCGCGGCCTGCTCGAAGAGCGCGCCATCAGCGCACGCGAAGACGCCGAGTCGCGCTCGGCCGAAGCTCGCGCACGCGCAGAAGTGCTCGCGGCCCGGGCAGAAGTCCGCAAGGCGGAACTCAATCTCGGCTATACGAGCGTTGTCTCGCCCATCGCAGGACGCGTGCGTCGTGCCGAAGTCACTGAAGGCGCGCTTGTCGGACTCGATTCGGCCACGCTGCTCACGCGTGTGGAGCAGATCGATCCGATCTATGTGAACTTCTCGCAACCGGCCGCCGAGGTCTACGCCATGACGCGCGATCTGCGCGCCGGCAAGCTGCAACACGGCAATGCGTCGGCGGCGCCGCAGGTGCACGTGACGCTGCCCGACGGACGCGAGTACACGCTGCCCGGCAAGTTGCTCTTCACCGATCTGGCTGTCGATCCCGGCACCGACACCATCGCCATGCGCGCGTTGCTGCCGAACCCGGACGGCGTGCTGCTGCCCGGAGCGTTCGTGAAGGTGAGCATGCAGGGGGCCGTGAACCCGAACATCGTGCGTGTGCCTCGTGAATCCCTCACGCGTACGGTCGATGGCGCCGTGGTGCGCGTGGTCGATGCGCAAGGCAAGGTGCACGACACGAAAGTCCATGCGGAAGCGATCGACGGCCGCGACTGGCTGGTGACGGATGGACTCAAGGGCGGCGAGAAGGTCATTGTGCAAAACGTCGCGCAGTTCTCCGACGGCATGCAAGTCAAGCTCAAGGCCAACGCCACCGACGCCGCCAATGCCGCCGACGCAACGAAAGCGTCCGCCAAGCCGGAGACGGCGCGTGACGCGAAGCCGCAAGACAACGCCAAACCGGTAGAGCCGGCGCGCGCCGGTCCGGCCTCCAAAGCGGAGACGCAATAACCATGGCTCGTTTCTTTATCGATCGCCCGGTCTTTGCCTGGGTGATCTCCCTGTTGATTACGCTGGTGGGCGTGCTCGCGATCCGGGCGCTGCCCGTCGCGCAGTACCCCGACATCGCGCCGCCGACGGTCAGCGTGTGGAGCAGCTACCCGGGCGCTTCGGCGAAGGTGGTCGAAGACTCCGTGACGGCGCTCATCGAGCGCCAGATGAACGGTGCGCCGGGTCTCATGTACACGTCGGCATCCAGCGGGAACGGCCGCTCGTCGGTCAATCTCACGTTCCGTCAGGGCACCAACCTCGATCTGGCCGCGGTGGAAGTGCAGAACCGACTGAAGACCGTCGAGTCGCGGCTGCCCGAGGTCGTGCGCCGCGACGGTGTCGTGGTGGAGCGTGCTGCCGACAACGTCCATATGGTGGTCACGCTCGCGTCGTCCAATCCCGCGATCGGCGAGTTCGATCTCGGCGAGTTTGCGGCGTCGCAAATCGTCAATCAACTCAAGCGTGTGCCCGGTGTCGGGCAGGTGCAGTTCTGGGGAACCGAAAAGGCGATCCGCATCTGGCCGGATGCCGCCAAACTTGTTGCGCTCGACCTGACGGCGTCGGACATCGTATCGAAAGTGCGTGCCTATAACGCGCGCGTGACGGTCGGTGATATCGGTGCAGGCGCCACGCCGTCGACCGCGCCCATCAACGCCAACGTGGTGTCTGACAGCGCGTTATCCACGCCGGAAGCCTTTGCAGACATTCCGCTGCGCGTGCGTGCCGATGGCTCGGCGATCCGCCTGGGCGACGTGGCCCGCGTGGAGTTGGGTGCGGCTGATTACGGCTATTCGTCGCGGGTGGACGGCATGCCGGCAACGGCAATGGGTATCAAGCTGGCGGCGGGTTCGAACGCGGTCGATGTGATGAAGTCGGTGCGTCGGGTGATGGACGAGCAGTCGGCGCTGTTTCCGGCCGGTGTCTCGTATCAGATTCCTTATGAAACGGCGTCGTTCGTGAAGGTCTCGATCCAGAAGGTCGTCATGACCTTGCTCGAGGCGGTGGTGCTCGTGTTTCTGGTGATGTATCTGTTCATGCAGAACCTGCGCGCCACGCTGATCCCGACGCTCGTGGTGCCGGTGGCATTGCTGGGCACCTTCGGCGTGCTGCTGGGGCTCGGCTATTCGATCAACACGTTGACCATGTTCGGCATGGTGCTGGCCATCGGCATTCTGGTCGACGATGCCATTGTCGTGGTCGAGAACACCGAGCGGATCATGGTCGAGGAGGGCCTCTCGCCCTACGCGGCTACGGTCAAGGCGATGTCGCAGATCAGTGGGGCCATCGTGGGTATCACGGTGGTGCTGGTCACGGTGTTCGTGCCGATGGCGTTCTTCTCGGGCGCGGTGGGCAACATCTACCGGCAATTCGCGGTCACGTTGGCGGTATCGATCGGATTTTCGGCGTTCCTCGCGCTCTCGCTCACGCCTGCGCTATGCGCCACGCTGCTGCGTCCGATTGCGCACGACCACCACGAGAAGCGTGGCTTCTTCGGCTGGTTCAATCGCACGTTCGCCCTCGGCACCGAGCGTTACACGCGCACTGTCAACAAGACACTGCACCGCCCATGGCGCGCGTACCTGGTCTATGGGATCGTGCTGATCGCGGTGCCGCTGGCGTTCATGCGTCTGCCCTCGGCATTCATTCCCGAGGAAGACACGGGCAGCTTCATGGTGATGGCGTCGGAGCCGCAGGGCGCAACATTGCCTGAAGCGATGACTGCACTCAAGCGCATCGAGAGCTATCTGATGAAGGACGAGCCGGTCAAGCACGTCTTCGTGCTGGGCGGATGGAACGAGTTCGGTTCGGGGCCGGGGGGCGGCATGCTGTTCGTGACGCTCAAGGACTGGCACGAGCGCACCTCGAAGCACGACAGCGTGCAGGCCGTCGTCGATCGCGTCAACGAGAAATTCGCCGGTCAACCCGACCGCATGATGATGGCGATGAACAGTCCGGCGCTGCCGGAACTGGGATCGTCGAACGGCTTCAATCTGCGTTTGCAGGACCGCGCCGGCGTGGGCAAGGATACGCTCACCGCCGCTCGCGACGAGCTGCTTCAAAAGGCCGCGCAGGACCCGGTGCTCAAGAACGTGATCTTTGCCGGGCAGGGCGACGTGCCGCAGGTCGACGTCACCATCGACCGGCGCAAGATGGAAGCACTCAAGATCAACATGGACGACGTCAACGCGACGCTCGCCACCATGTTCGGCTCCGACTACGTGGGTGACTTCATGCTGGGCGCGGAGAATCGCCGGGTGCTCGTGCAGGCGGACGGCCGGCAACGTGTGTCGCCTGAGGACATCGGCAATCTGCGCGTGCGTAACGCCAACGGTGAAATGGTGCCGCTCTCCGCATTCGTCTCCACGAAGTGGAAGCTCGGTTCGCCGCAGCTCAGGCGCTACAACGGCTATCCGTCGTTCACGATTCAGGGCGAAGCTGCCCCGGGCAAGAGCAGCGGTGAGGCGATGGCGCGTATGGAGCAATTGATGGCCGAACTGCCAACGGGCATCGGTCACGAGTGGAGCGGTCAGTCGCTCGAGGAGCGTATCTCGGGGGCGCAGGCGCCGATGCTGTTTGCCTTGTCGGTGCTGGTCGTGTTCCTCGCGCTCGCCGCGCTCTATGAAAGCTGGGCCATTCCGGCGGCCGTCATCATGGTGGTGCCGTTGGGTGTGATCGGGGCCCTCGGTGCCGTGAGCCTGATGGGCATGCCCAACGACATCTACTTCAAGGTGGGGCTGATCGCGACCATCGGTCTGTCGGCGAAGAACGCGATTCTGATCGTGGAAGTCGCCAACGATCTGGTGAAGCAGGGCATGACCTGGCTAGATGCCGCGGTGGAAGCGGCGCGTCTGCGGCTGCGCCCGATCGTGATGACGTCGCTCGCGTTCGGCTTTGGCGTGGTGCCGCTGGCGATCGCCTCGGGCCCGGCGTCGGGTGCGCAGCGTGCCATTGGTGTGGCGGTGCTCGGGGGGATCGTGACAGCGACGGTGCTGGCGATCTTCCTGGTGCCCCTGTTTTTCGTGCTGGTCGGCCGATTTGTGCGCCGGCCGAATCCGGATAGCGCGGACGCGTCGCATGATGGCGCCCCGGCCGTCGAGGGGAAGGTATGACGATGTTTCGACCCCGCTTGCGCGGGATATCCGCCGCCGGTGTGTGCTTGTTCGCGCTGGGCGGTTGCACGCTGGCGCCCACGTATGAGCGCCCGGCCGCGCCGATGCCGACCACGTACGAAGCCGCCCCGTCGGGCAGCGAAGTGCGGCTGGCGCTTGCCGATCCGCTCGCGGCCGACGCGGATTGGGCCGATGTGTTCACCGATCCGGGCTTGCGCGCGCTGATTCGCCGTGCACTCGACCAGAATCGCGACTTGCGACTGGCGTCGTTGCGGGTGCAGGAAGCGCGCGCACTTTATGGCATCGAAGCGGCCAATCTGCTGCCGAGCGTGCGGGCGGGCGGCACGTTTTCCCGTCAACGCTACTCGGGCTCGGCGGGTTTGCCGGATGGCAGCAGCAGTACGTCTGGCAGCTATGTCGCCAACGACTTGCGTGCGACGGCCGGCGTGAGTGCGTTCGAACTCGATTTCTTCGGGCGCGTGCGCAGTCTGCGCGATGCCGCGTTGCAGGAGTATCTGGCGAGCGAGGAAGCGCAACGCGCGGCGCAGGTGAGTCTCGTGTCGGAGGTGGCGACGTCCTACATCGGGCTGGTGGCCATCAACGAGCAGATCGCTTATGCGCGCGAAGTGCTGATGGCTCGCGAAGAGGGCATTCGCGTGATTCGTCTGCGTGCTGAGCGCGGACTGGTCGACGATCTCGATCTGAACACCGAGACCACGCAGGTCGAAGTGGCGCGGGCGGCGCTGGCCGAACGCGAGCGTCAACGCAGCCAGATCGTGCACGCGTTGCAGGTGCTCACCGGGGATGTCGGCGCGAAGCCGGTCGCGGCTGTCACACTCGACGACGCCTTCGTTGTTCCTGTGGCGGCAGGGCTGCCGTCGTCGTTGCTGATGCGTCGACCGGACATTCGCCGGGCAGAGGCGCAACTGCGCGCGGCCAATGCGAATATCGGTGCGGCCCGTGCGGCGTTCTTTCCGTCGATCAGGCTGACGACGGACATCGGTACGGCCAGTTCGCGCTTTGCCGATCTGTTCAGTGCGGGCACCGGTGTATGGTCCTTCATGCCGCAAATCACCGTGCCGATCTTCGAGGGCGGTCGCAACATGCAGGGGCTGAATCTGGCGAACGTGCGCAAGGAGATGGCGGTCGTGTCGTACGAGCGCGTGATTCAGACGGCCTTTGTCGAAGTGGACGATGCGCTCGCCGCGCAGCAACTGCTGACGCGTCAGTTTCAGGCGCAAAAGCGTGTGTCGGAGGGGGAGCGCGAGCGACTTCGTCTGGCCAAGCGTCGTTATGTCAACGGTGTGGCGAGCTACCTGGAACTGCTCGATGCGCAGCGCAGCGAGTTTCAGGCCGCGCAACAGTTGATCGACGTGAAGCAGCGAGTGCTCATCAATCACGTGGCGCTGTATCGCGCGTTGGGCGGCGGCTGGCAGCCGGACACCGGGGCGTCCTGAAGCCGGATGGTTCTTCCGTCATCATGAAAAACCCCGCCGGGTCTCGCGATCCGGCGGGGTTTTTTCTTGCGCGACGCGGGTAATACGGCCGATGGCGGTGTCGCCCAAGGGGCGTCAGAACGCGAAGCGGCCCTCTGCGGCGATCTTCGAGAGCGGCTCGCGCGGGCTCGGGACTTCGCGGGCACGCAGTCCTTCGGGCAGCGTGGCGGGGTCGCCCGGACGTCCGATGGCGACGGCCGCTTCGATCTTGTACTTCGGCGACAGATCGAGTTCGTTACGGATCTTGTCGTGCTCGATGCCCGCCATCGCGTGCGTGGCCCAGCCCGAGAGCGAGGCTTGCAGCGCGAGGTAGCCCCATGCGGCACCGGCGTCGAAGGCGTGCGTCGGCGCGGGGACTTCCTGGTCGCTACCCGGGGGCGTCAGCGTGGACTTCGAGATCACGATGACGATCGCGGCGGCATGCTTGGCCCAGCTCTGGTTGAATTCGTTGAGGAAGCCGACGAACTGTTCCCAGTGCGGCGTGCCACGGCGCGCGTAGACGAAGCGCCACGGCTGCGCGTTGTAGGCCGACGGCGCCCAACGGGCGGCTTCGAAGAACGACAGCAGCGTGGCTTCGGGCAGCGTTTCGTCCTGATAGGCGCGGGGCGACCAGCGGGCAACGAACTGCGGGTCGATGGGGTGATCGGCTTGGCGGGAGGTCGTGTCGGTCATGCGAGTGTCTCGTCGGCGGAAAAAGTCGGTCAGTGGATCCTGAGCGGGTAGGTAGGATACCGCGCGAGCGTGTCGATCCCAACCAATATCGCGGCACGTGCATATATCATGGCGCTCCATGAACACCTTAAAGAACATGCGGATCTTCGTGCGGGTGGCCGACGCGGCAAGTTTTGCCGGGGCGGCGCGCGCGCTCGACATGACGACGGCGCAGGCGTCGAAGGCGGTGTCCGAACTCGAAGCCCATTTGCGCACCCGCTTGCTGCATCGCACGACACGCAAGCTCGCGCTCACTGACGCGGGAAAGCGCTATCTGGCTCGTTGCCGCGACATTCTCTCGCTCGTTGATGTCTCGGAAGCCGAGGCGGGCGCCGCGAGCGCTGCGCCCGGCGGCACGCTGCGTCTGCACGCACCGGCCAGCTTCGGGCAGGTGTTCGTGATCCCGGCGCTCGCGCGGTTTCTGGAACAGTACCCAGCGGTTGAGGCCGACCTGCTGCTGTCGTCGCGCGTGCCCGATTTGCTTGAAGAAAACATCGATGTCTCGCTTCGGCTGGCGGCGTCGCAATTGCCCGATTCGGGACTCGTGTCGGCACACATTTGCCGCATGGCGTCCGTGTTGTGCGCCGCGCCGCAATACCTCGACAAGCACGGCGCCCCGGCGTCGCTCGACGAATTGGCGCAGCACACGCAGGTGCGTCTCATGGCGCCGCATTACTCGGTCGATCACTGGGATTTCGACGGCCCGGACGGTCGTGTGAAACTGCCGGTGCCCTCCGGGCGCTTGCGGGTGAATACGGCCGACTCGCTGGCGGCCGCGCTGATCAGTGGTTGCGGCGTGGGGCCGGTGCCATTGCTCTCGGCGCTTCCCGCGTTGCGCAGCGGCGCGCTGATTCGCGTGCTGCCCGCCTACGAAATGCAGGGGACGAATGTGTATGCGGTCTACGCGTCGCGCCTGTATCTCGACGCGAAGGTCAAGACGTGGATTGCGTTTCTGCAAGCGTTTGTGGAACAGGCGCTGGCGGCGCCAGACGCCGCAGCGTTAGCGCAGCCCCCGCAATTAGCAGACCGATAACGAGCGAGACCCAGAGCACGGCGGCGTCGCCCCAGTGCTCGCGTGCCACGGAATACCCCCACGGCGCCACGGCCGCCAGTGCAAATGCGGGCGTGAGCAGCGTGCCTAGTGCATGGGCGTAGGCATCGTGGGCGAAGAGTTCGAGCGGCAGGCTGGCGCGCAGCAGCGTGGCCAGACCGTTCAGTGCCCCGTACGCGAAAATGAAGACGCCTGCGGCGTACACGGACGACATGCCGGCCAGTCCCAGCGCAAAGCAAAGCGGCAGCCCGAAACCGACCACCAGATTCAGTTTGACGGCGCTTGCCTGACGCGGCTGAAGCCATTCAAGCGTGCGTGCGCAGACCTGTCCCAATCCCCACAAGGCGGCGAGCCCGACCGGCAAGCCGTGAGCCCCGAGCAGCGAGGTCAGATGCGCGGCCAGTCCCGACGACAGAACGGACACCAGCGCCATGACGGCGCCGTAAAGCAGCGCGGGCGTCCAGGGCAGCGGCGAGCGCGCCTGACGGGCTGCATGGGTGGCGGGTGTCCGGGGCGGTGTCGGTGGCAGGCTGCGCAGCAGTGCCCACGCGAGCAGGCCGATCACGCCATAGACGAACACGCCGGTGCGCCATCCCCACGTGTCGCCCAGCCAGTTGCCCAGCGGCCAGAAGACCGTTGTCGCCAATCCGCCCATGAGGGTGATCTGCGTCATCGGCCTACGTGCAGTCGGCCCGTAGAGGGCCGCCAGCGTGGCGAATGCCGCGTCGTAAAGCGAGAGGCGCATGCCGACGCCGAGCAGGCACCACGCCGCATAGAATTGCACGAGCGTTGTGCTGGTGGCCAGCGTTGCGCAGCCTGCCGAGCATACGAGCGTGCCGATGCACATGACGCGGCGCCCGCCCATGCGCTCGAGCCAGCGGCCGGAAAGCGGCGAGATAGCGGCCATCACGAGCATGGCAAGCGAGGGGCCAGCAAACACCCACGTCTGTGGCCAGTCGGTCGTTTGCGCGATACGCCACGCGAAGGCACCGGGCAAATAGAAGCTCACGCCCCAGTTGATCAGTTGCGCAAAGCCGAGGGTGATGACGGTGGGCATGGCGGGGAGAGGGGCGGCAATAACGCCGCAGGTCCGGTTGGCGAAGGCACGATCTGCATGGTGCGCCTATGCCATCTCTTGGTAAAGTCTTGGCATCTTATCCGGTTCATAAGGAAAACTTTGAGATGCGTCGCCTGAATCTGGATCAGCTTCACACCTTTTCCGAGGTCATCGACGCCGGGAGTTTCTCCGCGGCCGCCGCGCGCCTCGATCTGTCGCAACCCGCTGTAAGCCTTCAGGTTCGCCAGTTGGAGCAACGGCTCAATGTGCGACTGATCGAGCGCGTAGGCAAGCGGCTCAAGCCGACATCCGCCGGTCTGACGTTGCTCGAGCATGCGCGACGCATCGACGCAGCCGTGGACGACGCCATGCAGGCGCTGTCGAGCCACGCGAGTGGCGTGGCCGGCGAAGTGGCGATCGGCACCGGGGCGACGGCCTGCATTCATTTGCTGCCGCCAATGCTGCGCGCGATGCGCAAGCGTCATCCGATGCTCGATATTCGCGTGAGTACCGGCAACACCGATGACGTCGTGACTGCTGTCACGGAGAACCGACTCGATATCGGCCTCGTCACGTTGCCTGCCGCAGGGCGTAGCCTGCACATCACGCCAGTGTTGCGCGATGAGTTCGTCGCTATTGCACCGGCCAGCGACCAGCATTGGGCAGCGGAAGTCACGCCCCAGACGCTCGTCGCTGCGCCGATGGTGGCATTCGAGTCGGGGAGCAGCACACGGTTGTTGATCGACGAGTGGTTTCTGCAAGCGGGGTTGCGAGTGCGTCCGGTCATGGCACTGGGCAGCATCGAAGCCATCAAGGAAATGGTGGCTGCGGGATTGGGGTACAGCATCGTGCCGCGCATGTCGGTCAATGCCGCACATTACCGTCGCGGATTGCGAGTCGCGGCACTCACACCTGAATTATCGAGAACGCTTGCGATTGTCGTGCGTCAGGACAAACCGCTGACAACAGGGCTGCGCAAAGTCTTGTCTGCATTGGAAGCGTTGGGCAACGCCGCATAATTTTCAACGGGGAAATGATTGGCACTCCACGTTAAAAGGTTTGGCGTTTCAATGGGCAAAATTACTGCCCGCAAACCATGAGGCAAGGACTACAATGCGCGAATATCGGCAATTCGCCGGCACTTATCAAGAAACGTGCAACTCGCAATGCATCATAATCTTTATCGATATGAGGGGCTGCTTGGTGCCCGCTCGGTCGAAGCACTCGACACAGAGTTTCAGAACCTGACGCATACACTGGGATATGACGCGTTGTTTTACGCGCCGCTCCTGCCGCGTCGGGAACGAGAGGCCGCAGCATTTCAGATTGAAGATCAATGGATTTCGGCGCAGGGAATGCCGAGTCGGCATATCTTCACGACATTTCCGGCGGCATGGATTGAGCGCTATCAAAGCGCGGGTTATGCCGAAGTCGATCCGATACTGATTGCGGCCAATTTGTCACCGCTTCCGATTCTTTGGCGCACGTTTCTCCAGCAGAAACGGCCGCATCCCATCTTCGCAGATGCCCGCGAGCACGGTCTCGGATCGGGGGTTTCGATTCCCATCTACGGTGCCGCTGGCGAGCGCGCGATCTTCAGTGCTGCGACGGCAAAGTCTCCCGAAGCGTCAGCGGAGCACGAATCACGCATGATTGGAGAGATCTACCTGACGGCGGTGTATTTCCATCAGGCGATCCAGCAACTCGATATGCAATGGGTGGCGAGTCGCAGCGTAGGAAAACTCAGCCCGCGCGAAATCGAAAGTCTGTTGTGGGCCGCGCGCGGTAAAACGGCTTGGGAGATTGGCCTGATTCTGAAGATCTCCGAGCACACCGTGACGTTTCATATCAATAACGCCAAGCGCAAGCTCGGTGCCGTCAATCGTCACCAGGCGATTGCCGCCGCGATCAGCAGCGGTTTGATTTCCCCCTGATTCATCTGCGATTCAGCCCTGTCTCGTGAGCGCTTTTCCGGTCGCTCGCGGGCGGCTTTCGCGCGCGATTTTCTCCTCGGGCGGTGTCCTTCATTTTTCACTTGGTGAAATAACGCGATCTTCGAGAGATCGTTGTCATTTCAATTCGGTTTTCCGCCATTTTCGCGTCATTTCGACGGTAAATTCGGCCGATTTCATAACATTTCCGAAACAGTGTGTTGTCGCTTTAGGGCTGGTTCATTAGTAAGGGAAAACTATAATTTACTCATGGCGAAAACTGATCGGTTAGCGGTTTTCGTGTCCATGAGCGTCGGATGAACGATAAAAGGAGTTTTCCATGAAAAAGAACCTGTTGACTGCTGTCGCGCTCGTTGGCCTGACGATGGCTGCTGGCTCGGCATTCGCGGCAGATCAGAGCCAAACGGGCGGTGTAACCCGTGCCCATGTGCGCGCTGAGCTGCAAGCTGCACGTGAGCTCGGCCTCTCGCCGGTGACGGAATTCAATTTCCCGTACACCTACGAACAGTCGGTACAGTTGCAGCAACTGACGGCCAAGATCGAAGCCCGGAACCAAGCGGGTGCACAGCAAGCGCCGGTCGCCAACTGAGTGGCAACGCGATAACCGTAGCGGTTATCGATAGCAGTTCCCGATTCGCCGACGGCCCGCCCGACTTACCATCGAGTCCCGCCCGCGCCGCGCGAATCGCTTCACCGACGCGATAGCGCGTCATTTACCACAGCCCCGCCCGAGGATCCGTTCCCGACGGGGCTTGTGCGTTTCTGGAGGACAGGTGTCGCGAGGACGCCACTTCCCTGCGCCCTCACGTTTGCGCTTATTTCAATCGATCAATGGGTCGATGGCGTGGATGAGGCTGGCGTGCCGCCGCGCTCCGACGTGGAATGGGCGTCATGGGTGTCATGGGCATCGGCCAGCGACGTCTTGTCGTTTGCCGCGCTCGATTGCCAGCCACCGCCCAGTGCCAGGAACAGATTGACCTGATCCATCGCGACTTGTGTCTCTGAGGCAGCCAGCGCGGCTTCGGCGTTCGCGTGCGTGCGTTCGGCGTCGAGGCTGGTCAGGTACGGCGCGCGGCCGGCCTGATAAAGCTTGTGATTCTGCTCGGCAGCGGCGCGTGATTTGTCGCGGGCATCGCGCAGGGCGTCGTCGCGCTCTAATTCGCGCGTGTAAGCCGAGAGGGACGTCTGCGTTTCCTGTAGTGCCTTGAGCACCACGCCGTCAAAATGGGCGAGGGCGGCGTCAGCGCCGGCTTCCATCCCTTTGATGTGGGCGCGCACGCCGTTGGTCGGCAGCGACCACGTGATCATCGGGCCCACGGTCCATTGTTCCGTGCGGCCTTGCCCGAAGTGTTCCAGTACCCCGCTCGCCCCGATCGAGGCGCCCAGGCGAATCGACGGATAGAGATCTGCCGTGGCCACGCCGATCTTGGCCGTGGCCGACGCCAGTTCGCGCTCGGCCTGACGCACGTCGGGGCGACGCTTGAGCAGCGCGGTGCCATCGCCAACCGGCAGTGGCTGGTTGAGCTGCGGAATGCGGCGGCACTCGGCAGCACTCGCGTCAAGCGTGCCGGGCACTTTGCCGAGCATCACCGCCAGCCGGTAGGTCGCGGCTTCATGCTGTGCCTGGAAATGCGGCAAGGCGGCGCGCAACGTGTCGGCCTGCGCTTGCGCGCGCAGCAGATCGGTCGGCTGATCGCGCCCGGCATCGACGAGCTTGCGCGTGATGGCCACGCTCTTTTCCTGCAACCTCAACTGGTCGTTGGCGATGTCGTATTCGTGATTGGCCGCGCAGCTTTGCACATACGCGCGCACCGTTTCGGCGGCCACGCTCACGCGGGCGACATCGAGTGCGGCCTGGCTGGATTCGGCGGCGGCGAGTGCGGCTTCGTCCGCGCGGGCCAGCTTGCCGAAGAAGTCGATCTGATAGGAGATGGACAACGCCGCAGCCGCCAGATTGACCACCGGCAGCTTTTCTTCCTTCAGGAAACTCTCGCCCGAGAGCTGGGCACGGCCCGCGTTGGCTTCTACGCCACCCTGTGGCAGATTCTCCGACTCGACTTCGTGATACATCGCAATCGCGCGCTGCACGTTGGCGAGCGCCACACGAACGTCCGTGTTGGCAGCAAGCGCCGCTTTCACGAGTGCGTCGAGCTTGGGATCGTCGTAGAGTTGCCACCAGTCGCCGGGCACGGCACCCATCGACACGGCGCGCTGCGTTGCATTCGCAATCGGGCCGTTCGCGTCGCGTGAACGCATCACCGAGTTTTCCGGCAGATGGTAGTCGGGGCCGACCGTCGTGCATCCGGTAACGAGCGCGGCAGCGGTGGCCACGGCGCTCATCAGGAGTAATCGTGTGCTCACTGCCGGGCTCCCGGTTGAGCGCCGGTCTCGCGTGCGGCGGCCAGCGTCGTGGACGCCGCGCGATTCGTTTGCGCAGCCGCTTTCGACTCCCTGGTCGGAGTCGGCTGAGCGGCCTTGTCCTGCTGACCTTCGACGACGGTCACGGTCGCGGTGCGCCCGGCGACCAGGCGCATGTCCTTGGGCACATCGTCGAGCGCAATGCGCACCGGAATGCGCTGGGCGAGGCGTACCCAGTTGAAGGTCGGGTTGATGTTGGGCAGCATCGACGCGCCGCTCGTGCGGTCGCGGTCTTCGATCCCGGCGACGATGCTCTGCACGTGACCGTGCAGCACATGCTGCTCGCCCATCAGACGCACTTCGACGGGATCGCCGATGTGGATGCCGCGCATCTTGGTTTCTTCGAAGTAGCCTTCCACATGCAGCGAGTTGGCGTCGACCATCGAAAGCACCGGGCGGCCAGTGCTGACATAGTCGCCCACACGCGGCAGACGGTCGTTCAGGTAGCCGTCGGCGGGGGCGAGCACGCGTGTGCGCTCGAGATTGAGCTTCGCGAGTCGCGCGGCCGCTTCGGCTTGCGCCACGGCGGCTTCCCCGGATTCGACCTTGGCCTGACCGGCCTCGACCACTTCCTTGGCGACGACTTCCGTCAACTGATGGTTACGCGCGTTTTCGCGGCGTGCCTGCGCGAGCGTGGCGCGTTGCGCGGCGACAGTGGCTTCGGCCTGCTGCAACGCAAGCGTGTAGCGGTCGCGATCGATCACGAACAGCAGATCGCCGCGGTGCACCTGCTGGTTGTCTTTGACCTCGACGTCGGTGATGAGGCCTGACACATCGGGCGCGACCTGCACGATATCGGCGCGGATGCGGCCGTCACGTGTCCAAGGGGCGACGGTGTAGTAGTCCCACAGGTGCAGCAGCACGAAGACCGCGACGCAAGATACCGCGAGCGTCAGCACGACGGGGCCGAGAGAGCGAAGTTTCAGTTTCATGGTTGGCAGGCGTGCGCGATGGCGACGATGCCGCCCAGCGCGATGATGTACACAGCAAGGTTGAATAACGACCGGTGCCAGACGAGCTTGTAAAAGCCGATGCGCGCGAGCACGAAGCGCAGCGCACCCGTCAGCACGAAAGCCACGACCATCAGGGCCAGCAGCGTCGGCACGAATACGCCGTAGATGTCGATCTCACCGCTCATTGGACACTCCCGGATCGTGTGGCCGGGAACAGCGCAACGTGGATGTCCATAAGCGAGGCGCGCGCGCTGCGCGACGCCTGATCGCTATGAGCCACCAACGAGCGCACCGCGCCCAGCAGTTTGTCGTGCAGCGTGGTGTCGGGCTCGCTCACCTGTTCATCGAGTCGCGCCTGATAAAAGCGCGCCACGTCGGTGAGCACGGCCTCGACGGCGTCGCGCTGCGATGGATTCAGATGCGGCAGCTCGCGCTGCAACGCCAGCGCCGAGAGTTCGACGCGCACTTCGGTAAAGCCGTCGCTCGACGTTTCGCTCTCGCTCGCGGCCAGACGCGGCACCAGTTGTCCGAGCCGATCGAGCAGTCGCGCACGCAGGGGGCCATGTTCGGCCACCGAGCGGCCGACCGCGTTCTTCGCAATGTCGCGCCAGCTCGAGTGAATCAGGCGGCGCATGGCCACACGCGTGCCGAACGGACGTGTCTGCAACGTCCAGAGCAACGCGAACAGCACGCCGGCCAGACCGGCAAGATTACTGTTGAAGAACGCCGGGAAGTCGGCGCTGTAGCCGCCTTGAATGCCGACGAAACTCGCGGTATTGACCGCCACGAGCATCGCCACCATCGTGAAGCGCGGCTGCGGAATAAACGTGCCGAGCAGCAGATACGGCACAGCAAACATCGCGACCAGCAGACCGAAGTCGTGCGCATTGGTCAGGATGAAGAACACATACACGGCGGCGAATACCACGCACACGGCCGTCGCCCAGAAGAACGAACGAATGAACGGCGCGGGCTCGTCCATTGCCGCGAAGAAGCAGCAGGCCACCGCGCCGAGCGAGACGGCCGCGGCGCCATCGTTCCAGCCGGTGTAGATCCACGCCATGCCCATCAGGAATGTGCATAGCGCGGCGGAAACGGTCGAGAACAGCAGCAGGCCGTGGTCGTAGTGGCGTGCACCACCCAGCTCCCAGTGCGGGAAGGCGGGTGTCCATTCGCTGGGGCCATCCTGATCGTCGCGCTGTGTGAACCGGCGTTGCAGCGACACGCAGTCCTGCCAGAGTTGCACGAGCGAGCGCAGACGATCTTCCGTCGCCGAAACCAGCGCGCCATACCAGTCCGAGGCTTCGCCTGCCGACTGAGGCGGACTCAACAAGTGGGCCGGGGCGGGCGAGGGTGCGCCGCGCCGCAGCCATGCGACCACTTCCGCCATCTTCGCCTCAAGCGCTTCAGGTGCCCCCTTCGGATGCTGACGCAACGTGTGCACGAGCGACGCCACGGTCGAGAGCACAGGCATCATCATCGTCATGCGCCCGCGCAACTCCTGTGCGTCGCGCACGCGCTCCGACGTGTCGGCGTCGTAGGAAAGCTGGCTGATCAGTTGGTCGAGCGCCAGAATGTCGGCCGCCATGCGGTGACGGCTCATGTGGCGCGTGGCCTTGCCTTCAGGGTCGGCCGAGAGCATGTCGGTCGTCCAGCGTGCGGCGTCGGTGAGCCAGCGCGCCGACCGGTCGTGCAGCACCTTGGCCACGCTCGTGGGCAAGATCACTGCGCCAACCACGCTCGCGCAGATGATGCCGAGAATGATCTCCTCGGAGCGCGCAACGGCGATATCGAAGATGCCGTCCGGCGTACCCACGGCGGGCAAGGCGATCAGCGGCAGCGTGTACGACGCCAGCAGGAACACATAGCTGCGCGGCGAACGATGCAGCAGCGAGATATAGAGCAGCGTGCCGGTCCACAGCCCGACGGCAGCCATCAGCAGTTCGGGGTTATCGACGAGCGCGGGGACGAAGGCAATGGACGCCGCTGCGCCGAGCAGCGTGCCGAGCACCCGATACAACGCCTTGGAGCGCGTGGCGCCGGTCAGCGGGTGCGACACGATGTAGACCGTGGCCATCGCCCAGTACGGGCGCGGCAAACCGAGCGCCAGGGCGATGTAGAGCGCCAGCATCGAGGCGACGAACGCCTTGATCGAGAAAATCCAGTCGCGTGAGGATGGCCAGTTGAACACGGTTTACTTCTTAGGGGGCTCCATCGCGAGGATGCCCACATCGGGGCTCGCTACGCTGGAGATGGCTTCGAACACGCGCAACACCGCCTCGAAATCCTCGCGCGGGATGTTCGCGAAAACCTTCGCGCGCAACTGGCTGAGTTCGATTTCAAGCTTCTCGGCGAGCGCTTCGCCGGCCTCCGTGAGCCGCAGCGCGTTGGCGCGCCGGTCGCTGGCATCGACTTCGCGCAGCACAAGTCCCGCCGCGCACAACTGATCGAGCAGTCGCACCAGCGACGCGCCTTCGAGCCCGACGTATTCGGCAAGCTCGACCTGACGCACACCCTGGCCAAGACGGCGGATGAACAACAACGGGCCAGCGCTCGCCGCGGAAATTCCGTATTCGACGATCGCGCCCTGCGAGATCTGACGCCACTGCTTGCCCGCCAGCAGCAAATGGCTGGTAAAGACAAAGCGGAGCGATTCCAAGGAGGTCATGGAAATGGATTATATGTTAACTAATAATTAGGAAGCTAGTTAATATGGCGTTGCGTCAGGCGGCGGAATCGCCAGCCGCTTGTGTTCATTGGGCGCCCGGCCGACGCTCTGGCGCGGGTAAGATGGCGAAATCGAACGCCGCGCGCCACGGCTGGCGCGGCGGCGGGCACTGGGAGACGGAGGATCAATGACATCGAAGGGACTGGATAGCGAATCGTTCGAGTTGCTGCTTGCGGCCGTGCAACGTTTCATTCGTGAGCGGCTCGTGCCTGCCGAGAACGATGTGGAGGAACACGACGACGTGCCCGCCGGGATCGTCGACGAAATGAAGGAGATGGGCCTGTTCGGTCTGTCGATTCCCGAGGAATTCGGCGGTATCGGCTTGTCGATGGCGCAGGAAGTGCGCGTTGCCTACGAATTCGGGCAGACGTCGCTGGCGTTCCGCTCGGTGTTCGGCACCAATGTGGGGATCGGCTCGCAGGGCATTCTGATGGATGGTACCGAGGCGCAAAAGCGCGACCTGCTGCCGCGTGTGGCGAGCGGGGACCTGATCATGTCGTTCGCGCTCACGGAGCCGGACGCGGGGTCGGACCCGGCGGCGCTCAAGACGCGCGCCGTGCTCGACGGTGACGCCTACGTGCTCGATGGCGTGAAGCGTTTCATCACCAATGCGCCGCGCGCCGGGGCGTTCACCCTGATGGCGCGCACTGGCGGCGACGGGGCGGGCGGCATTTCGGCCTTCATCGTGCCGGCCGACACACCGGGTCTGTCGCTCGGCAAGCCCGACAAGAAAATGGGCCAGCGCGGCACGAAGACCTGCGACGTCGTACTGCAAGGCGCACGCGTGCCAGCAGCGAACATCATTGGCGGCGAGGCTGGCAAGGGGTTCAAGACGGCCATGAAGGTGCTCGATCGTGGACGTCTGCATGTGGCGGCGCTCTCGTGCGGCATGGCGCAACGAATTCTCGACGAGTCGGTGGCCTATGCGCGCGAGCGCAAGCAGTTCGGGCAGCGCATCGGTGACTTCCAGCTTGTGCAGGCAATGCTCGCCGACAGTCAGTCCGAACTCTATGCGGGATGGTCGATGGTGCAGGATTGCGCCGCGCGCTACGACGCAAAGCCCGCAGGCAAGCGCGATGCCGATGTCAGCATGCGGGCGTCGTGCGCCAAGCTGTTCTGTACGGAGATGGTCGGGCGCGTGGCCGATCGCGGTGTGCAGGTGCACGGCGGGGCGGGGTACATCAACGAGTACAAGGTGGAGCGCTTCTATCGCGACGTGCGTCTGCTGCGTCTGTATGAGGGCACCACGCAGATTCAGCAGTTGATCATCGGCCGAGCGCTCATGCAGGACGACTGACGCTACGCCGTCATCACCAACGCTCTCGGCATCCGGCATCCGGCAGCGGCGACGCGGCGGTTGTAATACACTCGCTGGCGTTCGTTGCCCCCGAGAGCCGTCGTGTCCGATCCTGCCCAGTCGCGCCCGCCATCCCCGCCACCTTCCGGGCCTTCCGGATCGCCTCCCCGTGCGGCACTGACGACGTCACAGACGGCATTGCCGCTGCTCGTGGCGTCCACGTTCTTCATGGAGAACCTCGACGCGACGATCATCACCACGTCGCTACCGGCGATGGCGCACGACTTCGGCGTTGCGCCGTCGCAGCTCTCCATCGGTTTATCGGCGTATCTGGTCGCGCTCGCAGCGTTCATTCCGGCGAGCGGCTGGCTTGCCGACCGGCTCGGGCCGCGCCGCGTATTCCCAGCGGCAATTGCGCTTTTCACACTCGCGTCGGTGCTGTGTGCGATGAGCACGAGCCTCGACATGTTCACGTTGTTTCGCGTACTGCAAGGGCTCGCCGGGGCGATGATGGTGCCGGTCGGCCGACTCATCGTGTTGCGCAATACGCCCAAGCCCGCCCTGGTACGCGCGATCGCCACCATCACCTGGCCGGGGCTCGCCGCGCCGGTGCTCGGCCCGGCACTGGGTGGCTTCATCTCTTCGACATGGAGCTGGCACTGGATCTTCCTTATCAACGTGCCGCTGGGCATTGCCGCCTTCGCGGCGGCGCTGTGGCTGGTGAAGCCGTCGCCGGGGCAGCGCAAGCCGTTCGATCTGCCGGGGTTCATCGCGAGTGGCGTGGGTGCCAGTCTGCTGATGTTCGGGGTAGAGCTGGCCAGCCGCACGCCGGCCGACTGGCCGTTGGTGATCGGCTGTCTGGCGATAGGGTTGGGGGCGATGGTGTGGTCGATTCGTCATTTCCTGCGCGCGCCGCATCCGCTCATCAACCTGGGCGCGCTGCGCGTTCAGACGTTCGCCGTGACGGTCTGGGGTGGCTCGCTTTTCCGCATCGCCATCGGTAGCGCACCGTTTCTGCTGCCGCTGATGTTCCAACTGGCGTTCGGCATGAGCGCCGTGACGTCGGGCCTGTTGATGCTGGCCCTCTTCGCGGGCAATCTCGGCATCAAACCGGCGACCACGCCGATCATGCGCCGCTTCGGCTTCCGTGGCGTGCTGCTGGGCAATGGGGTACTCGTGGCGGTCGGCTTCGCACTGTGCGCGTTACTCACGGCGACGACCCCGCTATGGCTCATCGCGCTCGTGCTGCTCTTCGGTGGCATCTGCCGCTCGGTACAGTTCACCACGCTCGCCACGATGGGTTTCGCCGACGTGCCGCCAGACGACATGGGCGGTGCCGCGACCTTGTTCTCGGCACTCCAGCAGATGACGTCCGGTCTGGGCATTGCGCTTGGCGCGCTCGTACTCAAAGTTACCGAAGTGGCGGGCGCCACGCCGTTCGGCGCAACCAGCTTCCGGTGGACGTTCGTCGTCATGGGCGGCATCGCGCTGCTGGCGCTGATCGACGGCCTCCGTCTGCCGGCCGATGCCGGAGCGCACGTGAGCGGACACTCGCCGTCGGCAGCACGCTAAGGCGCTCGCGCTGCGCCTCATCGTGGTGCGCGCAAGGCGGCGGCTGCACCGCCTTGCACTGCTGCGGTGCAGCAGGTTTAGGCCGACTTTCGGACATTCCCCATAGACATTTCTCCTGTCTCCCCTTATTCGGCAACGTTTTGCCGATGGTAGCGTCGTGGCTGGCATGCTTGTTGCGTTAGCGTAAAGGCCAGCGGCAAAGGCGTCGCCGGCAACGAATTCAGGTGCGACGTCGGGCGGGACAGCCTGCGACGTACCCACAGGACAACGGCGTCCCTCCGTGCTGCGGCACGGACGGACGCCGTTTTGTTTTTCGGGCGCTGCACGCGTTGCAACAGGAGAAGACAGCATGCGCAAACCTCGTCTGGTCGTCATTGGCAATGGCATGGCGGGCATCCGCACGCTCGAAGAGCTGCTGGAGATCGCACCGCATCAGTACGACATCACCGTGTTCGGCGCCGAGCCGCATCCGAACTACAACCGCATCCTGCTCTCGCCGGTGCTCGCGGGTGAGCAGGCATTCGCCGACATCGTGCTCAATCCCCTCGACTGGTATGCGCAGAAGGGCATCACGTTGCATCTGGGCAAAGAGGTCACGCAGATCGACCGGCCGCGCCGTGTGGTGCGCTGTGCCGACGGCACCGAAGCGTCGTACGACCGGCTGCTCATCGCGACCGGCTCCAGCCCGTTCATCCTGCCGGTGCCGGGCAAGGATCTCGACGGTGTCATCAGCTATCGCGACATTCGCGACACCGAGATCATGATCGAGACGGCGCGCGTGAAGCGTCATGCGGTCGTGATCGGCGGTGGCCTGCTCGGTCTGGAGGCGGCTAACGGACTCAAGCTGCGCGGCATGGACGTGAGCGTCGTGCATCTGGCCGATACGCTGCTCGAGCGGCAGCTCGACAGCACGGCGGGCAAACTCTTGCAACAGTCGCTCGAAGCGCGCGGCCTTGCGTTCCGGCTGTCGCATCAAACGTCGGCGATTCTCGATGACGGCAATGGCAGCGTGCGCGCGGTGCAGTTCAGCAATGGCGAAGAAATCGCCGCGGATCTCGTGGTGATGGCGGCGGGCATTCGCCCGAACACGACACTCGCCGAAGCGGCCGGCTTGTATTGCTCGCGCGGCATTGTCGTGTCAGACACGCTGCAAACCTACGACCCGCGCATCTACGCCGTGGGCGAATGCGTGAGCCATCGCGGTGTGGCCTACGGTCTCGTGGCGCCGCTGTTCGAACAGGCCAAGGTTTGCGCCAATCACCTCGCGCTCATGGGCATTGGCAGCTATCGCGGTTCGGTGTTGTCGACGAAGCTCAAGGTCACGGGCATCGACCTGTTCTCGGCGGGCGACTTTCTCGGCGGCGAAGGCACTGAGGAAATCGTGCTATCCGACCCGGCGAGCGGCGTCTACAAGAAGCTCGTGATTCGCGACGACAAGCTCGTGGGGGCGTGTCTGTATGGCGACACCACCGATGGCGCGTGGTACTTCAAGCTGCTGCGCGAAGGGCGCACGCTGGGCGAGTTGCGCGAGCGCATCATGTTCGGCGAGTCGAGCGTGGGCGACGTCGGCACGCAGGGGCAGAACCGCGCATCGGCCATGTCAGATACCGACGAGGTCTGTGGATGCAATGGCGTGTGCAAGGGCACCATCGTCCGCGCAATTACAGAGAAGGGCCTGTTCACTCTGGACGAGGTAAAGAAGCACACCAAAGCCGCCAGCTCCTGCGGCTCGTGTGCCGGACTGTGCGAGCAGATTCTGATGAGCACGCTGGGCTCGACCTATGACGCCGCGCCGAAAGAAAAGGCCGTGTGCGGCTGCACCGACCTGTCGCATGCCGACGTGCGGCGCGCGGTGCGCGAGCATCACCTCACAACGCATCGCACCGCCTTCGACTTTCTCGACTGGCGCACACCGAACGGTTGCGCGACGTGCCGTCCCGCACTGAACTACTACATGCTGAGCACGTGGCCGAAAGAGGCGGTGGACGATCCGCAAAGCCGCTTCGTCAACGAGCGTGTGCACGCCAACATTCAGAAAGACAACACGTTCTCCGTCATCCCGCAGATGAAGGGCGGCGTGACGAATGCGAGCGAATTGCGTCGCATCGCCGACGTGGCGGACAAGTATCAGATTCCGATGGTCAAGGTCACGGGCGGCCAGCGTATCGATCTGCTCGGTGTGAAGAAGGAAGACCTCGTAAGTGTCTGGCGCGATCTCGGCATGCCGTCGGGACACGCCTATGGCAAGTCGATCCGCACCGTGAAGACGTGTGTGGGCAGCGAGTTCTGCCGCTTCGGCACGCAAAACAGCACGCAGATGGGCATCGATCTCGAGACGATGCTCGCGAACATGTGGTCGCCGCACAAAGTGAAGCTTGCCGTGTCGGGCTGTCCGCGCAACTGCGCCGAAGCCGGTATCAAGGACGTGGGGGTGATTGCGGTCGACTCCGGCTGGGAGCTGTATGTCGGCGGCAACGGCGGCATCAAGACCGAAGTGGCGCAGTTCCTCGTCAAGGTGAAGACGGCCGAGGAGGTCAAGGAATACACGGGCGCATTCCTCCAGCTTTATCGCGAGCAAGCCTACTACCTCGACCGCACGGTGCACTACATCGATCGTGTGGGCCTCGACTACGTGAAGCAACGCGTGGTGAACGACGCGGCCAACCGTCGCGCGCTCTACGAACGCTTGCTCTTCTCGCTCGACGGTCTACCCGACCCCTGGCAAGCGCGCATCGACGGGGCACAGGCCAACGAATACCGTCCGCTCGCGCCGTTGGGCGTGGCGCCTGCGATTGCCTGAGGAGATCACTATGACGCTATCCGAACCGATCTGGCTGCATGTGTGCGACGTCGATGCCATTCCGCGTCTGGGCACGCGGGTGCTGCCCCATCCGAGCGGCGACATCGCGCTCTTCCGTACCGAGAGCGACAACGTTTTTGCGCTGCGCGACAAATGTCCGCACAAGGGCGGTGCGCTTTCGCAGGGCATCGTGCACGGCGAGAAGGTGACGTGTCCGCTGCACGCCTGGAACATCGATCTGACGACGGGCGAGGCGTGTGCACCCGACGTGGGCTGCGCGCAGCGCTTTCCCGTGCGGATCGACGCAGGCGAGGTGTATCTGTCGCTTGGCGAGGCGATGAGCGACCAGGCGGTCGAAGCCACCGCTGCCGCCTGACTTCATCGCCACTGCCGGAGCTGCCATGACCACCATCACGCAAACCACCTGCTGCTACTGCGGCGTCGGTTGCGGCATGCTCGTCGAGAGCGACGGCGAGCGCATCGTCGGCGTGCAGGGCGACCCGGCGCATCCGGCCAACTTCGGGCGTCTGTGCAGCAAGGGCATGACGCTGCCGCTCACCGCACAGTCGCTTGCCGGCCGTGTGTTGATGCCCGAGCTTCGCAGCCAGCGCTATGCCGTGCGCGCCCCCGCGACCTGGAGCGACGCGCTGGAGACGGTGGCCTCGCGCTTTGCCGACGTCATCCAGCGTCACGGGCCGGACGCCGTCGCGTTCTACGTGTCGGGGCAGTTGCTGACCGAGGACTACTACGTCTTCAACAAGCTCGCGAAGGGGCTGGTGCGCACCAACAACATCGATACGAACTCGCGGCTGTGCATGTCGAGTGCGGTGAGCGGTTACAAGATGGCGCTCGGCGCAGATGGGCCGCCCACGTGCTACGACGATCTCGAAGCCGCCCGCACGGTGCTCTTCGCGGGCAGCAACATGGCGTATGCGCACCCGGTGCTGTTTCGCCGCCTCGAAGCGGCGAAGGCGGCCGATCCCTCGATTCGCTGGATCGTTGTCGACCCGCGTCGCACTGACACGGCCGCGATGGCCGATCTGCATCTGGCCATCGAACCCGGCACCGACGTCGCGCTCTTTCACGGCATGCTGCATCACCTGATCTGGGAGGGGCGCATCGATCGTCGGTACATCGATGCGCATACGGAAGGATTCGATGCACTCAAGCAGGTGCTGCGCGCCTATCCGCCGCAACTCGTGGCGGACATCTGCGGCATCGAAGAGTCCGCGTTGCGCCAGGCCGCTGACTGGTTTGGCGACAGCCCGGCGGCGCTGTCGCTGTACTGCATGGGACTGAATCAGTCGAGCCACGGCACCGAGAAAAACCTCGCACTGATCCATCTGCATCTGGCCACGGCACAGATCGGACGCCCGGGCGCCGGGCCATTCTCACTCACCGGACAACCCAACGCCATGGGCGGGCGCGAAGTCGGGGGGCTGGCGACGATGCTTGCCGCGCATCGCGAGATCGGCAACGCAGCGCATCGTGCGGAAGTCGAGCAGTTGTGGGGCGTGCAGGGGCTTTCGGACAAGCCTGGCCTGCCCGCCGTCGAGATGTTCGACGCCGTGCGCGACGGGCGCGTCAAGGCGATCTGGATCGCGTGCACGAACCCCGTGCATTCCATGCCCGACAGTGAACGTGTGCGTGAGGCGCTTGCGGCGGCGGAATTCGTCGTGGTGCAGGAGGCCTTTCACCAGACCGATACCGTGCCGTATGCCGACGTGCTACTGCCGGCTTCGAGTTGGGGCGAGAAGGCGGGCACGGTCACGAACTCGGAGCGTCGCATCTCGCGCGTGCGGGCGGCTGTATCGGCACCGGGCGCGGCGCGCGCGGACTGGTGGATTGCCAGCGAGGTGGCCCGTCGTCTGGCGCCGAAACTCGACGCATCGCCCGAGCCGTTTGCGTTCTCATCGATCGAGACGATTTTCGACGAGCATCGCGCGCTCACCGTGGGGCGTGACCTCGACATTGGCGGCATCGACTACGCCGTGCTCGAATCGCGCGGCCCGCAGCAGTGGCCGTTCCCGGCGGGGGCGTCGCAAGGACAAGCCCGTCGCTACGAAGACGGTGTATTTGCCACCAGCGACGGACGCGCACGTTTTCATGCGTTCGAATATCAACCCGTAGCCGAGCCGATCAACGCTCGCCATCCACTGCGTCTGATCACCGGCCGCCTGCGCGATCAGTGGCATGGCATGAGCCGCACGGGGCGTGTGGGGCAGTTGTTCGAGCACGCGCCGGAACCGGCGCTCACGATGCACCCCGCTGATGCCGCGCGCCGCAGCCTGCGCGCGGGTGAATTCGTGCGGTTGTCGAGCCGTCGCGGCGAGCGGGTGCTGATGTTGAGCGTGAGCGACGACGTGGCGTCGGGCACTGTCTTCGTTCCTATGCACTGGAGCGGGCAATTTCTTGGCGGCGGGGGCGTGAACGACACGACCCTTGGGGCAGTGGATAAATACTCGAAGCAGCCGGAGTTGAAGCATGCGGCGGTGCGCGTCGATCCGCTCACGCTGCCGTGGCGCGTGGCGGCCGTGCGTCGCGGCGACGCGCTGCAACTGCATGCGGCGGTGCAGCCGCTGCTGGCCGAGCGGCGTTTTGCGACCGTGCGTCTTGAGGGAGATGATCGGATTGTGGTCACTGCCGCAGACGACCAGCCCGATGCTGCCTGGCTCGAACGCTTGCACGCCGCGCTGGCGCTGCCGCGCGACGAGTCGCTGCTGGAGTATCGCGACGCCCGTAGGGCAATGACCAAGCGTGTGGCATGGCGCGGGACGTTGATCGACGGAGTACTCGTCGCGGGCAGTGAGGCGGATGTCACCGCGTCGGCGTCATTGCTCGCGCGTGTGCGAGACACGTCACCCTGGACGCGTGCGCGTCACGCGGTTTTCGTCGCCGACAGTGGGCCGGCCGCGCCGCGCGATCGCACGGTATGTCAGTGCAAGTCGGTGACGGCGTCGAGCATCGATGCGGCGCTCGCCGCGGGCGCAGACGTTGCGCAACTCAAGGCGAAGCTGGGCTGCGGCACGGTCTGCGGTTCGTGTGTCCCGGAGTTGCAGCGCATGTGCGTCGCGTCGGGCAGGACGGCAGCTCAGCCGATGGCGACAAACGCCGCTTGAGCACGGATTTCCGGCGTTCGATCCCGAACGTCACGACAGGATTTGAATTGGGCGACATGCACGATATCGAGGATTTGAGGGAGAACGATCATGAAGAACGGCAAAGTCACCCTGCTCAGCGCGGGCCCCGGCGCGCTCGATCTACTCACCTTGCGCGCGGCGCGCGTGCTCGGCGAGGCCGACGTGCTGCTCGTTGACGATCTGGCCAACCCGGAGATCGCGACGCTCGCGCCGCAGGCCCGCGTGATTGCCGTGGGCAAGCGCGGCGGCTGCCGGTCGACACCGCAAGCTTTCATCGAACGGCTGATGTGCCGGTTCGCGCGAGCCGGCGCGCATGTGGTGCGCGTGAAGGGGGGCGACGCGCTCATGTTCGGGCGTGCGGGCGAGGAGATCTCGGCACTGCGTCGCGCGGGAGTGCCGGTGGAGATCGTCAATGGGGTGTCGTCGGCCTTCGCGGCGGCCGCAGGCCTGGGCATGTCGCTCACGCATCGCGACCACTGCGCGGGCGTGACCTTTGTCACCGCGCACCGGCAGGACGGCAGTGCGCCCAACTGGGCAGCACTCGCCGCAACGGGCACCACGCTGGCGATCTACATGGGAGTGAATCGGATCGAAGCGCTCGTCGAAACGCTGATGGCGCACCTCGCGGCGACGACACCGGCGGCGGCTGTGCAGTGGGCCGGCACGCCGCAAGAGCGGCGCATGGTGACGTCGCTCGCGCGTCTGGCTGCCGACGTGCGCGCCGCGGGCTTCGCCAGTCCGGCCATCCTGCTCGTGGGCGGCGCGGTCAGTGAGGCGACGCGGGTGAGTATGCCGGAAGCTCAGGGTGTCGCGACCGGAGGCGCGGGCGGCGACGTCCAGCCGGACGTCATCGCCCGCGCCGCCTGACGCGTTATATCGTTCATGGCCATCACTCCCCGCGACTCTCGCAAACCCGCCGCGCTCACGGACTCGGCCGCCCCGACCACCCCCGTCGACTCGACGGCAGGGGGGCAGGGCATGCAGGCCGTGCTGCGCGTGTTGCTCGTCACCGATACCGACAAGCCGATAGGCGAGTTGCGGGCGGCGCTTGCGCGTCTGGGGTGCGAGATGCTGGCGGAAGTCGCCAAGCCGCAGGCGTTGCCGCGTGTGGTGGAGAGCGAGCGGCCGGATGTCGTCATCATCGACACGGAGTCGCCGTCGCGCGACACGCTCGAGCAACTTGCCGTGATGAATGCGGCGGCGCCGCGTCCCGTGTTGATGTTTTCTGCCGACGGCAATCAGTCGCTGATTCGCGCGGCGGTCGACGCAGGTGTGACGGCGTACTCCGTCGAGGGACTGGCCGTCGACCGGCTCGCCCCGATTCTCGAAGTGGCGCTGGCGCGCTTCGCGCATGAGGAGAAGCTGCGCGCTCGGCTGGTCAAGGCCGAGAGCGAACTGGCCGACCGCAAGCTGATCGACCGCGCCAAGCGCCTGCTCATGGATCGACGCAGGATTTCCGAGCAGGAGGCCTACGCCATCCTGCGCAAACGGGCGATGGATCAGGGCGAGAAGCTCGTCGAAGTGGCGCGCCAACTCGTCTCGATTGCCGAATTACTGGGGTAGACACTGCTCATGTCGACGTCATCATGGTTGGCTTCTGACGCGCAATTGCCGGACGGTGCGCCAGAAAAACGTCATTTGCGCGTGGGGTTCGTTGCGCTGTCCGATGCGGCGCCGCTGGTCGTGGCGAAGCGTCTCGAACTGGGGCACGAACACGGGCTGACGCTGGAGTTGAGCCGCGAGTCGTCGTGGGCGGCGGTTCGCGACAAGTTGCTCACGGGCGAGCTTGACGCCGCGCATTCGCTGTACGGCCTGGTGTACGGCGTGCAACTGGGCATTGGCGGGCCGCGTGAGGACATGGCGGTGCTCATGGTGCTCAATCGCAATGGCCAGGCTGTGACGGTCACGCCGTCGCTGGCAGACACGATGTCGCGCACGGGCGACTTGCGTGAGGCGCTCGCGTCGCTCGGGCGCAAGCCGGTCTTCGCGCAGACGTTCCCGACCGGCACGCACGCGATGTTTCTCAATTACTGGTTTGCCGCGCAGGGCATCGACCCGCTCCGCGACGTGTCGAGCATCGTGATTCCCCCCGCGCATATGGTCGCGGCAATGGAGGAAGGCGGGCTCGACGGGTTTTGTTGTGGTGAGCCGTGGCACGCGGTGGCGCAGGCGCGCGGGCTGGGACGCACGGTCGCGGTGTCGAGCGACATCTGGCCGAATCATCCGGAAAAGGTCCTCGCTTGCCGCCGCGATTTCGTTGCACGCTATCCGAAGACGGCACACGCACTGGTGCGCACGCTGCTCAGCGCCTGTCGCTGGCTGGATATGCCGGGGCATCGGGCGGAAGCGGCGGGATGGCTCGCCGAACCGGCTTGGGTCGGCGCGCCGCGCGACCTGATTGCCGCGCGTCTGCTCGGGGACTTTGGCCGATTGCAGGGACGGCACGCATTGCTGGCCGTCAGCTTCTTCGAAGAGGGCGTGGTGAACTACCCGCATCCGTCGGACGGGATGTGGTTCATCGCGCAGTACCGCCGCTGGGGCATGGTGGGAGCGCAGGCAGTGACAGGTGCCGCACAGACGGCGGCCGAGGTGAACCAGACGGCGCTGTTCGAGGCGGCGGCGCGCGCGGAAGGCGTGCCCGTGGTGTCATCGCCCTCAACCGAGGTGCTTTGCGATGGCAAGGTCTGGGGGGCAACGCAGGCCGCGGGCTTAAGTGACTTAAGCGGCTTGAGCGCCTACGTCGACGGATTTGCCATCCGGGCGCGGTGAGCGGCCGGGCGCGGAATTACTGCGCGAAGGCGTCGCGGTCGGCGCCACGCGCCTGGCAGGCGCGCAGTGCGCGTTCCCGATGGCGATGATGCATGTTCAGGTGATAGACGAGTGCCAGCAATACGACCTGACGCGACACGTTGGCGAGTACGGGTTCCAGCCCGGCGGCCCGAGCCAGCGCACGGCGCAGAACGGGGTGCAGGCAGGCGAGTGCGAGGATCGCGAAGGATCCGGGCACTGCGAGAAACGCGGCTAACGCTATCTTCTTTTTCATGGCCGTCGGGGGTGGAGAGGGCGCGTCGGTGACTTGCCTGTTGGAGACGGCTTGGGGTCTTGACCGAAACCGGCGCACCTTGTGCGCCGGTTTCTTCACATTGGCGGGCGTCTCCTCCCGTCTCACTGCATGGGTCTCAGTCTAGAGATTCGCGTCGGCCCGATAAACACGCCAAACTGAAAGCCACTGTTGCGTGGAGTGGAGGGAATCGGTCGGGCTGACCCGCCGTGTCAGAACCGGTAGGCCACGCCCACGCGCGATTGAGTCAGGTCAGACTTTCTTGACGAATTCCGTCTTCAGGCTCATCGCGCCGAAGCCATCGATCTTGCAATCGATATCGTGGTCGCTATCCACCAGCCGGATGTTCTTCACCTTGGTGCCCATCTTGATCACGCCCGCCGAGCCTTTCAGCTTCAGGTCCTTGATGACCGTCACGGTGTCGCCGTTCTGCAGGACGGCACCGGTAGCATCGCGGTACACGCGCTCGGTCGCTTCCACCGGGGCGGCCGCCTGTGCGGACCATTCGTACGCACATTCCGGGCAGATGCAAAGACCTCCATCTTCATAGGTGAATTCGGAGTTGCATTTCGGACAAGGGGGCAGTGCGCTCATGTGTTGAATTCCCTGAGGTACGACGAAGACAATAAGAGCGCGAGAGTATAACGCTGCCCGATGCTCTACCTGCCGTTTTACCTGCCGTGCGGCCCAGGCGAAGGCTAGCGGATCACACTCCCGTCACGCGGACATCCCTAATGGATGCAAGAGGAGGCAGACGGCATAATCGGGACACCTGAGCGCCTGATAATGGAGGCGCTGCGGCAATTCCGGTCATCCAATCCCCGTCTTCGACATGCTCGACGAGACCGTTATCCCGATTCGTACGGAGTGCCCGCCCGGTGCTTGCACCTGCGAGCGGGAGAGCCTCATGCAGGACCCGCATGGCGATCGCCGGATCTTGCGGTTGACACAGGCGGAGGAGAAGCGGCTGGTGGCGCGCATCGAAACCCTCTCCACTTACGCCGACTTGCTGCGCGTGGCAGAACGCATGCACGCCCAGCTTGGCATTCGGCTGCGCATTGCCCCGAGCCTGAACGAAGTCCGCACTGTCCGGGGTATCACCATCCAGTTGGAACCTCAGCCGGGGCTTTGCCGGAAGACGCACGCCGCGATTCCCGCCGCTATTCGCCGTTGTCTCGACCAGCGTCCCGAGATTGCTTACGCAATTCTGGACTCCCATGGCCTTTTCGGTGCCGAAGACCAATAGCCGTTCGTCAGGCAACGATGTTGGCCTCTGTCGTCACGAAGACGCGTAGCGGGAGCCGGGCATCGCCTCAGGCCACTTGTTCGGAAGGCTGAAGCTGGCCCGTGGCTTCGTCTTCGGCGGCCAGCCCCGACGCGTGCCCGCCGCGTGCACCTAACGCGGCGTCAACCGAGCGCTCGGTGCCCGTCCACGGCAGCAATTCCCCTTCCCATTTGGCGATGACGGCTGTGGCGACCGCATTGCCGACCACATTGGTGGCCGTACGCCCCATATCGGCAAACTGGTCGATCGCCAGCAAGAGCACCATGCCTTCCACGGGCAAGCCGAACAACGGCAGGGTGGCCGCTATGACCACCATCGCCGCGCGCGGAACCCCGGCGATGCCTTTGCTGGTGAGCATCATGACGAGCAGCATCGTGAACTGTTGCTCCCAGGTCAGCGGAATGTTGAATACCTGCGCAATGAAGATCGACGCGAACGCCTGGAACATCATCGACCCGTCGAGGTTGAACGAGTAGGCCAGCGGCAACACGAAAGAGCTGATGCGCGGGCGCACGCCGAAGCGCGTCAGTTGCTCGACCGTTTTCGCATACGCGGCCTCGCCGCTGGCCGTGGAAAACGCAATGATCATCGGCTCCCGGATCAGCTTCAGCAGGGCGAAAACCGATTTTCCGATAAATAGATAGCCGACCATCAGCATGAGCGCCCACAGCAGAATCATGCCGAAATAGACCGCCCCGATAAATTTCGCATAGACCAGCAAGACGCCGAGACCCTGCACCGTCACCACGGCGGCAATGGCGGAGAATACGCCGATCGGTGCGAAGTACATCACGTAGCCGGTGATCCGCAACATGATGGCGAACAGCTCGTCAATGCCCTCGATGACCCGTCCGGCCATTTTTCCGCGCAATGCCCCCATGGCCACGCCGAAGAAGACGGAAAACACCAGAATCGGCAAGACCTCGTTCTGTGCCATCGCCTGGAAAATGCTGGCCGGCACGATGTGGGTCACAAACGAATGAATGTTGAATGCGGACGTGTTCAGACCGGTCGGCGTGTTCGCAGCAGGTACCGTAACGTGCATCGAGTGACCGATCTGAAACAGATTGCTCAGTACAAGACCCAACGTCAGCGAGACGATCGAGGCACAAAAGAACCATCCGAGCGACTTCACGCCGACCCGGCCGACCGCGCGCGCGTCGCTCATGCCGGCGAGCCCCGCGACAATGCCACTGAAGACGAGCGGCGCAATCACCATCTTGATGAGTCGCAGGAAGATGTCGGTGAGCAGCGAGAAATAGCTCGCGATGGTTTTCAACGCCTCCGGGCTCGTGGCGGTTTGATGGACGATCTGACCGACGACAACGCCCGCGATCATGCCGGCGAAGATCAGGGTTCCGAGTCTGTTGAGCTTCATGCTATCTCCTCACTTGCGCGTCGACGGATCACGCAGCAACGTGCAACTTGCCTCCGCCGGGGTCCATTGGCCCCGGCGTCGTTTTGATCACGGATAAACGTGGATGAGTGACGCGGCGCGCGGCGCCGGACGCGATGGCGTCCGTCACGAGGGTCGCCCGCCGCGCCATGTCGTTGTCAGTGCGTCGCCAGCGTCAGGGCTTGCGCGTGTCGGAGGCGGTGGCGATCACCGAGTCGAAGGCGTCCATGTAGCCGAACAGCGCTGCACTACCGCCCGTGTGAACGAACACGATCGTCTCGTCCGAGCGGAAGTGTCCCGTGCGCACCAGATCGATCAACCCGGCCATGCCCTTGCCCGAGTACACCGGGTCCAGCAGTACGCCTTCCGCTTGCGCGGCCAGCGTGACGGCCTCGACCATGCTGGCCGTCGGCAGACCGTAGCCGTCGCCCACATAGTTGCAATTGGCGACGACACGCTCGCGTTGTACCGCGTCGCCCATGCCGAGACGTTCGGCGGTTTCGCAGGCGAGCTTGTACACGCTGGCTTCCTGCGCTTCACGGGGGGCGCGCACACCAATCCCCAGCACGTCGATGCCGCTGCGCATGCCCTCGAAGCCGGCGACAAGCCCGGCTTGAGTGCCGGCGCTGCCGGTCGCGTGGACGACGCGATCCACCTTGATCTGCTGCTCGTTCGCCTGCGTGACGATCTCGAGCGCGCAGTTGACGTATCCGAGCGCACCGATGCTGTTCGATCCGCCGCCGGGAATGATGTAAGGATTACCGCCTTGGGCACGGACGTCTTCCGCAACCGCCTGCATTGCGGCGTTCATGTCGGTGCCCGCCGCATAGGTTCGCGTCGGCGCGCCGAGCAGCCGATCCAGGAATACGTTGCCGGAGTAGCGGTAGTTGTGGGCTTCGAAGCCGGTGCGGTCCTCCAGAAGGATGATGCAGCGCAGACCTAACAGGGCTGCTGCGGCCGCTGTCTGACGCGCGTGATTCGACTGCGTGGCGCCTTGAGTGATGACCGTGTCGGCCTTCTGCGCGAGCGCGTCGGCCATCAGGAATTCGAGCTTTCGGGTCTTGTTCCCGCCGGTGGCGAGGCCGGTGCAGTCATCGCGTTTGATGTACAGCTTCGGGCCGCCCAGAATCTTGCTCAGGCGGAGCATCGGTTCAAGCGGGGTATTCAGATGGCCGAGTCGGACGCGCGGAAATTTGGAGAGATGCATGGCTTGTCTCTGGTTTTCAGGGGTGGATCAAAGGGAGGGAATGGTTTCGATGCGACGTGCATATCGCACGCAGCGCGCCGCCAGATTCGACGTGGCGTCGATCACCGGGCGGCGCAGGTCGCCGTCACTCAGCACGAGCGGGACTTCGGTACAGGCGGCGATGAGCACGTCGGCGCCGGCGTCGATCAACGCGTCGCCGAGCGCTTTCATTCCGTCGCGCACGGCGTCGGAGACACCCCGCGTCTTGATCTGGTAGAGCAGCGACGCGAAGTCGGCTTGCTGGCGCTCGGATAGCGCGACGGTATCTCTGTCGCGTCGCGCGATGGCGGTTTGGTACAGGCCCGCGTTCAAGCACCCCGGCGCCGCCAGCAATCCCATGCGACGCGCGTTGGGGTGCAGACGCAGGCAGGCGTCGCTGGCCTCGTCGATCATGCTGACGAACGGTATCGACACTGCATGCCTCACCGCATTTTCGAAGGCATGCGCGGTGTTGCAGGCCATCACCAGAAAGTCTGCGCCACAGTGCTGCAAGTTGCGCGCGGTTTGCGCGATGGCGTTCGCCGGGGATTCCCCGTCGCCAAGGAGCGCGCTGTTGCGATCGGGAATCTTCGGGTTCGAGTCGATCAATACCCTGAGATGTTCTTGTTCCTTTGTGACGGGCGTTGCCGTCGTGAGCTTCGCGAGAAAGTCCGCCGTAGCCATCGGGCCCATGCCGCCAATGACGCCGATCACGAACTCGCGATCCTCGGTTGTCTCTCTCATCGCCGCCTCCAGGTTTGTCTTGTGGATGCGGTTGATTCTATGTATCGCCATTGTGAGAATCCAATGACGTTTCGGGCGCGAACTATGCGTGAACAGAATAGTTTTCGACGCGTTGTCCGATCGTCGGCAGCGTGCTTTTTTGCACCTATTGACAACGGGTCGGGCCGCCGCAATGCTCGTCGTATTCGAATCAAGGCTTGGGCATTCCCGACATGGAACTGAAATGGTTGGAGGACTTCCTGGCCGTCGCCAAAACACGGAATTTCTCGCAAGCGTGCGTGGCGCGTCATATGACGCAATCGGCGTTGAGCCGACGCATCAAGGCACTGGAGATGTGGTACGGGGTGCCGCTCATCGACCGGAGTTCGTACCCCGTAACGCTCACGCAGGAGGGCACCGCGTTTCTCTCACTCGCCGAGCAGATCGTGGCCGATCTGTATCGAAGCCGACGTGAAGCGGCGGCCTCGCGAGAAGCGGCGGGACGCACGCTGCGATTCGCCATGCCGCATTCGTTGGCGGTCTGCTTTTTCCCAACATGGTGGCGCGCACAACGACAAGTGTCGGAGCCGCGGGCATCGGTCATCGCGGCAGACCTGGATGAGTGCGTCGAATTGCTGTTGAGTGGTGCCTGCCAGTTTGTTCTGTGCTATTGCCATCCGCGTATTCCGAATCTGCTTGCGGCGTCGTCATTTCGGGGCGTGCGCGTTGGCGAGACGACTTTGGTGCCGGTGTCGGCGGTCGATGCGAGTGGCGAGCCGTGTTTTCCATTGCCGCCGCGTGACGGGCAACCTGTGCCATTGCTCGCTTACTCCAACGAGTCGTTTCTCGGCAGAGTCACCGGCACATTGCATGCCGAACTGGAGGCGCACTTCCCCTTGGTGCTGCGATATGAGAGTGCGTTGGTCGAAGCGCTGAAGATGGAGGCACTGCTGGGCGAAGGCGTTGCGTGGTTGCCGGAGGGGATGATCGAGTCCGAGCTTCGCGCGGGGACACTCGCTGTCGTGGGCGACGCCGACAGCACGGCGCAACTCGAGATATGGCTGTTTGCGTCGAACACCTCGACCCTGAGCGGGGTGGGCAGCGAACTGGCGTTCGTCAGGCAGCTTCGACGGGTGGACATCGCGGCGGACGAATGAGCACGCTTGCATAAGTTGCGCTTCGCAACTATATTGGTTGCGAAGCGCAACCTTTGCGATTTGTGCAACCTTTGTGAGATGACACATGGACATCGTCGATCTTCCCGGCAAGCCCCGTGACGCGGAGATTCTGGAACTCCGCGACTTTTCCCGCCGCTTGGTGCGTGAGCTGGGATTCATGCGAACGACGCTGGCGGACAGCGATCTCGCACCATCGGCGGTGCACGCCATCATCGAAATCGGGGCGGCGCCGGGGATCAGTGCGAAGGACCTCGGCAACATCCTGCGACTGGACAAATCGAACACCAGCCGTCAGGTCGCCAAGCTCGAAGCCAGCGGACTGGTGAGGCGCACCACGGCAAATGAAGACGCCCGCTCATCCGAACTCTATTTGACCGACGCCGGGCAGAAGCTCCGCAAGAAGATCGACCGCTTTGCGACGGATCAGGTGTCCAGTGCGCTGCGACGAATCGTGCCAGCCGATCAGGAAGCATTGGTCCGGTCGCTTGCGTTGTACGCTGACGCGCTCGCGCAGGACAACTCAGATCGCGGCGCTGCGGACGGCGATGTTTCCGCACAAATCACGCAAGGGTATCAACCGGGCTGTATCGGCGACATCGCCAGCTTGCACGCCCGCTTTTACTCGGAGCATTGGGGGTTCGGCGCATTCTTCGAGAAGAAGGTGGCCACGGAACTCGCAGAGTTCGCAGGGTCGTTGCCGGCCGAAGGCAAAGCGCTATGGCTATACGTTGAAAATGGCCGGACGCTCGCGTCTCTCGCCATCGATGGGAATGAAGCCACCGGCGTCGCGCATTTGCGATGGTTCATCGTCGACGATGCCTTGCGCGGTTCCGGTGTCGGGCGGCAATTGATGGCGCAAGCGATGCGCTTCGTCGACGAACGCTTTCGCGAGACCTACTTGTGGACGTTCAAGGGGCTGGATGCGGCGCGCCATCTGTACGAGTCATTCGGCTTTCGATTGACCGACGAGTCTGAGGGCGAGCAATGGGGAAGCCGAGTGGTTGAGCAACGGTTCCTGCGTCGCGCCGAGTGAGCGTCGCAAGCCGAGGCGCTTAGCCCAGTATCTCCAAAGCCTCGTCCAGAGACAGCACCGTGGTGCGCGAGTCGAACGCCGTCGAGAAGAGATGATCGTGCACGACCTGATCGGGGTCGTAGCAGCAGTCCTTGACCGTGAACAGACGGAAGTCGGCATCGCTCGCGTAAGCGATTGACGACAGCATCACGCCGGTCGAGGCAATGCCTACCATCAGCAGGGTATCGACGCCCTGCGCAGACAGCCGCACTTGCAGGTCGGTGCCGAAGAACACGCTGGCACGGTGCGCCATGATGAGCGGCTCATTGGCCTGCTGGCCAAGTTCGGGGGAGATCCGGTCGTCGACGAAGAGGCCCAGCTGTTTGATGCCTTGCCCGTTCCGGTTCAGCGGACTGACTTCCGGATAGCCCGGACTGAAATGAATCTTCGCGAAATAGACGCTAACGCCTTTTGCGCGCGCAGCATCGCACAGCCTGCGCGTGTTCGAGAGCAATGTGGGCGCGACCGATGGGAATAGCGCCATGATGTCGGTCTGGTAATGCATGACCAGCAGCGCCGTCTTCTCGGGCGAGAGACACATGCTGTGCGCACTGGCGATACTGTCCACGGCCGATTGGCGATCGGCTGCATCGGTGGGCCCACGATCAATGGGAGGCGACATAAGGCTACGCGGCAGAGAATGATGGCCGACTCTATCACGAGCCCACAACGCGCCGTCTGTTTGAAGGGGAGGCTGAGCGCCTGCACATCACGCCATGCGAGATGACGACCCGGAATGACAAAAGCCCGTTGATCTTGCGATCAACGGGCTTTCGAATTTGGTTGCGGGGACAGGATTTGAACCTGTGACCTTCGGGTTATGAGCCCGACGAGCTGCCAGACTGCTCCACCCCGCGTCTGAGGAGATGAATAATATGGGTATTCTGCGCATTGGTCAAGCATTTATGACATTTGTTTTATCGACTCCCGAAAAATCATGCGCAACGCGTGCATTTTCTCCGCATCTCGCGCGCACGCTTCGTGCGCCGGGACTTCACTTGTCGAATCCTCTGGTTTAGTATTTGTGTTACCAACCAGTTAATTAAAGCTATCCATGACGAACGATCCCCAAGTGACTCGGGTGACCCGAAACCGTGATCGCACGCGTGCTCAGATTCTCGCCGCAGCACGCGACGAGTTCTCGTTGCGCGGCTATGAAGGCGCCCGGGTGGAGGCCATCGCCGAGCGCGCGGGCTCCAACAAGCGCATGCTTTATTACTACTTCAAGAACAAGGACGAGCTGTTTCTCGCGGTGATGGAAGACACCTATCGCGGCATTCGCGATGCGGAAGCCGAACTGCGTCTGCTCGATCTTTCACCCATCGATGCCATCCGTGCGTTGGTGACATTCACCTGGGAGTATTACCTCGCACACCCCGAGTTTCTCTCCCTGCTGAACAGCGAAAACCTTTACCACGCGCAGCATTTGCGCCGCTCGACCGACATCCGATCGTTGAACTCGCCGCTCATCGACACGCTGGGCGAGATCCTCGCGCGCGGTCATCGAGAGAAGCTTTTTCGCGGTGGCGTCGATCCGTTGCAGCTCTACATCTCCATCGCGGCGCTCGGCTACTTCTACCTGTCGAACAACGCCACGCTGTGCACCGTGTTCGGACGCGATCTGTCCACACCCAAGGCACGCCTCGAGCGTCTTCAGCACATGATCGACATGGTCTTGGGGTATCTACTGATCAGCTGATTTTTATCCGCTTTCCCGTTGACAGCCCAATTTCGCCTGCCTAAGATAATTAACCAGTTGGTAACAAAAAACGAAAACGACACACCCGGTATAAACAGCCCGCCGGCGATGGGCGAGACTTGATCTCGCGCACGACCGGCCCGTACCTCGCCAAGGATGGAGACAACTCATGGCGCAAGCGACACCGTTGGTTCGTAAGGTATTTGAGTCTCGTGCGTTCAGACCCATTGCCCTGATCGCATTCATCATCATCGGCTGGGAGCTGACCATTCAGCTCTTCCAGATCAAGCCTTACCTCGTTCCCGATCCGCTCGTCGTCATCCGCCAGCTCATCACCGACTGGCCCAAACTCTGGAGCGAGACGCTCGTGACGACGTACGCCACCGTCGGCGGTTTCCTCCTCTCCGCGCTGATCGGCGTGCCCCTCGCGATGCTCATCGCGTACTCACGGCTCGTCGAGAGCTATGTCTACCCGCTGCTCGTCTTTTCGCAATCGATTCCGAAGATCGCCATCGCCCCGTTGCTGGTGGTCTGGTTCGGCTTCGGTATCGTGCCGAAAATCGTCACGGCGTTTCTGCTGGGCTTCTTCCCGGTCGTGGTGTCGACGGTCATGGGGTTCAAATCCGTCGACCGCGACATGATCGATCTCGTGCGTTCGATGAAAGCGAGCCGCTTGCAGACGTTCATCAAGATCAGCCTCCCGTTTGCGATGCCCAGCATCTTCAGCGGACTCAAGGTATCGGTCACGCTGGCCGTGGTCGGGGCCGTCGTGGGCGAGTTCGTCGGGGCCAATTCCGGTATCGGCTACGTGCTGCAAGTCGCTAACGGTAATTTCGACCTGCCGCTCATGTTCGCGGCACTCATCCTGCTCTCGCTCGTCGGCGTGGTGCTGTTCGTACTCGTCGACATGGTCGAGCGGGTGATGATCCCCTGGCACGCCTCGCATCGCGACGACTACTACGTCAGCCCCTGAGCGCCGCGACACCGAATTACGCCGTAGTGCGACCCAGTTCGCGCGCGGCGCGTCTCATCCCCCGTAAGAAGAACGACACAAGGAGACTGGCATGATTCGAATGGAAGCGCGGCGCGGTGGTGTGCCGCGACGGGTATCGGTCGCAAAAACCACGTCCTTCGCACGTATGACGCGTGCGCTCGGGGCCATCGTCACCGGTGCGTTGATCGCGCTCGGCATGTTCGGTATGGCCTCGCCGGCGCAAGCGCGCGACAAAGTCACGCTGATGCTGAACTGGTACACCTACGGCGAACACGCGCCGTTCTATCTTGGCGTCGAGCGCGGCTATTTCGCTGCGGAGAACATCGATCTCGATATACAGGAGGGACGCGGCTCGGCCGTCACGGTGCAGGCGGTGGCCGCCGGTTCGACGACGTTCGGTTACGCGGACGTCAGCACCATGATCAAGGCGGCCGCGAAGGGCGCGCCGGTGCTGACCATCGGCGTGATGCTGCAGAAGAGTCCGGCGTCGGTGATGGGCTTCGCCGAGAAGAACATCGTCAAACCCGCCGACATCAAGGGACGCACCGTCGCGATGACCCCCGGCGATTCGCTCTCCCAGCTCTGGCCGGTGTATCTGAAGGCGAATCATCTCGGCGACGCAGACTACAAACCGGTCTCGGGCGACGCCGCCACCAAACGCAACGCCGTGGTCAATGGCCGCGCCGATTTGCTGCTGGGCAACGTGAACGACCAGAAGCCGATCATCGAAGAAATCACGGGCAAGCCGGTGCGCGCGTTGCTGTTCGCCGACGCGGGCGTGAATCCGCTGAACGGCGGCATCATCGCCCGCAAGGAAATGGTGAAGTCGAGCCCCGATCTGCTGCGTCGCTTCCTGCGCGCGGCGGCGAAGTCGGTGCAGGCCGCCGCACAGTCGCCGCAAGACGCCGTCAACGCGATGCTCAAGATCAACCCGAAAGCGGGTAAGGCCGAAACGCTCGCCAAGAGCTGGGATGCGACGATTCCGTTGCTGCATACCGCCAGCACGCAGAATCTGCCGCCGTTGCGCTTCGACCCGAAAGACATGGCAGCCACGCTCGACCTGATGGTCAAGTACGGCGGTGTGGACGGCGCGACGGCCGGCAGGGCCGAGGACTACTACTCGCTGGAGTTTCTGCCGAAATGAATCGTCCAGTAGAAAGTGTGCTGACATCGCTGAGCGCATTATCGGCGGTGCCTGACAACGCGTCCGAACCTTCGGCAAGCGTTGCCCCGATGATCCGTTTCGATGGCATTGCGAAGACGTACGAAACGAAAGAGGGGGCGGTGCGATCGCTCAATCCGGTGTCGCTCGATGTTGCCCCCGGCGAGTTCGTGTCGATCGTCGGTCCCAGCGGCTGTGGCAAGAGCACGTTGCTGAAGATCGCTGCCGGGTTGCTGCCGGCGTCGGAAGGGCAGTTGATCGTCAACGGCAAGACCGTCGACGGGCCGCCCGACGATATCGGCATGGTCTTCCAGAATGCGGTGCTGCTCGCATGGCGCGACATTCTGTCGAACATCATGCTGCAGATCGAAGTGCGCAAGCTTGACCGAGCCACGTATCTGCCGCGGGCGAAAGCGCTCATCGAGATGGCTGGTTTGACGGACTTTGCGCGCAAGTTGCCCTGGCAGCTCTCAGGTGGGATGCAGCAACGCGCCGCGATCTGCCGCGCACTCGTGCACGACCCGAAGATCCTGCTCATGGATGAGCCGTTCGGTGCGCTCGACGCCATGACGCGCGAAAAGATGAATCTGGAACTGCAACGTATCTGGCTCTCCACGGGCAAGACCGTGCTGCTGATTACGCACAGCATTCCGGAAGCGGTGTTTCTGTCGGATCGTGTGGTCGTGATGTCGGAGCGTCCGGGCAGTATCGCGGCGATTTACGACGTGAAGTTGCCGCGTCCGCGAGGGCTCGATGTCATGGGCGATCCGGAGTTTGCGCGTCTCACGCGTCAGATTCGCTCGCATTTTTACGCGCAGGGAAATCTCGACGAGTGATTTCGGCGGGCAGCGCCCGCATCGTAACGGTCGCCCGCCGGCGATTTCGAATTAACGCGTGTCTTTTTGGGACTGACGTATGTCAGCGGTATCGCTCACCCTAACGTTTTGCGAGTTGTTTGAACGCGACGTCGCGCTGCGGCTGCCATTTCGCTTCGGCGCGGTGACGTTGCGACACGCGACGCAGGCCTTTGTGCGTGTGGGCGTGCGTCTGGCCGACGGTCGCGAAGCCGTGGGCGCGACAGCCGAGTTGATGGTGCCGAAATGGTTCGACAAATCGCCGGAACTCTCGCAAGCGCAGAACACGGAGCAACTGCGCGATTCGCTCCGGCTGGCGCGTCGTTTGGCGCTGGAAGGCAACGCACCCGCCACCGCCTTCACGCGCTTCGAGCGGCAGTATCCGGTGCAACTTCGTGAGGGGGCGGCGCTCGGGTTGAATCCGCTCGTGTCGTCGTTCGGGCTTGCGCAGATCGACAAGGCGGTACTCGACGGTGTGTGCCGCGCGCTGGGCCTCTCGTTCTTCGATGCCATGCGGCGCAACGCTCCCGGCATACGGAAAACGTCGCTGGCGCCTGACCTGGATGATTTCGATTTCGACGCGATGTTGACCGATCTTCGCCCGGTGCGCACGTTGGCGCTGCGTCACACCGTCGGTATGGCAGACGTCCTCATCGAGGGGCGCGGCGCCGATCTGCCGGACGACGGACTGCCCGCAACGCTCGACGCCGTGATGCGCCGCTACCGGCCGCGCGAATTCAAGCTCAAGCTCGGCGGCGACGCACAGCAGGATCGCGAGCGCCTTACGGCCATCGCGTCGCTGCTGGAACAGGGGTGTCCGGATTACCGGGTGACGCTCGATGGCAACGAGCAATACGCCGACGCCAGCACGTTTCTCGCTTTCTGGCGGTCGATGGAGCGCGATGCGGAACTCGCCGATTTAGTGCGCCGGGTTCGCTATGTGGAGCAACCGTTGGCCCGAAGCGTGGCCCTGCGTCACCCATTGGGGCCGCTCGCGAGCGCAGTGCCGATGATGATCGACGAATCCGACGAAACGCTCGATGCCTTCCTGATTGCCAAGGAGCTTGGCTATCGCGCGGTGTCGAGCAAGAGTTGCAAGGGGCTCTACAAATCGCTGATCAACCGGGCGCGCTGCGAACTCTGGAATGCGCAGGCGGGCGTGCGCCGGTACTTCATGACGGCGGAAGACCTCACGTGCCAGGCGGGACTGGCCGTGCAGCAGGATCTCGCACTTGCCGCGCTGCTGGGCGTGACTCACATCGAACGCAACGGGCACCACTATGTGGCAGGAATGGCCGGTGCGAATGAGGACGAACAGCGAGCGTTCGCGCAGCGTCACCCGGCGCTGTACACATGGCAGACCCGGCGGGATGGCATGGAGGGTGGCGTGCTGCGATTGCGTGTGGACGAAGGGGGCATCGTGCTGAGCGATCTCCACGGAGACGGCTTTGCATCCAACGCGATGCCGCATTGGACGGCGCTTCGGGAAATGCCGACGCTTTGAGTTACAAAAGTCATGATCCTCTCATTCCGAAATTTGTAACAAACAATTAGGTATACGAAATTTTTGATTTCGTCCGGCGGCTCCGATGACCGGCCCCGGACATCCACGAATCGGCGACGAATCGATAGGGCATCGCTACAAGGGAAGTCACAGGAGATTACGTAATGGCAACGCTTCGAATCGGCATCATCATGCACGGCGTGACCGGTCGCATGGGCATGAATCAGCACTTGATCCGCTCCATCGTGGAGATTCGCAAACAAGGGGGCGTGACGCTTGCCAACGGCGACCGTCTCATGCCCGATCCGATTCTGGTCGGACGCAACGCCGAGAAGATTGCGGCGCTCGCGCGTCAGTACGGTATCGAGCGTTGGAGCGCAAATCTGGACGAGGCGCTCGCGAACCCCGACGACACGGTGTTCTTCGACGCGGCGACGACACAGGCGCGTCCGACATTGCTCAAGCGGGCGGTAGCGGCCGGCAAGCACATCTATTGTGAAAAGCCCGTGGCGACGAATCTGGCCGAGGCGCTGGATCTGTACCGTGCGGCGCAAGCGGCTGGCGTCAAGCACGGGGTGGTGCAGGACAAGCTCTGGCTGCCGGGGCTGCGCAAGCTGCAACTGCTCAACGACGCGGGTTTCTTCGGCCAGGTGCTGTCCGTGCGCGGCGAATTCGGCTACTGGGTGTTCGAAGGCGATCTGCAACCGACGCAGCGTCCGTCGTGGAACTACCGTAGCGAAGACGGTGGCGGCATCATTCTCGACATGCTGTGCCACTGGCGCTATGTGCTCGACAACGTCTTCGGCAAGGTCAAGAGCGTGTCGTGCCTCGGTGCCACGCATATCCCGCAGCGCTGGGACGAGCAGGGCAAGCCGTACAAGGCCACGGCCGACGATGCTGCCTATGCGACGTTCGAACTCGAGAACGGCGTGATCGTCCAGTTGAACAGCTCGTGGTGTGTGCGTGTGCGTCGCGACGATCTCGTCACGTTCCAGGTGGACGGCACCCACGGTTCTGCGGTCGCGGGTCTGACCGACTGCTGGACGCAATCGCGTGTGAATACGCCCAAGCCGGTGTGGAATCCCGACGTGCGCCAGACGCACGACTTCTTCGACGACTGGGTCAAGGTGCCCGACACGACGTCCTACGACAACGCGTTCAAGGTGCAGTGGGAACTGTTCCTGCGTCACGTGGCCGGCGAAGGTGACTTCCGGTGGAACCTGCTCGAAGGGGCAAAGGGCGTGCAGCTCGTCGAGCTTGGGCTGCAAAGCTGGCGCGAGCGTCGCTGGCTCGATGTGCCGGCGCTGTCCGGCCGCGAGGGAGCGTAAGTCATGGCACCGACGCTCAAGTTGATCGATCGCGACGGGCAACTCGTGCCATTTACCGTGCGCACCGAGCGCACATGGCATCCGAATCCGTCGCCAAAGATGAATCGCATCGCCTATTCCGCCGCTCATGTGGTGGCGGATGCTCGCTCGACGGCCGATCCCTGGTTGACGGCCGCCGTCGACTGGGACGCCACGCTTGCCTACCGTGAACGGCTGTTCTCGCTTGGCCTTGGGGTGGCCGAGGCGATGGACACGGCGCAACGCGGTATGGGGCTCGACTGGCCGACGTCACTGGAACTGATCCGTCGCAGCGTTGCGCAAGCCAGGCATCATCCCGGGGCATTGATCGCGTGCGGCGCAGGCACCGATCATCTGACGCCCGCGCCGGGTCTCACGCTCGACGACGTGATTCATGCGTACGAGGAGCAGGTCGCGGCGGTGGAAGCGGCGGGCGGACGGATCATCCTGATGGCGAGCCGGGCGCTGGCCGCCGTGGCCAAGGGCCCGGAAGACTATCTGCGCGTGTACGAGCGGATTCTGCGTCAGGTGCGCGAGCCGGTGATTCTGCACTGGCTGGGAGACATGTTCGACCCGGCGCTGGCGGGCTACTGGGGACATCGCGACCTGGATCGCGCAACGGATGTGTGTCTGCAAGTCATCGAGACGCAACCTGCGAAGGTCGACGGCATCAAGATCTCGTTGCTCGACAAGGACAAGGAGATCGTGATGCGCCGGCGTTTGCCGCAGGGCGTGCGCATGTATACGGGCGACGATTTCAACTACGCGGAGTTGATTGCGGGCGACGCGCACGGCTATTCGGATGCGTTGCTCGGCATCTTCGATGCGGTGGCGCCCGCGGCGTCGGCGGCACTGGACGCGCTCGGACGAGGCGATCGCGCGACCTTCGATGCGATTCTCGCGCCGACCGTGCCGTTGTCACGTCATATCTTCGCCGCGCCGACGCGGTTCTACAAATCGGGCGTCGTCTTCATGGCGTGGCTCAACGGCCATCAGGATCATTTCGCCATGATCGGTGGCCAGCAAAGCGCACGCAGTCTCTGGCACTACTGCGAGTTATTCCGTCTCGCCACAGCCGCGCAACTGATCGAAGACCCGGCGCTGGCCGCGTATCGCATGAAGCTCTGGCTCGCGGTGAACGGGGTGGAAGCATGAGCGGCGGAGCGCGTGACGTGGTGACATCGGTGTCGCCGTATGTGCCGCCGCCCGCGCAGAAGCTGTCGATCAACACGGCGACGGTGCGCCAGCAATGGAAGCTCGACGCCATCATCGACGGCATTGCGCGGCATGGCATTCGCGGCATCTCGCCGTGGCGAGATCAGGTAGCCGAACTGGGGCTCGCGGAGACTGCACGACGCATTCGAGCGCATGACCTGACCGTCACCGGATACTGCCGGGGCGGCATGTTTCCTGCGGCGGACGCTGCGGGGCGATTGGCGGCGCGCGACGACAACCGGCGAGCGGTCGACGAGGCACTGACCGTGGGCGCGCAATGCCTGGTGCTCGTCGTCGGTGGCTTGCCGGCCGGATCGAAGGATATGGCGGGCGCACGGGCACAGGTGCGCGATGGCATCGCCGAGCTGCTGGACTATTCGCGCGGCGTGGGCATGCCGCTGGCCATTGAGCCACTGCATCCGATGTATGCCGCCGACCGCGCGTGCGTGAATACGATGGCGCACGCCAACGACCTATGCGACGAGTTGGGCGACGACGGGTTGGGGATCGCCGTCGATCTGTATCACGTGTGGTGGGACCCTCAATTGGCGGTGCAGATCGCACGGGCAGGCAAGAAGCGACTGCTGGCGTTTCACATCTGTGACTGGCTCGTACCGACGCGCGAATTGCTGCTGGACCGCGGCATGATGGGCGACGGTGTCATCGACATTCCCGCCGCGCGTGCACTCGTTGAGGCGCAGGGATACGACGGGATGCATGAGGTCGAGATCTTCTC
>JARLJF010000087.1 GCA_031291335.1 Pandoraea sp. | reverse complement strand
GGGTGTGCTCGATCTGGCCCTGAATCGTCTGCGGGTTGATCAGGAAGTTGTAGATCGGGCACGTGCGCTCGACCGCCTCATGCAACGCGGCGATCTGCTCGGGCGACGCCGGCGATTCGATATGCGCCGTGTAGCGCACATTGACCGGATAGACCGGCACGTCCTCGAAACCCGGGTGGCCGCCACGGTGATCGATGTTGGCCGTCACCTCGACGTTGATGGTGTCGAGCGGCACGTCCTGCAACGCCGCCTGCGTCAGAAAAATATGCGTGAGGCAAGTGCCCAACACGCCTAACTGCATCTCTTGCGAACCCGGACCCAGCGAATGACCGGCCAACTCGGGGCCGCTATCGAAAATGATCTGGAAGTCGCGCACACGAATGCGCCGCACGCCGGTACGACCCTCGGCGCTCACGCGCGCGCTCAGTTGCGCAGGTTGCGAACCGTCGTCGCGAATCTTGTTGCGCCAGCTTGTCACGGCGCCCTTCTTTTGCAGCAGATATTCACGCAAGTTGCTCACGGAAACCTCTTCCTTGATATCGATGAAATGAACGGGATGAATCGGACCATGGCCGCGATGGCCGCGAAAGCAGGCAAGGCCCTCAGGCCGTCGCACGTGCGGCAGCCGCCGCCAATACGGTGTTGAAACGGGCATCGAAGACGGCACGCACCTCCACCGGCCGCGCGATGATGCCGAGCGACGCGAAGCGGTCGGCCTCCTGCTGCACGGTGGCGATAAGCGACTCGTCGATGGGCGTGAACTGCCCGCCCGTGCGGCTCTCGGCAAGCGCGGCGGCGTCGGGCGACAGACGTGCGGTTTCGACCTGTTTGCCGGCCCACGCCTGCGCATGCGTGCGCACCCAGTCCGCGGCGGCCTGCGCTCGCACCAGGTAGTCCTGCAACGCCGCGCGCCGTGCGCTGTCGTCGAGCACGGACTTGCTCGCAAACTGGAAGGAGTAAGACAGCCGCTGGGGTGTCGCAAGAATGCGCGCCCCATATTGACGCTGGGCAATGGCGGCATTCGGGTCCCAAATGCCCCACGCGTCGACCTTGCCGCTGACAAGGCCGGCCAGACCATCGGCGGGCGTCAGATAGACAGGCTCGATGTCCTGCCAGCGCAACCCCGCCTGCTCGATGATCGACACGAGACTGTTATGGAAGCCCGAACCGCGAAAGACCGCGACGCGCTTGCCCTTGAGTTCGCTTACCTGATGCAACGGCGAGTCGCCACGCACCAGCAGCGCGCCATACAGCCCATTGTTCTGCGCCCCCACGACGAAGGCGTTGCCCGGCCGGGCGGCAATCGCAAGCGTGGGTGTGTCGCCGCCGGAGAAAACGTCGATATGGCCACTGAGCAGCGCTTCGAGCGCGGGCGGCGCCGCATCAAAGCTCGCCCACTCGATGCGATACGGCAGGTCGCGCAAGGCGCCCGCGATCTGAAGCTGAACGTCCGGGCCGAGCCGGCTCGCCAGACCGACGCGCAGCGTCACGCCTGCGGGGATCGCCGGCGAGGCACGAGATTCATCACGGGAATAGGCACTGAAGGAAGCGGCTAGCGGCGGCAAACCAAACGCGGCAGCACCCGCCAGGCGAAGCGTGCTGGAGAGAAAACGTCTACGACCCACGGGGGTGTCCTCTGCGGTGAAAAGCTGATATCCGCATCGATTACACCACCCGTGTGCCCCCCTCCCAACCAATCATTCACAACAAGGAATTTCGCGCTCGCGACATATGCAATCCCGGTAGATCGCGCTCTCCCGATCGCTCACGCACGCGCAGCGTTTCGCCTGATGCGCTTCAGCGCCCGACCTCCGCCAACGCCTTCAGACTCACCGAGAGCATCGCGAGATCGGCACTCCCCACGGCCACTTGATCAGCGAGTACACGGTGATATCGCGCCAACGCCTCGGCATGTGCTCGCTGCCACCCGGCGACAAGCTTGCCAGCAGGACTTTGGTCAGCCGAGTCGATCGCGTGGTCATCTCCATCGCGTCGCTCGGCGCCGTCCCCGTCCTCCAGCACGCTTGCCGTCACACGCCGGCGCAGCACCGACAACTCTTCGAGCAACGTCGCGCGCGCGAGCCGTTGCCAGTGCGTCTGCATCGGCAACCCCAGCACGCCGGCCTGCAACCAGCCGTAGCCGAGCGGTGCATCGAGCGCGAAGTACACCTGCGCGGCAAGCGCCGGTTCGCGCCCGCTGGTGCTGGCCACTTCGGCGATGTCGAGCAACGCCACGCGTGCACCAATACCCGCCGCCGTTTGTGCAAGCGACGTCGGCACGCCCGCGTCGATCATGGTCTGCGACTTGACGCGCGCCTCATCGGCCGCCTCACCACTCACGAGCGTGTCGAGCGTCGGCAGAATCGGATCGAGCACGCTGCGCAGCCGCTCCACGGTCTGCGGCACATCGGTCAGTCGACGACGCAAGAACCATAGCGTCGCCTGCTCGTGCCACTGCGCAAGGGCCGTAAAGAGCGACGCCTGCGTCTCGTGCGAAACGCGTGCATCGAGCGCATCGACCTCGCGCCAAAGGGCGTCGAGGCCATAGGCTCCGCGCGCTGCGAGACTGGCCCGCACGACGTCGGCCGGTTCCGCCCCGGTCTCCTCGCTCAGCCGATGCACGAACGTCACCCCGGCCCGATTGACGAGCGCATTGGCGTGCATCGTGGCAAGAATTTCCCGTTTGAGCGGATGACGCAGCATCGCCGCACCGCAGCGGCTCGCAAGCGGCGTGGGGAAGTACAACGGCAACTCCTCCGCAACGAAGTCGGCATCCGGCAAATCACTCGCTAGCAATACGTCGTAGAGCCACATCTTGCTGTACGCCATGAGCACCGCACGCTCGGGCGACGTCAGCCCGGCTCCGGCCGCGCGACGCGCGTCGAGCGCCTCGTCGTCAGGCAGAAACTCGATGGCACGCACCAGCCGCTGCGCCCGTTCCAGATACCGCATGAAGCGCGCATCGCCATCGAGCGCCGCCGCTGCGCGCAACCGTCCCAGCGACAACGCCTGTGTCTGTAGATAGTTGTCGCTCAGCACCAGCGTGCCGACCTCTTCGGTCATTTCCGCCAGCAACGTGTTGCGTTGCTTGAGTGTCATCTCGCCATCCGTCACCACCAGACCCAGCAGAATCTTGATGTTGACCTCGTGATCGGAACAGTCGACACCCGCCGAGTTGTCGATGGCGTCCGTGTTGATACGCCCACCATGCTGCGCGTACTCAATGCGCCCGAGTTGCGTCAGTCCGAGATTGCCGCCCTCGGCCACGACCTTGCATCGCAGCTCCGCACCGTTCACACGCAAACCGTCGTTGGCGCGATCGCCCACTTGTGCGTGCGTCTCGGTACTCGCTTTCACGTACGTGCCGATGCCGCCGTTGTAGAGCAGATCGACCGGCGCTTTCAACAGTGCGCGCAGCAGGTCCGTCGGCGGCATCTCGGTAGCATCGGTGCCAATCAACTCGCGTATCTGCGGCGAGAGCGCGATCGCCTTGGCCGTGCGCGGGAACACGCCGCCCCCCTCGGAGATGAGACGGGTGTCGTAGTCGGCCCAACTGGAGCGCGGCAGTTGGAACATGCGCTCGCGTTCGGCGAAGGACTTCGCCGCATCGGGCGTCGGGTCCAGGAAGACGTGCCGATGGTCGAACGCCGCCACCAGCCGGATGTGCTTCGAGAGCAACATGCCGTTGCCGAAGACGTCGCCGGACATGTCGCCAATGCCGACCACCGTGAAATCCTGCGTCTGGGTATCGACACCCATCTCGCTGAAGTGACGCTTCACGGACTCCCACGCGCCGCGCGCCGTGATGGCCATCTTCTTGTGGTCGTAACCCACCGAACCGCCCGACGCGAAGGCGTCGCCAAGCCAGAAGCCGTACTCCGCCGAAATGGCATTGGCGTAGTCGGAAAACGTGGCCGTGCCCTTGTCCGCCGCCACAACGAGATAAGGATCGTCACCATCGATGCGCACGGTTTTCGGTGGCGGCACCAGTCGGCCGTCGACATAGTTGTCGGTCAGATCCAGCAGGCCGCGCAGGAACGTCTGGTAACACGCCACGCCCTCGGCCAGATAGGCATCCCGATCGCCCGGCGATGGCGGCTGCTTCACCACGAAGCCACCCTTCGACCCCACCGGCACGATGACGGTGTTCTTCACCATCTGCGCCTTCACGAGCCCCAGCACCTCGGTGCGGAAGTCTTCACGGCGATCGGACCAGCGCAGACCGCCACGAGCGACCCGTCCGCCGCGCAAATGCACGCCTTCGACGCGCGGCGAATACACCCATATCTCGAACATCGGCTTCGGGTCGGGCAGGCCCGGCACCTTTGACGGATCGAATTTGAACGACAGGTAAGCCTTCTGGGTCACGCCATCCTTGCCCGTCTGGAAGTAGTTGGTGCGCAACGTGGCTTCGAGTACGCCAAGGAACTGGCGAAGAATGCGGTCCTCGTCGAGATTGGGAACGTCTTCGAGTGCCGCATGAATCTGCGCGCGCAACCGCTCCGCCTGCGACGTGCGAGCCTCATCACTCAACGCCGGATCGAAGCGTGCCAGGAACAAGCGCACGAGCATGCCGGCAATCGACGGATTCCCGGTCAACGCGCTCTCGATGTACGCATTGCTGAAGGTCGAGCCAACCTGACGGATGTACTTCGCGTACGCCCGAAGAATGCGCACCTCTCGCCAGGTCAATCCGGCCTGCAACACCAGCCGGTTGAGATCGTCGTTTTCGACATCCCCCGCCCAGATACGCGCGAAGGCGTCTTCGAACCGGGTACGCGCGTGCTCCAGATCGACATCGGCGCCGTCCAGACTGGTCATGCCGAAGTCGTGCATCCAGACGGCGCCCGTGTCGGCGGGCTCGATGCGGTACGGACGCTCGTCATTCACCCGCACCCCGAGGTGTTCGAGCATCGGCAGACTGCGCGAGAGCGCGATAGGCTCACTCGCCTGATAGATCTTGAAGCGCAACGTGCCGGCGGGCGCCTCGAGCGGGCGGTAGAGCTGCATGGCCAGCGGTGTGGCGCCGGCAGGCCCGGCGGGTTGGATCGGTGCGACCGGCGCAGCGTTCAGCAGCGGCTCGATCAGCTCGACATCGCGCACCGCCACGCGAGCGGCGTAATCCTCGCGATACCCGGCGGGAAACGCCTGCATGTATCGTCGCAACGCGCGCGTGCCCCGCTCTTCGCCCAACTGCTCGCGCAAGGCGTCGGACAGATCGTCCTGCCAGCGGCGCGTTGTCTCGACGATGCGCGCTTCCAGTTCGTTCACATCGACGTCCGGCACATGCCCCGGCTCGGTGCGCACGGTAATGTGAATGCGCGCGAGCATCGACTCGGAGAGTTGCGGCGTGAATTCCACGCCGGTGCCGTGATAAGCCGCCTGAAGCAGGTTCTGCACACGCACACGCAGATCGGTGTTGAATTTCTCGCGCGGCACGAACACCAGACACGACACGAAGCGGTCAAAGCGATCACGTCGCACAAACAGGCGCGTGCGCTGACGCTCCTGTAACCGCAGAATTCCCAGCGCGATATCGGCCAGTTGATCGACGTTGATCTGAAAGAGTTCGTCGCGCGGATATTGTTCGAGGATCGTGGCGAGCGTTTTCGCCAGATGCCCGTTCGGCAGGAAACCGGTACGCCCGATCACCTCGGCGACTTTGCGTCGCACGAGCGGAATCTCGTCGGCCGGCACCATATAGACGGTCGACGTGTAGAGCCCAAGGAAACGGCGCTCACCGCACACGCGCCCCTGCGCATCGAAACGTTTGACACCCACGTAGTCGAGATAGCCGGGACGGTGCACGCTCGCCCGCGAGTTCGCCTTCGTCAAAAAGATCGGCGCACTCTCCTGAACGATGCCGATGGCGCCGGGCGAGAGCCGGGTGACGTCCGGGGTGCTGGCGTCGCGGCGGACCTCGCGCAGCACGCCCAGCCCCGTGCCCGCCACGCCTTGCAGGTAATGCTCCCCGTCACGCTCGACCAGTTCGTAGTCGCGATAGCCGAGGAAGGTGAAGTGGCGCGCGAGCATCCAGTCCAGAAACGCCTGCGCTTCGTCGATCTCCGCGCGCTCGTGCGGGTTCACGCCCTTTTGCGCGGCACGCTGTGCGAGGGCTTCGATGGCCGCGTGAGCAGCCGCCTGCATCGCACGCCAGTCTTCGACGGCGGCGCGCACGTCGCCGAGCGCGCGCTGCAAACCGTCCACCAGCGCTTGAATACGCTCGGGCTCGGAAAAACGGTCGACTTCAATATGGATATACGATTCGAAACGGCTGCCGTCAGCGGTGGCGTCTCCACCGTTCTGCGCCGTCGCACCGGACTCTCCCGCCGCGCTGGCGGTGCCGGACGCCAGCAACGCGCCGACGTTGCCGGCGGTATGGGTCGCCGCACGCTCGCCCGAAGGCGCGGGCCGCACGAGGCCGCCGCCCGGTGCCACGGCGACGCGCTTGCCCGCCGCGTCCCGCTTGACGCGGTAGACCGGGTGAAACGCAGAATGCAGGGCCAGCCCCTGCCGGTTGATCTCCATCGTCACCGAATCGACGAGAAACGGCATGTCGTCGTTGACGATCTCGATGACGGTATGACTGCAATGCCAGCCGTGCTGGTCGAGCGTGGGGTTATAGATGCGGATGCGTGGCTCGCCGGAGACGAACTTCTGGCCGAGTTGCCAATGCGCCATCGCCGCGCCATAAAGATCGGCGACACTGCGCGAGACGACATCCTCGGCATCGGCCAGACCGTAGTAATGTCGTACGAACGGCTCGAACAGCGAGGCCACCTCTGGCGCACGCTCCCCGGCCATCGTGACGACTTCCGCCATGTGCTGGCGGACTTTCTCTTCCGGATTCGCGGGCATGGGCAACCTCAGCTGGAATGGACGAGACATCGACAGGCAAAGCCATGCTACGCCCGGCGGGCCCAGGCTGGCAACGGCGCGAACCCTGACCTTACGGCAATTGGGCCACCCCGACCGGTATAATTGCGCATGAACTCAAAAGCCACCGAATCGCGCAACGACAGCGCCCCCTTCTCGAGCCTGCCGCTCTCGCCTGCCATGCAGGAGAACCTCGCACGGCTCGGTTACGTCTCGATGACGCCCATCCAACAGGCGTCTCTGCCCGACATCCTCGCCGGACACGACATCATCGCGCAGGCCAAGACCGGCAGCGGCAAGACCGCCGCCTTCTCGCTCGGCGTGCTCCAGCGTGTCGATGCCCGCGATTTCGCCGTTCAGGCCGCCGTTCTCTGCCCCACGCGCGAACTCGCCGAGCAGGTCGCGCAGGAAGTGCGACGCATCGCGCGCGCCGAAGACAACATCAAGGTCCTCACGCTCTGCGGCGGTTCACCGCTGCGTCCGCAGGCGGAAAGCCTGGCCCACGGCGCTCACGTGATCGTCGGCACGCCGGGTCGCATCATGGATCACCTGGACCGCGGCACGCTCTCGCTCGCCAACATCAAGACGCTGGTGCTCGATGAAGCCGATCGCATGCTCGACATGGGCTTTTTCGACGATATCGCCACGGTCGCACGTCAAACGCCTGCCTCGCGCCAGACGCTGCTCTTCTCCGCCACGTATCCGGAAGGCATCGGCAAGCTCGCGCAGCGCCTGCTGCGCACGCCGCGCGAGATTCGTCTGGAAGAGAAGCACGACGCCAGCAAGATCCGTCAGCGCTTCTACGAAGTGGGCGACAACGAACGCCTGCACGCCGTAGGCCAGTTGCTCGATCATTTCCGTCCGGTCAGCACCATCGCGTTCTGCAACACGCGCGCGCAATGCCGCGATCTGACCGACGTGCTGCTCGCCGAGGGCTTTCACGCGCTGATGCTGCACGGCGATCTGGAGCAGCGCGAGCGTGATCTGGTGCTGATCCAGTTCGCGAACCGCAGTTGCTCCGTGCTGGTGGCCACCGACGTGGCCGCGCGCGGGCTGGACATCGCCCAACTCGAAGCGGTCATCAACGTCGACGTCACGCCCGACCCCGAGGTGTACGTCCACCGCATCGGCCGCACGGGCCGCGCCGACGAAGAAGGTTGGGCGTTCAGCCTGGCGACCATGAACGAGATGGGCCGTGTGGGCAATATCGAAGCCGCGCTGGGTCACGAAGTGCCGTGGCACAAGCTCTCGGAGCTAACGCCGTCGGGCAGCGGGCATCTGCTCCCGCCGATGGTCACGCTCCAGATGCTGGGCGGCAAGAAGGACAAGATCCGTCCGGGCGACGTGCTCGGCGCGCTTACCGGTGAGGCCGGGTTTGCCGCGACCCAGATCGGCAAGATCAACGTGCTGGAGAACTTCACGTATATTGCTGTGGATCGCGACATCGCGCCCACCGCATTGCGCAAGTTGTCCGATGGCCGCGTCAAGGGCCGCAAGGTCAAGGTAAGATTCCTGCAGGATTAACGTTCGTCGTCATCCGGTTCGTCCCCTGAGCGCTATGCGCGACATGGAGGCTGCAATGAGGTCACTGCGTACCCTGTGGTTCTTCCCTGTCGCGCGGCTAGCCCGTCTGGCGCGGCGCTCGGCGCTGACGGCACTCGCCGTCGGCTGGCTGGCGGCGTGCAGCACCAAGGGCGTTCCGCCCAACCCCTCCCTCACCGAAGACACCCTCGACGAGTACGCCATCGTCATCGTGGGCCTCGACACGCCCCTGCAAAGCACATGGGGTCCGTGGAATTACTCGGACTACTCACAGACGGTCAATGGCATTGTCGGCGGCAAGGTCACCCGCACCCTGAACACCAATCCGCCCACGCGCGGCTTCGTGGCCATGCGCGTCTCGCCGCTCATGCGCAACGAGCGCTTCGGACCGATGGAATTCACTCCCGCCGACAACAGCTATCGCTTCCGCTATTGCAAGGGGCGCAAGGTGCCGACGGTGCAAGTCCGCCGGGGTGACGTGGTCTACGCGGGCACATTGATGCTCGACAGCCGCGACGGCAAGATCTGGCTACGCACCGAATTTGACATGGCAGGCGCGCGGCGCTTCGTACAAGCGAACTATCCCTCGCTGGCCGACAAGCTCCAGGCGCAACCATTTACCTATTTTGAAGTGAAAAGCGAACCGAGCTGCCGCTAAGTCGGCCCGGCAGACTCAGCCCTCATCGGCATCTTCGCCCGGGTTCAGCACGATCTCGCGCCCCTCACACAGCGCCTCGGCCCGCTCGCTGAGTTCGCTTGCGACGTCCGCCAGATGTCGTCGAAGTGTGTCCGCCAGCACAGACTCGGGCTGGTGTGCAGGGCGCAGCATCTCGACCGGGAATTCAATCGCCGGAGCCACGCGGTACAGCCGCTGCGTCTGCACATGCGCACTCGCCGCCGTGAACTGGTCGAGCAGCGCATAACCCAGACCGTGCTCGACGAGCGCCGCCGCGAGCGAATAGGTCTGCACCATCAATTCGGCGTCCTGCAACAACGCGGTCTGATCCAGACGCTCGTTGATCAGTGCGCCAAGCGGCGTGTCGTCGTGCAGTTTGATGAGATCGCGTCCGGCAAGCGCATCGGCACTGGCGGGCCCGCGACGGGAAAGCTTCGGCCAAGACGCGGGCACGGCGAGCACGATATGTCCCTGCGCCACCGTACTGCTCACGATACCCGCCGCCATGGGGGGCGCGGACACGATGCCGACATCGACCGAGGACGTGAGGATCGCGGTAATCGTCTCGGTCGTGTGGTGCGTGATCAGCTCGAAGACCACGTCCGGATGGGCGCGACGCATGCGCTCGATGGCCGCCGGCAAAAGGCTTTGCGCGAGACTCGGCGTTGCCGCGATGCGCAGATGCCCCACGCCATGCTGGCGCAGGTTGCGCGACGTGGTGCGTAACCGTTCCAGATCGCTGAAGATGCGCTCGACATCGGGATAAAGACGGCGCGCTTCCGCAGTCGGCACGAGCCGGCCCTTGATGCGGTCGAACAGCTTGAAGCCCAGTTGCTGCTCGGCGTGTTGCAACACGCGCGAGACGACGGGTTGCGATACGTTAAGCAATTGCGCCGCGCCGCTGGCCGAACCGGTCAGCACCACTGCGCGAAACGTCTCGATATGCCGCAATTTCATGCCTGACGTCGTCCCCCTGTCGCGGATGCCCGATCGGTAGCAATGCCGACCCTATAGCTAAAAGACATATGCTGCCTCAAATCCGCATAGGTTACCGAATTTTCTCGCTCTACACTGCGTAGCAAAGGTTGTGTAGAAAGCCCGCCGCGAGGCCCCCCGTCCTCCCGCCAGGAATATTTTCCGCCTTGCATTCTTTAGCGTTTTTCGTTGTTATTCATCGTTATGCATATTGGAGTCATCGGGGCAGGCATCGTCGGCCTCGCCAGCGCGTATCAGTTGCTTCGCGCAGGCCATGAGGTCACCGTCATCGACACCGCTCGCGGTCCGGGTCTGGGCACAAGTTTCGCCAATGGCGGCCAATTGAGCTACGGCTATGTGTCGCCGCTCGCCGCCCCCGGCGTACTCTCGCAACTGCCCTCGCTGCTGTTCTCGCGCACCGGGCCGTTGCGCATCAAACCGTCGTTCGATCCGGACTTCTGGCGCTGGTCGATCGAGTTCGTCAAACACTGCAACGCGCAGGCAAACGCCAGCTCGACGTTGCGCTTGCTCTCGCTCGGCTTGCACAGCCGTGAGGTCATGCTGGAATTTCTGGCGAAGGAGTCGGTGTCGTTCGACTACCGCCTGAGCGGCAAGCTCGTGGTGTATCGCGATGCCGGCAAACTGGCCGCCGCCGAGCGTTCGCTGGAACTCGCGAATGGCCTCGGTTACACGCAGCGGCGCGTGGACGCCGCGACATGCGCCACGCTGGAACCCGCCCTGGGCAAGATTGCCAGTGAGTTGGCCGGCGGAATTCACACGCCGGGCGAAGGCACCGGCGACTGTCAGTTGCTGTGCAAGGAACTGGCGCGCCTCGTGGGTGCGCATGCAGGCGGCACGCTGCTGTTCGACCGTGAAGTGACCGGGTTCGACGTGCGCGGCGGCGCGGTGCAGGCGATCCGCACTCGCACGGGCGACGTGCCGGTCGATGCCTGCGTCGTCGCCAACGGCCTGGCCGCCATGCCATTGCTGCGCACGGTTGGCGAGTCGGTGTCGCTGTATCCGCTCAAGGGTTACAGCCTGACGTTTCGCGACGCCCCGGTCGACGCACGACCGCAGGTGTCGGTGACCGACGCCGACAACAAGGTCGTCTACGCCAGCCTCGGCGAGCATTTGCGCGTGGCAGGCATTGCCGACCTGGTGGGGTACGACTATCGCATCGCGGCGCACCGCATCGACGCACTGCGCACACTCTCGGCGGGATTGTTTCCCGCGCTGGGCGGCGCGAATGCCCCGCTGGAGTGGACCGGCATGCGACCGGCCACGCCGCACGGGCGTCCGATCCTCGGGCGCGCGGGCAAGTTGGGCAATCTGTGGCTGAACGTCGGCCACGGCGGATTGGGTTTCACCTTGTCGATGGGCGCGGCGCGCGTGATTGCCGATGCCATCGACGGCAAGCGTCCCGCAGTCGATCTGGCAGGGTTTGCCCGGCTGGCCGGGTAAGCCCCGGTCGCCGAACATAGCGGGCCGCCCGGGTCGAACGCCCTCACAACGAGGCGGGACGCGGGAAATCAGGGCATGACTCCCACGGGGATCGTCGGGAGCACGTGTTGGGTTGTATGAGTGTTTTTGGCTTTTGATATTCCAACGGCGCGGACCACCGTGCCATCACTTCCGATAGGACAGAGACCATGAAGAAGCTGTTTGCTCCCCTGCTGCTCGTCAGCGCTGCTGCCGCCCTGTTCGCGCACACCGCGAGCGCACAGGAACTGACGGGCACGCTCAAGAAGATCAAAGACACCGGCGTGATCGCTCTCGGGGTGCGCGAATCGTCGATTCCGTTCTCGTACACGGACAACACCGGCAAGACGATCGGCTACTCGCAGGAAATCTCGCTCAAGATCGTTGACGCGGTCAAGAAAGACCTCAACCTGCCGAACCTGAAAGTCACGGAAACGCCGATCACCTCCCAAAACCGTATCGCGCTGATGCAGAACGGCACGATCGATCTGGAGTGCGGTTCGACCACGCACACGTTCGAGCGCGCGAAGCAAGTGGGCTTCTCGCACAACATCTTCCTGTACTCGATCAAGATGATCGCCAAGTCGGGATCGGGCATTACCGACCTGAACAGCCTGAAGGGCAAGACCATCGCGACGACCGCCGGCACGACGGCTGACCGCATTCTCTCGGGCAAGAAGGGTGAGATCGGCTTCAACCTGATCCAGACGAAGGAACACTCGGATGGCTTCCTGACCGTCAAGCAAGGCCGCGCCGTGGCCTTCGTGATGGACGAGCCGCTGCTGTACGGCCAACGCGCCGCACTGCCGGCCGACGAAGCCAAGGGCTACGAAGTCGTCGGTCCGAACCTCCAGTTCGAAAACTATGCGTGCATGCTGCGCCGCGATGACCCGGCCTTCACCAAGGTCGTGAACACGGTCATCGCCGACATGGAAAAGTCCGGCGAAATGGAAAAGCTGTACAACAAGTGGTTCACGCAACCGGTTCCGCCGAAGAACCAGAACATGAACTACCCGATGACGCCTGAAATGCGCGCCATGTTCAAGGATCCGATCACGAAGGCTTACGACTGATCCTGACGGAACGTGCGTTGTGCGGGGACTACGGTCCCCGCACCGCGCGATCCGGTTTTCCGCTGTCCCCCTGATTGCCATCATCATGAACTCGCACGCCACGCTCGGCATCCTCGGCGGCATGGGCCCCGCCGCCGGCATCGACCTTTGCCGCAAGATCGTCGATCAACACCCGGCCAACCGCGATCAGGATCACATTCCGTTCATTCTGTACTCGGTTCCCCAGATTCCCGACCGCACCGAAGCGCTGCTGCGCGACGGCGCCTCCCCGCTTGACGGCATGCTCGACGGCGTTCACGCGCTCGAACAATCCGGCGTTGGCTGCATCGCCATTGCCTGCAACACCGCCCACGCCTGGCTCGACGCGCTGCGTCACCGTACCCGGCTGCCGGTGCTCGATGTGGTCGAAGCCGTCGCGGGCGAGTTGTCCACCTGCGTCGCCCCCGGCGCCCCCATCGGCCTGATGGCCACCGAAGGCACGCACCACGCCAACGTCTACCGTCCACGACTCGAGGCGTTGGGCTACCGATTTGTTCAGGCGGCCGAACCGCTCGCGCACCAGGCGCTCGTGAACGAAGGCATCCGGCTCACGAAGGCCGGCGACATTCGTCGCGGCGGTGAAGCGCTTGCCATGGCGATGGAGCAACTTCTGGCCGCCGGCGCGCAACGCGTCATTCTTGGCTGCACGGAAATCCCGGTCGCTCTCGCCACGTGCGAAACCCCGCTGAGCCGCTTCGGCCTGGACGCCTCCGCGGCACTGGCCCGCGCCTGCATCGCGTGGTCGCTCGCCCACGAGAGCCCGGCCCACGCCTGATCCGGTCGGCGCCGGCAATAGCCGGCGAGCCCCCGTCGTCGACACCCGCGCCACCACGAGCAACACGCCACTGCGAGGCATTGCCGCGACGGTGGCGATGTTGCATCGCATGATGAAAATCCACGATTGCCGCCCCCGCAAGTGTCCCTCGCTTAGGTAGACTGGCGCTCGCAGGAGAATCGCGCCAGACGGTGTACTGGCGTGCGCAAGGTCCGGATGACGGGCGTTTTCGGCGCAATATCGGCCAAACGCCAACGGCCACGCAGGAAAAAATCCCGATTGTCTTGTCAGAAAAAAACCCACAAGGGAAAACCTGTGGAAAGCGGCATGAAACGAGGATTGTGGCTTCCAAAATCTCTGGCGTCTTTAGCTATAATGGCCCACAATCCATCGGACACCTGCCGGACCAAGGTCCGGCCATGAGCGCGTTTGCCTTAACGGGGAAGCACATGAGCGGCAGCGCGCTCGACGTGATGCATGCACAGACAACAACAATGAGTTCAGATCGACTCCCAGCCGGTGTGCCTTTGGTCGAGCCTTCGACCGTGGCATCGGCACTCGCCGAGGGCAGCCCCCCGGCGCCGGCGCCGGCATTGTCCCGTGCGCTGGTCGAGCTGACCGGCGGACTCTCGGCGCACGTCGCTGCCGACGGCCGTTTCCTTTTCATTGCCGAAGCTTCCCTGCGTCTGCTGGAGTATTCGCGTGAGTACCTCGACCACGCCACGCTCTTCGAGCTGACCGGCATCGAAGATGTGCCGATGCTCCAGGACGCCTTCTCCGCCGCCCAGACACTCGGTCCCCAACAGTGCACGGTTCGCCTGTTGCGCGGTCTGACCGACCGTATCTGGATGCGCCTTCGCATTGCCCAATACACGCCGCGTATCGCAGGTTCGAACGCGTCGTTTATCGTGCATGGCGAAGACATCACGGCCTTCAAGGAAAACGAAGCGCGCCTGTCCGATCTGGCCGTGCGCGACGCCGTGACCGGGCTGGGCAATCGTCAGTACATTCAGCAATGCATTCTCGAAGCCATTCAACACGCGCGTGAAGGCGGCCCGAACTTTGCCGTCGCGCTGCTCGATCTGGACGGCTTCAAGAAGGTCAACGATTCGCTCGGCCACGATGTGGGCGATCAACTCCTGCGCGACGCAGGCCAACGTCTGATCGCGCAGATTCGCGAGACGGACATGGCCGCGCGCATGGGCGGCGACGAGTTCGTGCTGATACTGCCGGGCTGCGACAACGAACAGGCGCTCGGCGGGATCATGAAGCGTCTGCTGTCGGCCGTGCAGCAACCGTTCCAGGTCGGCGACCAGTTGCTGCACCTCACGACGAGCATCGGCGTATCGTTTTTCCCGCAACATGGCGATTCGCCCGGCTTGCTCATCAAGCACGCCGACGCCGCCATGTACTGCGCCAAGGATCGCGGACGCAACGGTCTGTTCGTCTACACGGACGATCTGGGCGACCTGCATCGCAAAGCGTTCTCGCTGGAATCGGCCATGTTCGAGGCGATTCACAACGGCGAATTCAGCTTGCACTACCAACCGATCTGCGACCCGATTTCGCTGAACGTCAAAGGTGTCGAGGCGCTCATGCGCTGGCATCCGGCGCTCGGCCCGGTCTCGCCGGCCGAATTCATTCCGCTGGCCGAAGCCAATGGCCTGATCAACCTGCTGGGCGGCTGGGCATTGCGCGCCGCCTGCATGCAGCTCGCGCGCTGGGATCGCACCCGGCTCGACGGGCTGTACATGTCGGTCAACGTCTCGGCGCAGCAATTTCACCATCCGTCGTTCCCCAGCCTCGTCTGGCAAGCCATTGCCGACTCGGGCGTGGAAGGTCAGCGGCTGGTGCTCGAAATTACCGAAAGCGTGCTCATGCGCGACCCGGAGCAGGCCAATCTGGTCCTGCGCGAGTTGCAGACACTGGGCGTGCGTTTCGCCGTCGACGACTTCGGCGCGGGCTATTCGAGTCTGGGATACCTCAAACGTTTCCCGCTCTCCGCGCTCAAGATCGACCGCAGCTTCGTGAAAGACATGCCCACGTCACCGAACGACCGTACGATTGTGACGGCTGTCCTCGGGCTGGCGCGCGAACTGGGGCTATCGGCTGTCGCCGAAGGCGTCGAGACGGAAGAACAACGGCAGATGCTGATCGATCGCGGCTGCCATTCCATCCAGGGCTGGCTGGTGTCGAAAGCCCTGCCTGCGGGAGAACTCGAGACGGCCTTTGCGAGCGGGCGTCTCAATGTGGATGCCGGCCACTGACCCGACATCCCCGCTACCATGAGCCTTACCAAAGAAAAAACGCTCGAATTACTGTGGCAGCGCATGGCCGAGCGCGGCGACTTTCCGTCGCTGCAACGCTCGGTCACGGGCATCGTGTCTGCCATGCAAAGCGAGAATACGAGCACGGCCGACCTGGCGTCGTCTGTGCTCTCCGACTTCGCGCTCACGCAGAAAGTGATCCGCCTGGCCAACTCCGCCATGTATGCGCCGTTCGGCTGCAACGTGACGACGGTCTCGCGCGCGATCATGATTCTGGGCGTCGATACCATCGGGCACCTTGCGCTTAGCCTGAAGCTGCTCGAAGGTTTCGGCGAAGTGGCTGCGCGCCGCGACGACATGGCCCGCGAACTGGCCCGAGCCACATTGGCCGGTGCCTTCGCGCGCGACATCACGGCGAAGAACGGCATTCGCGATGGTGAGGAAGCGGTCGTCTGCACGTTGCTGCACCACGTGGCGCGACTGCTCGTGACCTATTGCTTCCCGAACGAGTGGGTGGAAATCCAGGCCATCGCCGCCGAGCAAGGCATCAGCGACAGCGACGCCTGCGAACAGGTGCTGAGCATCTCGTTCCCCGAACTGGCCGAAGCCGCCGCCCGCAAGTGGGGTCTGCCGGAGTCGATTGCGACGAGTATGCGTCCGATCGATCTGGAAGGCGACGCCCCGCTCTCCCACGCCGACTGGCTGTGCGCTGTGGCGAATATGTCCAACGAAATGGTGACGGAACTCACGCGTGGGGCAGATCCGGCGCGTCTGGCCGAACTGGCGGAGCGCTATGCCGACCGTCTCGCCCTGGACATCAGCGAAGTGGTTTCCGTAGGCGAAGAGATGGCGCGCGACACGAGCCATCAGGAATTCATCGCGATCAGCACCGGGGCATCGAACACGCGTCAACCGCCGGCGGGCAAGCCGCTCGACTCGGCACGACGTCTGGCTGACGGCCTCTCGGAAGTGCGAGCCGCCACCGGCGAGACCGATGCCGTGGGCCTGCTCAATCTGACGCTCGAGGCCATTCTGCAGTCGTTGGGCTTCGTCAACTGCGCGGCCTTCGTGCGTGCGCCAGCAGGCAAGGTCTTCGAGATGCGTTTCGGCATCGGACGCGACGTGCAGCCGCTGCTCGGCCTGACATTCCCCGAAGCGTTCGAGCCGGACGTGTTCCATCTGGCCCTGACCAATGGCCGCGCAATCCTGATCGACAATGCCCGCGAGCCGCGCATCGTGCCGCGTATTCCGATGTGGCACCGTCAGCATTTCGCGAACGTGAAGTCGTTCTTCCTGCTGCCGGTTCGCCAGCGCAACCAGACCGTGGCGCTGCTCTACGGTGACTGGGGCGGCGCACTGTGCGCCGGTGGCATCGGCGCGAAGGAAATGGAGTTTCTGCACTACATGGGCGAAGAGATCTCCAGCAAGCTCGAGAGTGTGGCGCAGCAAAACGCCAGCACTGGCAATACCGGTGACTCGCTCGCCCGTCGGCCCTCGGGCACGACTGGCGGACGCTGAGTCACCCGTGCTCGCCAAGCCCGCCGATGTCCGGCGGCTTGGCGACGAATGAACCTTCGTTCATCCAGTTCAGGCGCTCTTTCCGCTTCCCCTTTCCCCTTCCCGCTTTATCCTTATTGACGGCAGGTGCGTGGCCCTTTGTTGCCCGCGTGCGTCGCGCTCGTCTCTGATCTCCTGTCGTTGCGAACCCGGGGATTCGGTGGCAAACAGCATTCGTGCTTCTTTGTTCGCCTCCGCTTGTCCCCGTTTTTCCCCGGCTGTGCCCGGCTGTGCCCGGCTGTGCCCATTTGTCTCCGCAATTCATACGTCAAACACAATCTTTAGTATTGCGGATTCGATATGCACCACCTCGGCGCGCCATTATCCGCCGCCACGCACTGGACGATTCGAACGTGGACACGCACCGTCTGCCGTGCCTCGTCGATAACTTTCGACAGCTCCGATCCCATACGGCATAAGGCTTTCCCGCAGGTCGACCGTGACTGCGCGGGCGGGCGTAACATGTCGCCATACCGCAGTTTTCCGCCATGACGGCACGTCGATCACCGCTCACGGTAAAGACGTCGCCACCCCGACGGCTTTTTGACTGCACTCGCTGCGCCCCGGTAAAAAATTTACGCTCGGTTTCGCCATGTAAATCAAATCGTACCGTTGGATCAGGAGAAGACATGACGCAATCTGCTGCTGTACCGGTGCATCCGGTCGACGAGCGCCTGCCGCTCCCCAAGTTGTTCACGCTGGGATTGCAACACGTGCTGGTGATGTATGCGGGGGCGGTAGCGGTGCCGCTGATCGTCGGCGGTGCGCTCAAGATGTCGGTCGATCAGATCGCCTTTCTGATCAACGCGGATCTCTTTGCCTGCGGTATCGCCACCTTGATTCAGACGCTCGGTCTCTGGATCTTCGGCCTGCGTCTGCCGATCATGATGGGCGTGACGTTCACCGCCGTGACACCGATGATCGCCATCGGCACGAATCCCGATCTCGGGCTGCTCGATATTTATGGCGCGACCATTGCGGCCGGCCTGATCGGCATTCTGATCGCGCCATTCATCGGAAAACTGCTGCGGCTATTCCCGCCAGTGGTAACCGGCACCGTCATCACGGTGATCGGCATCTCGCTCATGGGCGTGGGCATCAACTGGGCCGCAGGCGGTTTCGGCAATCCCGACTATGGCAACCCGCTCTATCTGGGAGTGTCGTTCGCGGTACTGCTGTGCATTCTGTTCATTACCAAGTACGTGCGCGGCTTCTTCTCCAACATCGCGGTGCTGCTGGGCATTCTGTTCGGCACCATCGTGGCGATTGCGTTGGGCAAAGTGTCGTTTGCGGGAGTGTCTGAAGCACCGTGGTTCGGTTTCGTCATGCCGTTCCATTTCGGCGCGCCGCGCTTCGATCCGATTGCCATTGCAACCATGACACTGGTCATGCTCGTAACGTTCATCGAGTCGACCGGCATGTTCCTCGCGGTCGGCGACATCGTCGGTCGTCCGGTGGATCAGAAGACGCTGGTGCGCGGGTTGCGTGTCGACGGACTGGGCACGATGATCGGAGGCATCTTCAACACATTCCCGTACACCTCGTTTTCGCAAAACGTGGGGCTGGTTGGCGTGACGGGTGTCAAGAGCCGTTGGGTGTGTGCGATGGGCGGCCTGATCCTGATCGCGCTCGGTTTGTTTCCGAAGGTGGCGCACGTGGTGGCGTCGGTGCCGCAGTTCGTGTTGGGCGGCGCGGGCATCGTGATGTTCGGCATGGTCACGGCCACGGGGGTAAAAATTCTCTCGACGGTGGATCTCTCGAAGAATCGCTACAACCTGTACATCATTGCGATCAGCATCGGTGTGGGGATGATTCCGGTGGCGTCGGACAAGTTCTTCATGAAGCTGCCGCACGCGCTTGCCCCGTTCTTCCACAGCGGCATTCTGCTCGCGTCGATCAGCGCGGTGCTGCTCAATGCTCACTTCAACGGCTTGCGCAGCGAGGAAGAAGCAAGCGCACTCGCGCAAGAGGCCGGCAAACAGGCTGACGCCGCGCATTGAGCGGCGATGGCACGTCGGCCGGGGGCGCAATGCCCCGGCTGACGTGTTAGGCGGCGACGCGCCCAGGCGCAGTGCCGTATCGACGGTGATGGCACGCTTGCCGAGTACGATTTCGTTAATGCGGCGAGGTGGCACATCGATAGCTTTCGCCAGCGCGTATTGAGAAATCCCCATCGGGCTCAGCCACTCCTGCGCGAGGATCTCGCCAGGTGTTGCGAGCGGTACTTGTCGGGTCATGATTGGCCTGCGTCGATCTTTAGCGGGGCCAGTGGGCCGAAGACACACCATCCTATCGAAATCCCTTCAGTGAAAGTTCCGACTCGAGATCGCGAGTTCGCCTAGCATCGACGAGAGATCGACCAGGCGATGGGCAACCAGATGGGTCACGCGTTCCTCGCGCTGCCAGACGCCTTCCACCCCTAATAGGGACGACGCCAGCAATTCCTTGCGCTGCGTCTCGACCAGATCGGGCCAGACGATCACGTTGATGACGCCCGTCTCATCTTCCAGCGACACGAAGACCGTGCCGTTGGCCGTGCCCGGCCGCTGTCGTCCCGTCACAATGCCGACCGTGCGCACCCGCTGTCCATTCACGCCCTCGACCAGCAACTCCTTTGCCGTGCGTACCCGCATCCTCGCGAGCTTCTCCCGCAACAGCAACAACGGATGACGACGCAGTGTCAGCCCCGTGCTCGCGTAATCGGCCACGATGTCCTGCCCCTCGGGCATCGGCGGCAACATCACCTGCTCATCGCGACTGCCCGGCAGCGCGTCGCGCAACACGGTCGCCCCCAGCAGCGGCGTGGGCGGCTGCCATGCCGCGACCGTCCAGCGAGCCTGACGCCGGCCGCCCAGCAATGCCGACAGCGCATCGGCGGCGGCGAGCGCGTCGAGATCCCGTCGCGACAGTGCGGCCCGTGCCGTCAGGTCGTCGATGTCAGTGAACGGTTGCTGCCGGCGCGCGCGTTCAATTGCCCGCGCGCCGTCGTCGGACAAACCCCTGACCAACGACAGCCCCAATCTCACCGCCGGCCGGCGGGCATCGCCATACCGCCCGGTCCGCGCCTCGGGACGCGACTCGACATCGCTCACGCAGACGTCGACCGCACGCACCTCGACACGATGCCGCCGCGCATCCTGCACTAATTGCGACGCCGAATAGAACCCCATCGGCAAACTGTTGAGCAACCCGCACAGGAACATCTCCGGCGCATGGCACTTGAGCCACGCACTCGCATACGCGAGCAACGCGAAGCTCGCCGCATGACTCTCGGGAAAACCGTACTCGCCAAAGCCTTCGATCTGTCGGCAAATCGCCTCGGCAAACTCACGCGGATAACCGTTCTTCAGCATGCCGCTGATGATGCGCGTCTGGAATTTCTCCAGCCCGCCCTTGCGCTTCCATGCCGCCATCGAACGACGCAACTGATCGGCATCGCCCGGCGAGAAGTCGGCGGCGATCATCGCGATCTGCATCACCTGCTCCTGAAAGATCGGCACCCCTAGCGTGCGCTCAAGCGCTTCCTTGATTTCCTCACGCGGATAAATCACCTTCTCCTTGCCCTGCTTGCGACGCAGATACGGATGCACCATGCCGCCCTGAATCGGCCCCGGCCGCACAATCGCCACCTCGATCACCAGATCGTAGAACTTGTCCGGCTTCAGACGCGGCAACATGCTCATCTGCGCACGCGATTCGATCTGGAACACGCCAACGGTGTCAGCTCGACGGATCATCCCGTACGTTGCCGGATCGTCTCTCGGAATGTCGGCGAGTTCCATCGGTGTGCCGCGCCACTCACCCAGCAGATCGAGCGTGCGACGCAACGCGCTCAGCATGCCAAGCGCCAGCACATCGACCTTGAGCAGCTTGAGCGTCTCGATATCGTCCTTGTCCCATTGAATGACGTAGCGATCCTCCATCGCCGCCGGGGCGATCGGCACGAGTCGGGAGAGCTTGTCGCGCGAGATCACGAAACCGCCCACGTGCTGCGACAAATGCCGGGGAAAACCGATCAGCCGTGCGACGAGATCGGCCCATAACCGAGTCGTCGGCGCTTCGGGCGAAAGTCCCTGAGTCGCCATGCGTGCGAGCAGATTCTCGCGGCCATCCCACCACTGCTGACTCTGCGCCACCTGCTCGACGATCGACAGATCGATGCCCAGCGCCCGTCCCGTGTCGCGCACCGCACTGCGCATGCGATACGAGATTACCGTCGCGGCAAGCGCCGCCCGATCGGTGCCGTACTTCTTGTAGATGTACTGGATCACCTCTTCGCGCCGCTGATGCTCGAAGTCCACGTCGATATCGGGCGGCTCGTTGCGCTCTTTCGACAGAAAACGCCCGAACAGCAACTGCACTTCGTCAGGATTGACGGCCGTAATACCAAGGCAATAGCACACGGCCGAATTCGCCGCCGACCCGCGCCCCTGACACAGAATGTTCTGACTGCGGGCGTAACGCACGATGTCGTAGACCGTCAGGAAATACGGCTCGTACTCGAGATCGCCGATGAGTGCCAGTTCGTCCTCGATAAGCTTGCGCACCTTCTGCGGCAGACCGTTCGGATAGTGCCGCTTCGCCCCTGCCTCGACTTCCTGACGCAGATACGTCACCGGTGTATGACCGGCAGGCACCAGTTCCTCGGGATACTCGTAGCGCAGACTGCGCAGTTCGAAATGGCACCGTGAGGCAATCGCCACCGTCTCGGCCAACGTATCGGGCGGATAGAGCCACGCGAGCCGCAACCGCGTACGCAGATGCTGCTCGGCATTGGCGGTCAGCGACAACCCACAAGCCTGCACCGGCTTGCCCAACCCGATGGCGGTCAGTGTGTCCTGCAACGGCTTGCGCGAGCGCACATGCATGAGGACATGACCGGTAGCGACGAGCGGCACGCCGCACTCGGCGGAGATCGCTCGCAGACGGACCAGATGCGCGTCGTCGTCGGCACGGTGACGACGCTCCAGCGCCAGCCACACTCGCCCTTCCCCAAAGGTTTGCGCCGCCCAGCGGGTTTGTGCCAACGTGCACTCGGCGCTCGCGTCGGCATCCGGCACCAGGATCATCAGGCAACCAGGCAGCCCCCGCAGATGCGCCTGCTCGGTTGCCGGTGCGCTGAAGTCGCGCGCATGCAGACGATAACTTCGCTTCGGGCCGCGCATGCGACCGAGCGTAATCATCTCGGAGAGATTGCCGTAGCCGTCACGATGCTGCGCGAGCGCCACCAGATGCACAGTGCCTAACGCAGACGACGCGCCCTCCGGCGTCAGACGAAATTCGCTGCCCACGATCAACGACACGCTCGGATGCGTCACGGCCTCGGCCAGTGCGCGAACGACACCGGCAAGCGAGCACTCGTCGGTAATCGCCAGCGCGGTGTAGCCCAGATGCGCCGCGCGCGCGATCAGTTCCTCCGGATGCGACGCCCCACGCTGGAACGAGAAATTCGACAGGCAATGCAGTTCGGCATACGCGGGCAGACTGCCGTCGTCAGCGGCACGCGGGTCCGCAGCATCGGCACTCTCGTCGTTGGCGGCCAGCCCTTCGGTCGGGCCTTGCCATGGGAGGAAATCGTCGACATTCATAAGAGAGAAAACCTGCTGACTCAGCCGAACAGGCCGTGCAAATACCACGCGGCATCCGCGCCCTTCACGGGACGCTCGCGAAACACCCACAGCAACGCCCCCTGGGTATCGGCCGCAATGAAGTAGTCGCGCGTGACGGTGCCCGGCTCCCACCAGCCCGCTTCGATACGCTCCGGGCCGCTCACCAGTTGCAACGGCCCCTGCCGCCACGGGCGCTCCCGATGCACGCTGAGCCGCTGCGGCGCATCGAGCAACCACGCCGGACGCGGTGGCAACGGCCGATCGCCATCCGGCAGATGACGGCTAGCACCGGACTTACCGGACACGTCGGCAGCAGGTGTCGCACGCGCAGACGTTCCGTACGGCACGGTGACGAACGCCGCCTCGGGCCGGTGATCGCCACGCACCTGCAGACGCCGCACATGCTCGTCGCCCAGACGCGCCGCCACGCGCTCCATCAGTTGCACAAAGTCCTGCCAGGCGCGTCCCGGCTCGGGCAGTAGCGAGCCACTTTGCGCAACGTGCGGGGCCGTTTGCGTGATGTCGAGCCGCAAGGTCAGCACCGGGGCGACCAATGGCGACCGGGCGAGCCGCTCTTTGCACAACGACAACAAGTGCGC
>JARLJF010000086.1 GCA_031291335.1 Pandoraea sp. | reverse complement strand
TGCGCGATCGCCGGGTTCACGAGCGCACGCGCGGGTTTGTTCGCGGTCGGATAGTAGATTTCGTTCGTGATCGCGGCGTTCACCTTCGGATCCTGGATATAGTTGATCCACTTCATCGCAGCCTCCGGATGCGGCGCGTCCTTAGGCACGACCATGACGTCGAACCACACCGCGCCGCCTTCCTTCGGGTTCGAGAAGCGGATTTCATACGAGCGCTTCGCATCTATGGTGCGCCGGCGCGCCAGGCCCACATCGCCCGACCAGCCGAGCGCGAGGCACACGTCGTTGTTCGCGAGGTCGTCTGCGTAGGCGGTCGAGTTGAATTGCGTGATATACGGACGGATTTTCTTCAGCGCCTCGTAAGCGGCTTGATAGTCGGCTGGATTCTTGCTGTTTTCGTCGAGGCCCAAGTACTGCATCGCGGCGCCAAACGCATCGTCCGGGGCGTCGAGCATCGACACGCCGCATCCCTTCAGTTTCGATACGTTCGCCGGATCGAACAGCAGCGCCCAACTGTCGAGCGGCGCGTTCTCGCCAAGACGCTTTTTGACCGCCTGGACGTTGTAGCCCAGACCATCCGTACCCCAGGCCCATGGCACACCATACTGGTTGCCCGGATCGCCGTCGGCAACTTTGCTCATCAATGCGGGATCAAGATTCACGAGGTTCGGAATCTTCGACTTGTCGAGCTTCTGATACACACCTGCCTGAATCTGCCTCGCCATGAAGTTCGACGTCGGCACGACGATGTCATAGCCCGAACTGCCGGCAAGCAGCTTGGTCTGCAGGGTGTCGTCGCTGTCGTAGCTGTCGTAGTGCACCTTGATGCCGGTCAGCTTCTCGAAGTTCGGCACGGTGTCCTTCGCGATGTACTCCGACCAGTTGTAGATGTTCAGCTCGGTATCCGCGGCATACGCCGACGGGCTCGCGATAGAAGTCAGGCCGGCGGTAACAGCGAGCGCAGCAATAGCAATGGCATGACGACGAAAACGGGTACGCATGACGAAGTCTCCTGATTAGTGTGTTTCAGCGGTGCCCCATCGCGCGGCCGCTGCCGACAGGCAAAGCTGGTATGAAGCATGGCGCACTCTATCGCTCGAAAAACACGATGTCTGTCCCTGGAACACGGGACACCGGCACTCGTGCCCGGCAATGTCTCTCGTGGGTTCTGTGTAGGCGCGGGGAATTTGTCGTGATAGGCCGGGCGCGCCGCCCGTTCTCATGAACGTGCCCGTGCGGGCCGTCCGTGGCCGTACGAATCAGAACGTGCAGGCAGGCGCGAATGCGGCGGTGCCCGCATCCGCGCAGATCATCCGTGACTAGCGCAGCCGGATGAGCGTCGACTTCAGCTCCGTGTATTTCTCCAGCGCGTGCAGCGACTTGTCACGGCCGTTGCCAGACTGCTTGTAACCGCCGAAGGGGAAGTTCATGTCTCCGCCGCCTTCGCCGTAGCAGTTCACCCAGACGGTGCCCGCACGCAGACGCCTTGCGATCTCATGCGCGGTCGTCACGTCGGCAGACCAGACCGCGGCGGCGAGTCCGTATTGGGTATCGTTGGCGATATGCACCGCCTCGTCGACCGTGTCGAACACGATGACCGATAACACTGGACCGAAGATCTCCTCGCGCGCGATCTTGGCGTCCGGCTTCACTTCGAACACCGTCGGCTCGATATAAAAGCCGCCCGTTTCCTTCTTGACCTGCGCCCCACCCGCGGCGAGCCTGCCCTCGCTTCGGCCGGCCTCGATGTACGCCAGGACCTGGTCCATCTGGACCCGGTCGACGATCGCGCCCATCGTCACGGCAGGGTCGAGCGGGTGTCCCGGCGCATAAGAACGTGCTGCCGCGAGCAACTTCTCGATGAACACGTCCTTGATGTCGCGATGGACGAGCAGACGTGAACCGGCCGAGCACACCTCACCCATGTTGAAGAAAATCGCGTCGGCAGCCGCTTTGGCCGCGCCATCGAGATCGGGGCAATCAGCCAGCACGATATTGGGCGACTTGCCGCCCAACTCGAGCCAGACGCGCTTCAGGTTGGATTGCGCAGCGCACTGCATGATGAGCTTGCCGGTTCGCGTTGAACCGGTGAACGCGATACAGTCGACATCGCCGTGCGCCGCCAGCAGCCTGCCCGGCTCGGCACCGCCCGGCACGACATTGAATACCCCCGGCGGCAGTCCCGCTTCATGCGCGAGCTGCGCGACGCGGATCGCCGTGAGCGGTGATTTCTCCGACGGCTTGAGCACGACGCTGTTACCCGCGGCGAGCGCGGGGCCGAACTTCCACGCCGCCATCACCAGCGGAAAATTCCACGGTACGACGGCCGCCACGACGCCCATCGGCTCGCGCGTCACCAGACCGACGAGGTGCTGGTCGGCGGGCACCACTTCGCCACCGACCTTGTCGATCGCTTCCGCATACCACGCCACGCAGTGCGCGGCGGCCGGTATGTCGATCATGGTGGTGTCGCCGATCGGCTTGCCCATGTCGAGTGTCTCCAGCAAGGCGAGTTCGTCGAGATGCTCGTGCATCAAGGCCGCCCAGCGCAGCAGCACAGCTTTACGCTCGCGCGGATTCAAGCCGGCCCACGACCCTTCGTCGAACGCGTGGCGAGCGGCGGCGACGGCCGCGTTGACATCGGCCTCGCCGCAGTCCGCCACCCGCGCGAGTTCACGGCCGTCGATCGGGCTCGCGCACACGAAAGTCTTGCCGTCTCGTGAATGACTGAGTGCGCCGTCGATGAATGCGCGCCCCTCGATTTTGAGGGTAGCGGCCTTGTCCTGCCAGTCAGCGAAGGTCTTTTTGTTCATTAGGATACCTCTATAGAATGACGTGAGCCATCCCACGGTGCTACGCATGCGTGTGGCGCGGCGGGATGGCCGGTGCGGAATCCGTGACAGCGTACTCAGATAAAATTCAGATCAGAAGACGATAAATTATTGACGGAGACAACCTTGCGTTGTCACGTGCGAGGAGTTGGAATATGGCGGACGAGACATGAAAGACCATCACCTGAAAGCCTGGCTTGCCCTAGTGGAAACGGGCAGTATCCGCGGCGCGGCGCGCCATCTGCATCTGAGCCAGGCCGCGGTCACTAAGGCCGTGCGGGAACTCGAACAGGATCTCGATGCATCGCTGATCATGCGCAGTTCGCGCGGCGTGACGCTGACTGAGTGCGGCCATCAACTCACGGTGCGTGCGCGCCTCGCCCACGCTCAACTAGCGCTGGCACGTCAGGACATCCAGCAGATTTTGGGCGGCAAGCGCAGCCGCGTATCGGCAGCGGTCACGCCAATGGTGTTCCTGGGGGTACTGCCCGGCGTCATCGAACGCTTCGGTAAAAGCATGCCCCTCGCGGAGCTCACCTTCGAGGAAGGCCTGATGCCCCACGTACTCCACGCACTGCGCGATGGGACAATCGATTTCGCGGTTGCCGCACCCGCAGAAGAGGAGGTCAGCGGTGAGTTCGATTTCGAACCGCTACAGACACTCGAAACGATCGTGGCATGCCGGCGGGGCCATCCACTGGAAAAGGCCACCGAATGGCGGCAGTTGCTCGACTGCAAATGGGTCATGAATCTTTCGCCTGGCAGTCAGCACAGCAACCTGCTCGACTATCTGCGCCGAACGCGGCAGTCGCTCCCTACGCACATCATCCGCACAAATACGTTCGGCGTGAGTTGGAGTCTGATGACGCGCACTGACGCGCTGCTCGTGTGTCCGGCCGGGATGCTCGACGCGGCGCCGTATGGGCAACAGGCGAGCCGCGTGCCGCTACTGATGGCGTTGCCGCCGCTTAAGCTCGGCATTCTGAAGCTACGCGATGCGCCGCTTTCACTGGCGGCGGAAAAGCTCGCCGAACTGTTCAGGCAGGAAATCTCGTCGAACAAGTACGGGGTCGCCCCAACTTACGGGAAACGCACAAAGGCGACACCGCGACCACAAGCGTCGTCTATCTGAGATCGTCGGCACTGACATGCATAGACGTCATCCACCCCGCGTCCCTGAACCCGCTGCCGCTCAGGCGTCGGCAGCAGGCCCATTCGACCAGCCGCCGCCCAGCGCCCGGTACAGCGCGATCGCATTCGTCAAACGCAACTGCTTCAGCCGGATCAACTCCTGCCCCGATTCGAACAGGCTGCGCTGTGCGTCGAGCAGTTCGAGATAGGTCGCGACGCCTCTGCTGTAACGGCGTTCCGCGAGACGCATGCGTTCGCTATCCGCCGCATACACGGCCTTCTGGGCGTCGAGTTGGACATCGATCTGATCACGCGCCGCCAACGCATCGGACACCTCACGGAATGCAGTCTGAATGGACTTCTCGTAGTCGGCGACCGCGATATTCTTGCGCACGGTCGCCAGATCGAGATTCGCGCGATTACGTCCGCCGCTGAAGATCGGCAACGTCAGCTGCGGCGCAAACGACCACACGCCGCTGCCCCCCGCGAAGAGGCGCGAGAAGCTGTCGCTGACCGAGCCGACTTCGGTGGTGAGGCGCAGGCTCGGAAAGAACGCCGCGCGCGCCGCGCCGATGTTCGCGTTGGTGGCTTTCAGATGCGCTTCGGCCTGACGGATATCGGGCCGTCGCGTCAGCAGATCCGACGAGAGACCGGCGGCCACGGGCGTCATCGTCAGATCGTCGAGCACGGGCGTCGTGCGTGGCAAATCCACCGTGAAGTCGCCCAGCAGCAACTGCAATGCGCTTGCAGCCTGGGTGCGTTCGCGCGCCAGCGCGGCCTGTGACGCACGCGCCGACTGGACCAGCATTTCGGCCGTGCGCAATTCGATGGCGGTGCTCATGCCCGCGCCGTAACGGCGCTTCGTGAGTGCATAGTTGCCCTCGCGCGCTTCAAGCGTGCGTTGCGCCAGTTGCTCCTGATCGTACAGTGCTCGCTCAGTGACATAGGCCGATGCGACCTCCGCAATCAGGCTGATCTGCGCGGCGCGCTGCGCGTCCTCGCTCGCGAAATATTCCGCCAGCGCAGCGTCCGACAGGCTCTTCACCCGGCCGAAAAGATCCAGCTCGAACGACGTAACGCCGAGCGCCGCCCGATACTGGCTCGCGACCACGTTTTCTCCGAGCATTGGATCGATCGTGCGGCCACGGTTGTAGCTCGCGGTACCGTCGACGGAAGGCAGCCGCTCGGCGAACTGGATGCCGTACAGCGCACGCGCTTCCTGCACGCGCAGCGTCGCCGCCCGCAGATCGCGATTGTTCGCGAGCGAGACTTCAATCAGATGGCCCAGCACCGGATCCGTGAAATAGCCGCGCCAGTCATCGAGATTCGTTACGCCTGCGTTGCTTTGCGTCACGGTGTTGCTCGGGTACGCGGCGGGCACGGGCGCCTGCGGCCGCTGATAGACCGGTGCCATCGAGCAGCCCGCGAGCGCCACGGCCAGTGCGGCCAATGCGAGACCCTGCGTCAAAACGCGATTCATCACTTCATCTCCAGCGGGTTCGTTGCGGACAGGCTCCGCCGCCGGCGCTTGCCGACGTCGCACACCCGCCCGACGACCACGAAAAACAGCGGCACCATGAAAATGGCGAGCACGGTCGCGCTGATGACGCCACCGAGCACACCGGTGCCGATCGCCACCTGCGCACCGGACGCCGCACCCGACGCGAACGCGAGCGGCAGCACGCCAACGCCGAACGCGAGCGACGTCATCACAATCGGCCGCAAGCGCAAGCGCGCCGCCTCGAGTGTCGCGTCGACGAGCGTCATGCCTGCACCGTACAGATCCTTCGCCACCTCGACGATCAGGATGGCGTTCTTCGCCGACAGGCCGATCGTCGCGATCAAACCGACCTTGAAATAGATATCGTTCGGCATGCCGCGCAGCGTCACGCCCAGCACGGCGCCGATCACGCCGAGCGGCACGACGAGAATGACCGCGAGCGGAATCGACCAGCTTTCATACAGTGCAGCGAGCGCGAGGAACACGATCAACACCGACAGTGCGAACAGTGCCGGCGCCTGCGAACCCGACAGCCGCTCTTCAAACGATTGCCCCGACCAGTCGAAGCCAATCCCCGCAGGCAGCTTGCTCGCGAGCGCTTCCATCACCTGCATCGCCTCGCCGCTGCTATGCCCTGCCGCGGCCGATCCGTTCAAGGTGAACGACGGATAGCCGTTGTAACGCGTGAGCTGCGGCGGACCTGCGCGCCATTGCAGCGTGACGAACGCCGACAGCGGCACCATCTCGCCCGCCGCATTGCGCACGCGCAGCTTGCGCACGTCGTTGATGTCGACGCGATCCCGGCCGTCCGCCTGCACGATCACACGCCGCACCTGGCTGCCGTGCATGAAGTCACCGATGTAATCGGAGCCGAACATGACGGCGAGCGTCGTATTGATCTCGTCCATCGTCACGCCCATTGCCGCAGCCTTGTTGCGGTCGATGTCGAGATGAATCTGCGGCGCGTCATGCTCGCCGGCGAACATCAGGTCGGTGATCGCGGGCTGTTTGGCGCCTTCGGCCAGCAGCCGGTCGCGCGCCGCCACCAGCGCCGCATAGCCAACGCCGCCGCGATCCTGCAGACGGAAGTCGAAGCCGCTCGACGAGCCGAGATCCGGCAGCGCCGGCGAATTCATCGCAAACACCGTGACATTCGGCGTGCCGGCAAAGCGCTGGTTCACGCGCTCGACGATCGCCTGCACATGAGCATTGGCGTCTTTGCGTTCCTTCCAGTTCTTCAGCGTCGCGAAGATCATGCCGCTGCTCGGACCGCTGCCGTACAGACTGAACCCGCCGACTGCATACGAATAGGCGACCGGTTCCTTGTCGAGCAGATAGCGCTCCACTTCCTTGATGCTCTGGATCGTCTCGTTCATCGGCGTGCCCTGCGGGCGCATCACCATGATCATGAAGTTGCCCTGGTCTTCGTCGGGCA
>JARLJF010000009.1 GCA_031291335.1 Pandoraea sp. | reverse complement strand
GGCCTTCTCGGCACTCGACGAACCGCTCGTGGTCCGTTCTGCGGTCATCGTGCTGGGGCTTACCGCGTTGTCCACCCTGCTGGGCTTTTACAACGCACGACGGCTCGCGCGCGTGGTCGAGGTCGACGTTCCCATCGCCAACCTGCCGCCCGAGCTAAAGGGCTTCACCATCGTGCAGTTGAGCGACATTCACGTCAGTTCGACGATTCGCCGCCGGTACATTGAAGCCATCGTCGAAGCGGCCAACGAACTCAAGCCGGATCTCGTTGCCATTACCGGCGATCTGGTCGACGGCGGCGTGCCCGCCTTGCGCGAACACATTGCGCCGCTCGCACAACTCACCTCTCGCCATGGCACCTATGTGTGCACGGGCAACCACGAGTACTACTCTGGGGCGCCCGCGTGGGTCGCGGAGTTGCGTCGCATCGGCCTGACCGTGCTCGAGAACGAACACGTGGTGCTCGACCACGAAGGCGCATCGCTCACCGTAGCGGGCGTGACAGACTTCACCGCGCATCATTTCGACCCGGAAAAGCGCAGCGATCCGACGGCCGCCGTAGCCGGCGCCCCCGAGGGCGTGCCGCGCGTGCTGCTGGCCCATCAGCCGCGCAGCGCACCGGCGGCGCAGGAAGCGGGCTTCGACCTGCAACTCTCCGGACACACGCACGGCGGACAATTTTGGCCGTGGATGTACTTCGTGCCGCTGCAACAGCCTTATGTCCATGGCCTGCACCGGCTCGGCCGTCTGGCGATCTACGTGAGCCGGGGCACGGGCTACTGGGGACCGCCGAAGCGTTTCGGTGCGCCGTCGGAAATCACGCGTCTGCGCCTGGTGCCGGGTAAGGCCTGAGACACACCAGGTCAAGCCAAACGCGACAACGCAGCATTCACGGGCAAGGGCCGGGCCATCGGTCACACGATGGCGCTACAATCGCCCTGCCCTTGAAAGCGCACGCTTTCGTCTTCCCGTTGTTCCGCGCTTTCGCATTCCCGTATTCGCTCTCCCGCCGCTTGCTGCCATGAAGTCACTCTTGCCCAGTTCCTCGCTCGAAACCGTTGTCGTCCGTTTGCGCGGCAAGATCCAGGGCGTCGGCTATCGCCAGGCGGCGGTGCGCGAGGGGCATTTGATCGGCGTTCGCGGCTGGGTGCAGGCGCTGCCCGAGGGCGACATCCTCGCGACGGTGCAAGGCACGGCCGATCAGGTCGACAAGATGCTCGAATGGATGCGGCACGGGCCGCCGGGCGCGCGCGTGGCGGAATTCGAAAGTGAAGTGGAGTACACCGGCCGCCGTTTCGACCGCTTCGAACAGCTCTGACATGACGACACCTGCGCCCAGCACACGCCGCGCCATCGACAGCGATGCGCCACGCATCATCGCCCTACTCGCGCAACTGGGCTACGACACGCCGCTGGACATCGTTCGTCGCAATATCGCGCTGTCAGCGGCGAATGGCGACGACGCTGCCTTCGTGGCGGTCGACGAAAACGATCAAATCGTGGGATGTATGGGACTGCACGCGCTCACCATGTTTCATCTGGCGGGACGTCTGGGGCGCATTACTGCGCTGGTGGTGGAGGAGAATGTGCGAGGCTCGGGCGTCGGGCACGCGCTGATGGCGGCCGCTCACGCATGGTTCAACGAGCAGGGATGCGAGAAATTCGAAGTGACGAGCAGCGACCATCGGGTCGCCGCGCATCGCTTCTATGCGCGACATGGCTATGCCCGCGACGGGCAACGACTCTCGCGCAAAAGCCAGACGTCTTCGCTGACTTAATTCTTGTGACGGTAGTTGATGCGGCCCTTGCTCAGGTCATAGGGCGACATTTCAAGCGTCACGCGGTCACCCGCCAGAATGCGGATGCGGTTCTTCTGCATGCGGCCGCTCGCATATGCCATCACTTGCACGCCGTTTTCGAGCGTAACGCGAAAGCGATTGTCCGGCAGCACATCCGAGACGTGTCCGCTGAATTCGATCAGTTCTTCCTTGGCCAATATCGTGTCCTCTTGAGGGTGCCGCTCGCGAGGGCGCAGCACCGGTGTTACTAGAAGGTTCGTTCGCCAATACCTTCGCCGCACCCTGCCTTTGACAGAGTGCACATCGAACGCCAAAAGGAGCCTACCCGGTGGACCGGCCATGAAGGCTGGTGGCGCACCGAAAAGCGGCGATGGTTCGAAGGAGCAAGGCACATTGCGGCAGTGCCACAATGACGAGCAGTGCGTGTCGGGAGGGCGAAGACCGTAGGGTCCGCGTCATCGGCACAGCGAGTGATCCGGCTCGCAGGACATGGCTGTCAGCGGCGCCGATAAAGCATTTCGCGATCGTCAGGCGATGATCGGCGAATTTTTCGCCGATCCCGAAAGGATACGCCTTTCTCTGTCGCCCGTGGAAAAAAATTGGTTCCGGCAAGTCATTTTGGAGACTTTTGCCGTGTATTTGTGGCGCAATGCACCAATAAACGCGTCTCAAGGTACCCAGGCGGGCATGCCGTGGCGGGATTCACTCGGGGACAATGCGGGCATGACGCGCGACGAGCGCTCAACTATGCTGTAAGTACCCGTAGCCCGCAGGAGGAAGACCATGAAAACAGTCGCTCAGATCCTGAAGTCCAAGTCGGCCGACACGGTGTACCAGGTCCGCCCGTCCGATTCGGTCCTCGATGCCTTGACCCTGATGGCCGAAGCGCGGATCGGCGCCGTGCTGGTCAGTGACGACGATCGCAGGATTGTCGGCATCTTCACCGAGCGCGATTACGCCCGCAAGGTGGCGCTTATGGGACGCACCTCGGTCAACACGCCGGTACGCGACGTGATGACCTCCGCCGTGCGTTATGTGAGCCCCGAGCAAACCAACGAGGAATGCATGTCGCTGATGACGGAGCACCGCATCCGTCACCTGCCAGTCATGAAAGATGGCGAACTGATCGGCCTGCTCTCCATCGGCGATCTGGTCAAGGCCATCATTACCGAACAGCAGTTCACCATCGACCAGCTCGAGAATTACATCATGGGCGGCGGCGCCGCACTGGCAGGCCGCACACCCTCACGACCGAGCTGAGCCAGCGCTCACTCCGTCCATCACCGCCACCCGGCGTCGCGTCGCATTCCAACCGGCAGCGCAATCGGGGGCACGGCGCTTCACTCGAAGCGCCGTTTTTTCATGCGACGGCCCAGGCCTTCCACTGGGAGACGCTCAGAAATCTTCGGCGTCGACGTCGTAATTCGACGGCTCCCAACGAATCGCCAGCAATGCCAGCAAGCCGATGGCCGGGGCGAGGGCAATCACCCAGAAGACCTTCGTCGCCAGCGCGGCCGCCAGCACCGGGAACAGGAACAGCGAGACGGTCGAGCTGGTACGCATAAGCGTCTGGTTGAAGCCCACGCCCACGCCACGCAGCGACGTGGGGTAGCTCAGCGACGCGAAGGTCATCGAGTGTGCACCCGGCCCGAAGCCCTGGCCCAGCAGGAACAGCGCGAGGAAGCCGAGCGCCCATGCCACCTGCACGCCGCCGTCCGGCTTGCCGACCAGTGCCAGACCGATCAGCGCCGTCAACTGGAACGCATAGCCGAGCACCGTCAGCTTCCACGCACCGACCTTCGGCACGAGGCGCACGCCCAGCAGGCCGCCGGTGAACGCGAACAGCAGGTTCAGCGCGAGCGACATCAGAATCGTGGTGAGCATCGATTGCGCGAGGAAGCTGGCGATGATCACCGGCAGGCCGAACGCCACCGCGTTGTACGCGAACGACGATGCCACGGCGATGATGGTCGCGAGCGTCGTGCGACGCAGATACACGCCCTTGAGCAGCGCACCATAGTTGCTCCATGCCGCCGGACGCTTCGGCACCACACGCTCGGCCTCGGCAGCCACCACGGCATCGATGCCGTACGACCGCTTCAGAATCTTCGCTGCCCCCGCCAGATCGCCCTGGTTGGCGGCCCACACCGGCGATTCGCTCATGTAGCGGCTACGCACGGCAATGATCGCCAGCGCAGGAATCGCACCGAAGCCGAGGATGATGCGCCACAACAGCGCACTGTGCGACGACGGCAGTACCGAGTAGCACAGCAGCACGAGTAAATAAGACGCGCAGATCGCCGCGTACCAGGTGGGGCACCACATTGCGACGCGCGCGGCCTTGTTGCCCCGGCCCTTGAGTTTGGAGAACTCGGCGAGGAATGCCATCGCCACGGGCAAATCGATGCCGACGCCCAACCCCATCACGAAACGCGCACCGGCGAGCACATACTCGTTCGGCGTGAACGCGCAGGCGATGGCCGCAATCACGAAGCACAGCATGTCGGCCATGAACACGCGATAGCGGCCAATGCGGTCGGTGAAGTAGCCCCCGAGGAATGCTCCCACAATGGCGCCGAACGTGATGGCCGACGCCACCATACCCGTACCCGCCGGCGTGAGATTGAATTCGCGGGCCACGTCTTTCAGCCCGAAGGCGAGCGCGCCAAGGTCGTAAGCGTCGAGGAACACACCGCCAAGCGCGATGGCCACGATCCAGCGCGCGTTGGATACGCGAGCGCCGCCCTCGTTGACGAGTTGTGCGACATCGGCCGCCGAGCGGATCACCGCGGGACTGGCCGAATCTGTGGCGTGGGAAGCGGACGATGCCGCGGGACTCGCGTGCGCAGACGCGGCGGAAGACAAGGAAGCGTCGACTGACATGATGCAGAACCGGGAATATCGATGATTGGCCAACCCAGCGCCAAAAGTCGCGATGTTACCGCTTGGTACCGAAGACATCCAAGACTTTTGTGGTTATACCCTTAGACGTTTCCTGCGCCACACCGCACCTTTCAGAGGCTCATCAGCGGCAAGCCTCGAATATCCCGAGATAAATTAGCGGATTTCACCTTTGCGCTAAACATTGGCAGAGCATGGCCCCATGTCTCGCCTGACGGGAATATGATCGAAGAACCCTTCAAAAAGGGCGGGGCCGCCGCAAACCCGCGTCATTGCGACACGTCAGATCCCAAAAGGGATTACAAACGCTTACCTTTTCTTACAGCACAAAGGTCTGCGGAACCCTACATTCCGCGTCGTGGTCGCAATAGATGTGCCACATTGTGCGCAACGTCACCCCGACGGCGGGGGCGGCGCATTTACCTCACGCTCACGAGGACGAACCAAAATGAACATCAAAGCACTTACGGGAATCAGCGCGGCACTGGCCGCTGTCATGTTGTCCGGCTGCGTTGCACCGGGACCGCAATACGGCTATCAGCAACCGGGCTACCAGCAAGGCTACCAACAACCGGGGTATCAGCAGGGTTATCAGCAACCGCCCCAGCAGCAACAACAGATTCCGGGAGCGCTTTACGGCCGTGTCGAATCGATCGAACAGATGAACGGGGCCAATAACAGTCCGAACATTCTCGGTACGGTGCTCGGCGGTGCCGCAGGCGGCCTGCTCGGCAACACAATGGGTGGCGGACGCGGACGCACCGCCACCACCATCGCTGGCGCCGTGATCGGCGGTATCGCGGGTAACCGCATCGAAAACGGCATGGGTCAGCCGAACGTGCTGTATCGCATCACGGTGCGCCTGGATGACGGGCGCCTCGCCACCGTAACGCAAGCGCCGCCGCTGCGCGTGCAGCAAGGCCAGCGCGCCGCCGTCGCGAACGATACGGTGTACCCGTACTGATAGAGACCTGATCCAAAAACCAACGCCCGCCGGCTCATCACCGGCGGGCGTTGTCGTTTTTTGGCCTCAAATGCTGCGCTGCGGGGGACGCCCGGGGGACGGGCGGGGGGAATAATGGGAAGCCTGTGCGTTCATACGCAAAGCGAATTTAGCCTGATAAGATACGCGCGACCATCGGAGGGCCTCTGCCGTTCCGGAATTTTGTCGAGTCCGCCAGTTACCGCTACCCTTCGAATTCCGTCATGTCGACACAGACGACCTACCACCATCGACTTTTCATGGCGATGGTCGGCGGCTTCAGCGCCGTGCTCAATGCGGGCGCATTCTTCACCGTCCTGCAACTTAACGGACACAATCCCTCCACTCCCTTAGGCCTGACACTCGTCGGCGCTCTGGGGGCAGCAGCGTTCATCGTATTCGCAAGTTTCCACCTGCTGGCCAGCGCTCGAAACGTCGGGTGGATGCTCGGGCGGGGCGCGATGCGCTGGTGCCGGCTGCTGCTGACGACGATCGTCCTGCTGTTTCTGACGTACGAACGCACCGAAGACGTGCGCATCATGGTGGCCGAGTGGACCCTGCTGGCATTGCCGATGCAGATGATCGCGCTGGCTGTCTTGCGCGGCATGGCGCACAGCATCAACAATGCCCCGGGCAATCAGCGGCGCGCCGCGTTCTTCGGCTTCGGCCCCGAGGCGCGCAGACTGCATCTGCGTCTGCGCCGCTCGCCGATTCTGGGCATCCAGGTCGCGGGCTACTACAACGAGACGCCGGTCACGCCGGAAGACGGCGAAGTGCTGCCGCCCTACCTCGGCCGTTACGGCGACGCCGCGGCGCACATTCAAGCCAATTCGTACGAAATCGTCTTCATCGCCATCGGGCAACACGACAACAAGGAACTCACCAGCGAGATCGTCAACCGCTTGTACGATTCGACGGCTTCCATCTACCTGCTGCCCGAGTTCCGCTTCCCCGGCGATCTGCCAATGACCAGCACGGATCTGGCAGGTGTTCCGCTGCTGGCGCTGCACGACATCACGGTGCAGGGCCTGTTGCGCATGATCAAGCGCGGTATCGACCTCGTGGGCGCGACAGTGCTCCTGGTGTTGTTGAGTCCGGTGATGATCGCGATTGCCGTCGCGGTGCGCTTCGATTCGCCCGGCCCGATCCTCTTCCGTCAGCGTCGCTACGGCGAACGCGGCGAGCCGATCATCGTGCGCAAATTCCGCTCGATGCGTGTGGTCCAGCCGGAAGATGCGGCGGCCGCCGCGACGGGCGGATTGCGACAAGCGCACGCGGGCGACAGCCGCATTACGCCGCTTGGCAAACATCTGCGCCGCACGTCGCTCGACGAATTGCCGCAGTTGTTCGATGTTCTGGGAGGTTCGATGAGCCTCGTCGGCCCTCGCCCGCACGCTGAAGAGCACAACGAAATGTACCGGCGGGTCATCCCCGGCTACATGCTGCGTCATAGCGTCAAGCCCGGTATCACGGGATGGGCGCAGATCAACGGTCTGCGCGGAGAGACCGACACGCCCGACAAGATGCGGCTGCGTGTCGAGTACGACCGTTACTACATCACCCACTGGTCGCTGTGGCTCGACATCAAGATCCTGCTCAAGACGATTCCCGTGATGGTGACGGGACGCAACGCGATCTGAGCGGCGTAGCTCGCCGCTCGCACGGCGCGTCCCTCATGACGCCATCACGCCGACGGACGTCCCGCGCGGGCGAAGGCGCGCCACTGCCGCCAGCAGATGCCGATGAAGCGACGGTCGTCGACGAGATAGCGTCGCCACATGCGGCCCGGATTCTGCAAGATGCGGTAGATCCATTCGGAGCCGGTGCGCTGCATCCACTTCGGCGCGCGCTTCTGCATGCCGGCCGCGAACTCGATGGCCGCGCCCACGCACAGCATCACGCCGCCCGGCATGGTGCTCGCGTAAGCCATCGCCCAACGCTCCTGCTTGGGCATGCCAAGACACACGAAGATCAGGTCGGGCGCAGCGTCACGAACGCGTTGCGCGATCGCCTGCCCTTCCGGCCCGGTCGGATCGAATGTCATCGAAGGGATCATCAGCGTGAAGTCGAGCCCCGGGAAGCGGCGCGACAGCCCTTCGGTCAACTGCGCCTCCTGCCCCGGCCGTCCGCCGACGAAGACCGCACGACGCCCCGATGCGCGCGCCCGGTCGCACAACGCCGGCAGCAGATCGGCTCCGGTCACGCGTCCCGGCAACGGCATGCCGAAAAGACGGCTCGCCCAGATGATGGGCATACCGTCGGCGAAGAGGAAGTCGGCCTCACGGTACTGCTGCTTGAACTCGGGTTGCGCGTCGAGTCGCACGATGTGATCGACATTCGGTGTCACGACGATGCGCGAGCGTCCGTCGCGTTGTGCGGCGGCATGCGCCAGCACGTCGACCGCCGTATCGAACGGCACGGCGGCGATATTCAATCCGAACAGCGAGATGCTCGGCTCGAAGCGATCGCGAACGGGAGTGTCCGGCGCTGTTTTCAGATCGGTGTCACGAGTCATGACTTATCGTTTTCCTGTCGCCCGGCGATGCCGGATACGGTCGATGGCAGGCACGATAGTAGCAGCGTGTCCCTCGTACGTCAGCGACACTTTTCACCACAGCGTGCGCACCCGGCATTAAAAATCGTCGTCCCGATGTTGGGGAACGGCTACCATCGCAGCGGCTGTGCGTTCCACGCGTGCCGCGCCTTCGCGCCCCCTTCTCTTTTTACCGTTAGCTACGCTGCCGGTTGCCGCAGACGATGATCCTCGACGCTCACGACATTCCTTCCGGTACCTGTCTGCAAGCCGATCTGTGCATCGCAGGCGCAGGCGCTGCGGGCATCACGCTCGCCCTTGCTCTCGAAGCGAGCGGGCTCGATGTGATACTGCTCGAGAGCGGTGGCGATGCGCCGGAGCCTCCCGTCCAGCAGCTCTATGCGGGCACGGTTGCCGATACACGACTTCATCCGCCTGCCGACAGTTACCGGGTGCGCCGCTTCGGCGGTTCGACCACGCTGTGGGGCGGACGCTGCATGCCGCTCGATGCCATCGACTTCGAGACACGAGACTACATGCCGCACAGCGGTTGGCCCATCGGGCTGGACGACCTGTTGCCGTGGTACGGGCAAGCCAACGCGTTGTGCGAAGCGGGCGAATTCGCCTACACCGCAGAGCAAGCGTTCCCGCGGCCCTCACACCCGTCGCCGCCGATGATCGGCAACTTCAACAGCGATGTGTTCTCGACGAACACACTGGAGAGGTTTAGTTGTCCGACGGATTTTGGCGGACGTTACCGGAACCGTCTGGCCAAGGGACGCGTGCGCGTCATACAGCACGCCAATCTCTGCCACCTGCCCGTGCAGGAAAGTGCGGCGCGCCTGGTCGGTCCGGCCGACGTGCGGACGATCGAGGGCAACACCTTTACCGTCGCCGCGCGTGCCTACGTGCTGGCTACCGGCGGTCTTGAAGTCCCGCGCTTGCTGCTAAGCAGCCCCGGCGTCAGCGGCCGCGGCCTCGGGAACGCCCATGACGTTGTTGGCCGTTATTACATGAGCCATCTGGCCGGCACCATCGGCACGCTCGATCTCTCGAAGGCGACGTCGGTCTGGCATGGCTACGATGTATCGGACGAGGGCATCTATTGCCGTCGCCGTCTGGCCCTGCGCCCGCAAGCGCAGCACGACCTGCACGTGGGCAACTTCATCGCCCGCCTGCACCATCCGCGCATTCCCGACGCCGGGCATGGCAACGGCATTCTCTCGGCGCTGTATCTGGCAAGACCGATCGTGCCGTACGAATACGCAAAACGCCTCTACGGCGACGCCCCCGGAGGCGTCGGAAACTGGCTCGCCCACGCGCGCAACGTCATCACGGATGTGCCGAACACCGTGCGCTTCCTCACGCATTGGCTCTCGCAACGAACGCTGGCTGCCCGTAAATTCCCGTCCGTCATCGTGCGTCCGGCGAACCTGCGCTTCAGTCTTGATTTCCACGCCGAACAGGTGCCCAACGCCGATAGCCGCGTGACGCTGGGCAACGAGACAGATGCACTGGGCATGCGCCGCATTCACATCGACTGGCGCTACACGCCGCAAGATGTCGACACCGTCACGCGTGCACTGGCCGCGCTTGCCCAGGAAGTCGAACGCACGGGCGTCGGACACTTCTCGTACGACCCCGCTGAGGTGGAAGCCGAAATGACGCGCTACGGCGCGTATGGCGGCCACCATATCGGCACCGCGCGCATGGGGGACGATCCCTTGAGCAGCGTGGTCAACGCCGACAGCCGCCTGCACGAGGCGGATAACGTGTTCATCGCTGGCGCGGCGGTCTTCCCGACGTCCGGGCAGGCCAACCCCACCTTGAGCATCGTGGCGCTGGCATTGCGACTTGCCGACCATTTGAAGACGCAGGCCAACGTGTCTGCCCTGCCCCTGCCCGCGGCTTCGACAATTTCGGCAACTTCGATAGTTTCATCGTCATCCCTCCCATCCACCGCTACCTGAGCCCACCCGTCACATGAAAGCCCGCATCCTCGTCACCGGCGCAACCGGCTTCATCGGCCGCCACGTCGTCAAGACGCTTGCTGCCACCGATTGGGCGGAACCGATCGCCGCCTCCCGCCGTGCCGACGCCGGCCTGCGCGCCGTCGACGCGCTCAGCGCTGCCTCGTTGAGCGCAGCACTCGCCGATGCCGACGGTCTCGTGAACTGCGTTGCCGGCTCGCCGGAAACGATCGTAGCCAACGCGCGTGCGCTGCGTGCCGCGCTCGACGCGCGCAGCACACCGGTACCCGTGGTGTATTTCAGTTCGATGGCCGTGTATGGCACGGCCGAGGGCCACATCGAGGAAACCGCCGCGCTCGTCGGCGCGAGCCCTTACGGCATGGCAAAGGTGGAAGCCGAGCAAGCGCTCACTGGCTTGCCGACAGTCTCGCTGCTGCGTCCCGGGTGCGTCTATGGCGGTGGCAGCCCGCAATGGTCGGCCCGCATTGCGGAGCTGCTGCGCGCTGGACGCCTCGGCGATCTCGGCGCGGCAGGCGACGCGCACAGCAATCTGGTCCACGTGAACGATGTCGTTGCCGCTGCTCTGGGTGCACTGCGCCGCCCGGAAACCGGTGGCCGGGCCTACAACCTCGCGATGGCGAACGCACCGCGCTGGAACGAGTATTTCATCGCCTACGCGATGGCGCTGGGGGCTACGCCCGTCAAACGCATTGGCGGACGACAACTGAAGATCGAGACGAAACTCGTCGCACCCGCGCTGAAGATTGCCGAGATTGCGGGTCGCAAGATTGGCCTGAAAGGATTGCCGCCGCCGCTGCCGCCGTCACTCGCGCGCCTCTGGCAACAGGACATTTGCCTCGACGCCAGCCTGGCCGAAAAGACCTTCGATCTGACCTGGACACCGTGGCGCGACGCCATTCAGGCAGAAGCGGCACGGTCCTGATCAACGGCGGGCGAGACGCCCCGCCGTCCAGCGCCAGAGCGTGGTGTACGGTGACACGCCGAGCAGTCGGCGTGCCGCCCAAGCCGCAGCCGCGCCATTCACAGCAATGGCGAGCGACGCCGCCACCGACGCCCCGACACTCCCGCCGAAAGGCGTCAGCACCGCAAGGCCCAGCAGCAGCACCACGACGGATACCGCGTTGATACGCATGAGCGCGCGTGTGTGCGTCGTCATGCCGAGCAATTCGGGCATCGCCGTAAAACACGCGGCGGCAATCTGCCCGAGCGCCAGCACGCGCAATGCGCTCGCGCCGTCGTCGTAGCCGTGACCGAACAAGCCCAGCAGATGCTGCGGCACGAGCAACATCCCCAGCGTCACCGGCAGCGCCAGACACAGCACCAGTCCGATGGCCTGCGCCGCACTGCGCTCCAGCCCTGGCAAATCCTGACGGGCATAGAGGCTCGCGAATCGCGGCGCCGCCATTCCGGTCACGCCACTGATCAGAATATTGACGACCAGCGCGAGACGCCACGCGAGCGCGAAAAGCCCCGTCTCACGCGACGTCGCGACAATACCGAGAACAATGGCCGGTGCCGACGTAATCAGCAACTTCGTGAGTTCCAGCGAGAAAAGCGAGAGGCCGGGCTTGAGCAAGCCCGGGATGGGGCCGTGTGGCGTGCCGGCCGGAACCTCGCGCAAGAAACGTCGCAACAGCACCGCACCGGCAATCGCCGCCAGCGTGAAACTGACGGCGATCAGCACGAGCGTATTCGCCACCGTCAGGTGCCCCGTCACCACCAGCGGAATGACTGCGACACAGAAAATCGCGGGCCAGAGCCACGAGTAGATCATCTGGCTGTAACCGACCCGCTGCAATCCGGCGAGGGCACCCGCGATCGCGGCCCCCACGTTCTGCGGGACGAAAGAGAGTGCGCCCAGCATGAGCGGCACCGCAAGCTCAGGCTTCCTCAGCACATCGTTGGCAAACAGCGTCGCCCCTGCCGCCAGCAAGACCGAAACCGCCGCCGACGCGAAAAAGACGTGCATCAGCGCACGTCGAATCGTCGGACGAACGGCGCCGGACTGCCCCGACGCAACGTCCATCGCCAGTTGACGCGTCAGTGCCTGATCGATGCCCAATCGCCCGAAGCCCGCGAGCGCCACCATCGTGCTGAACACGATGTAGAAGTTGCCGGTGTCGACGACACCGAGCGCCGCCGCCACCAGCAGGTGAAAGCCATAGCGACTGGGAAGATCCAGCAGGCGAACGCCAAGACTGATGACGCTACCGCGAATCATCGATGCGCCGGTTCTGCCGGGCGACGTGCGCGTGTCCGTCATGTCACTTCACCGACTTGCGCAGCACGAAGAGCTGAATGCTCTGCGGTGGTAGATCGGCGCGCAGTTCGTTCGCGGCGTAGGTGGCGTCCGGCTGGCGCGTCAGTTGATTGTCCGCCAGTCGCCACACTTCCCCCGTGCCGGCTTGCGCAAAGTTGGCCAGCGAGATCGTGGCCTGCGCGGCGCGGTCGAGTTGCTTGTTGATCACGACGACGGTCAACGCGCCATCCTTCTCACGCAACGCGGCGAATGCCGAAACGGTATCGGGATCGGGCGCGGTGGCCATGACACTGGTCGAGCCGAACTCCCCGCCGTGACCATCGTAATTGCGATACAACTTGATCGCCTTGTAGACCGGCATCGACGGATCGAGCGTCCCCCAGCGGGTGGCCATGTCCAGCCGCTCGCGTCCGAAGATGCCCAGAATGTCGGCCTGCGCCGTCGCGCCGTTCATGCGCGTATCCGCGCCCCAGTTGTATTCGGTGAGCGCGATGGGCGTGCCCGGGTAGTAGTACGTGTCGACCCACTGACGCATCATCGGAATCAGCGCCACCACGCTGTTGATCCAGGTCGGATCCTTATAATTCGGATCCCAGAGATTTCGCGTGGACTTGTTGCGCATGAGCGCGATGGCCGGCGAATTGCCGTTCGCCGGCTCCTCATACTCCTTGCTCTGCGGGTAGAAGTGCAGACTGAAGATGTCGACCGGCCGACCGGCCTTCTTCCATTGCGTGAGCAACCACGGGATATAGGCCATGCCGCCGGTTTCGCGCTGGCGGTCCGGGGCTTGCGCGTAGCCATACTTGATCGAATGCTGCTGATCGAAGCCGCTGTAAAGGTAGCCGTTCCAGCCCCACTCTTCCGGCGCAAGCACCTTTGCCCCCGGGTCCGCTGTCTTGACGGCGCGCGAATAGGCGATCACCTTCTCGGCAATCTCGCTGGCGTGCGCACCGGTCGGATGGGAGTTGTTATGGATCAGTTGCCACAGGCTCGGCTCGTTATCCATGGCGTAGTAACGCACGCCACCCGCACGGGCCGGCCCGAACTGCTGCACCAGCGCCGCCACGCGCGCCTGCTGGCTTGCCGGATCGTCGGGCACCGTGGCGTCGTTCGGATCGTTGACGACGGGGGTGCCGTCGCGCAGGATGCCGTTGCCCGCATCGGCCATGCCATCCACATCGTAGTTCTGTTGCAGGCCGTACTTCGCAATCGAGAAGCTGGCGAGACGCTCGCGTGCACGTGAGAGCGTGGCCACGCGTCCGAGCATGGAAATGGTGATGATGGGGGTCGCGCCGCCGGCCTGCGTCAACGCGACGAATCGGTCGCCGAACTGGTCGTTGATGTCGGCCGGATTCACCGGCAGGCTTTCGTAATACCAGTCCCGGCCCGCGTTGCGGGCGTCGAGCCGCCAGTTGTACGCCGATGCGCTATTGCCCCCCGAGCGATTGAGCGGCGCGCGCAGGTCCTGCAGCATTGCCGTCGTGCCGAAATTGATGCCGTAAATCAGGGGATTGATCGGGTGTCGATTGGCGGCGGCGTCCACGGCAATCGCGACCGGCAGGGGTCCGCCGGGGGTCGCCTTGGTACACGCTGCGGACGACAGCAGCACGGCCGCGCCCACCAGTTGAATCAGTTTGGAACACGCACTACGGCGCGGCAACACGCGCATGGAAACTCCGCGGATCTGCACGATGGTCGAAACCGCCTGCACGCCAGATGTAGGCGAAGATCGCCAGAATGACGGCAGTCTCGCCTGGCGCAAGCGTGGGGGGGTAAAAGAACGAGGCCAGCAGGACGAAGACCAGGTAGTCATATAGCGCGCCCAGGAAATCGTCTTCGACTTCCGCACGCAAACGCCGGTAGAAAAACAGCCCCCGCAGTTGCAGGCCCAGAATGATCAGCGCGCCGATCAGGCCGAACTCGAACACGATACCCAGCCAGGTAATGTCCGCCAGAAAGAAGAAATGGTGGAAGTAGGTCGTGAGCGTATCGCCACTTGCCGGGCTAATGGTGCCAACGCCAAACAACCACCGCATCGCTTCGTTACCGAGGAAGCGGGTCGCCAACTGCGCCGAAATACGGCGGGTATCGAAACCGGTTTCGGTACCCGCGCTGAAAATCGTCGCCAGATACCCCATCGAGAAAATGCCGGCCAGCACGGCAGGCGCCACGATCAGCAACCCGATGCGCGCACGCGGACGTGCCCACACGAACGTGTTGATGACCAGCACCCCCATGATGCCGATGGCCAGCGCGCGCGACTTCACGATCAGCAGCGCAACGGCCAATCCGACGATGACACCGACGAGGTATCCAAGGTGGCGTTCGAAAAAAGCGCGGCGGTAACAAAAAAACAACAGGATGAACGGGAAATACATCGACATCCGGATGCGATGCCCGCGACTGTCACTGGTGAAAAACGGCGCCTGACCGAAAACGTAGGTTTCCTTGTACCAACTGGCGGGCACCACAATCCACATGAGGATCAGCACGCCGACGATGACCGCGCCCAGAATCACGAAGCTGCGCCCCAGCTCGCTCAGCGTGGGCTTGAGCATCAGCAGCAGCGCCAGAAACGAGAAGAAATACAGGATCGGCAGCAGCTTCACCTGCGCCGTGATGCTGACGAACACACTTTCGTGGAAATAGATGACGGCGGCAAAGCTCGGCACCAATACCAGCCAGGCGAAACTCAGCAGCACCTGCCGCGTCATCGGAAAGCGCGGCTGACTGCCCAGTCGCAACACCAGCGGCAGCGTGAGTATCGGAAACGCCTTCGAGAGCGCCCACAGCGGATATAGCGCCGTAATGTAGTGAAAGGTCTGGCCGAACAGCGGCAAG
>JARLJF010000085.1 GCA_031291335.1 Pandoraea sp. | reverse complement strand
GAACTCGCCGATCCTCGTGAACGCGATGGCGATTCGTAACGCGTTTGAAGCCACGCTGAAGCATTTCGATCCGGACGGCCTGTCTGCGGCGTCGCATGACGCGGTGGTCATCGGCCACAGCATGGGGGGCGTGATTGCCCGGCTGATGGTGTCGAGTTCAGACGACGAACTGTGGTCCACGTTCCAGAACGATTACCGCCTCAACGAAGACCAGATCGACCGCGCTCGCGACCGGCTCGATCCGCTATTCCAGTTCAAACCGGTGCCTCAATTCGAGCGTGCCATTTTCATTGCGGCACCGCATCGCGGCACGCCCTTCGCGCGCAACCGGCTGGGACGCTGGGTCTCCAATCTCATCAAGCTGCCTGTCACGCTGCTCTCGGGCATCGACGACGTGCTGCACTTCGCGACCGGCGCCGAGGACAGTCCTTCGGAGGGCAAAACACGCTACGTACCGAACAGCGTCGATCAGTTGCGGGATAACGATCCGTATGTGGTCGCGGCCGCCGGGCTGAAAATATCGCCGTCGGTGCAATATCACTCGATCATCGCGCGACGTAACCCCAAGGGACCGCTGGAGGAATCGAGCGACGGCGTGGTGCCCTACACGAGCGCCCACTTGGCCGGCGCACAGTCGGAACGCGTGATCGTCTCGGGGCACAGCGTGCAGGAAACGCCGCAAGCCATTCTCGAGATCCGCCGCATCCTGCATGAGGATGTCGACGAACTCGATCCGATCAAGCTGCCCGGTCGGCCGGGACCGTTTCAGGCCATCGATCCGCCGCCCCTCGTGGCACCGGCGAAACCGGGCGCCCAACCGAAACCCACGGCCGGACGCCCGACGTCGCGCTGAGGCATGACGCCTGGGGAGGCGTTAGCTTGCGGCGCCCCAATCGTTCCAGGAATCCCAACGGCCCCAACTATCCTTGTCCAGGAAGTCCGGGCCGCCTTCGCGAGCACGTTCGGCAAGAAAGCGCACGTCCTTCATCTGTGCACTCTGTGATTCAGTCGCGCTTTGACGAAGCGCTTTGATGTTCTCTGCAAGGGTCATGCGGTAGTCCTCAGGTGGGTTGGCCTAGCAATGCCTGGTTGTAGAAGCCCAGCACCGTTCTCGCGAAGGTCTGGATGTGCAACTGGCAGGACATGGTTTCGCTCACCTCGAGCGACCCTGCCTCCGACAGTTTGTTGGACGGCAATCCGCCGCCGCATAGGGTGAACCAATCGCATTCGTCGCGGCAGCGCGCAACCCCGCGCATGAACTGTGCGTAGAAATGCCTGAATTTCTCTGTCTCCACGGCGCCGCGCAGCGAGTCCGTGAGAATGTTGCCGAACGTATAGTCGGCACCGTCGGGCATGCCGACAAGCTCGGGGGAAAAGGTCGTGAAGCCGCCGTTCTTTGCCACCGTGAGGATGTGATAAGCCACGGTCTTGTTGTTATCCAGCGATTCGATCGGCTCGTTGTAGAACAGGGCTTCACGCACGCCACGGAATTCCCGGATTTCGGGCTTGCGACCGCGCGCCTGATATACGTCGTGAAGCTGCGCCGTGAATGCCTCGAAGTCGCGCAAGGCGGCAATGCCGTCGAGCGAACTCTTCGCGTTGATACCGTCCACTTCCTCGGGGATGAGGCCAACGTCGCCGACGCCCAGCCCTTCGAAGAATTCGTAGAACTCGCGTGCCATGCCGAGCATCGGTCTGGTCACGACGGACAGGACATAGTTGTCGACGCCGCCCGCCTGAAGTTGTTGCAGTCCGCGGACGGTGGCGTCGAAGCTACCGCGCCCCTTGCGGTCACGTCGGTGCATGTCGTGGATGTGCTTTGGGCCGTCCAGGCTCACGCCCACACGAACTTTGTAGTCGCGAAACAGCGTCAGCCAGTCCTCGTCGATCAGTGTGCCGTTGGTTTGAGTGGTCAATTGGCCGATCGTGTGTCCGCCGAGCTTTTCAGCCGCCAGAGCGAAGGCTTCTGCGAAGTATGTTTTCCCGGCGGTCAACGGTTCGCCTGCGTGCCATACGACCGAGCAGCGGCTGCCGAGAAGGTCTTCCTCGACCAGGCGATCGAAGACCTTGCCCAACACCTCCATCGACATCAGGCCTTTGACCTGCCGATCCGGCACGTAGCAGTACGAGCAATCGATGTTGCAGAACGACGTGGGTTGCAGAATGACCAGACGAGTGGGGCCGATGGTCGGTGTCGGCGCATCGACGTTCGGCGCCGGGGCGCTTGCGGCCAGTCGTTCGGCCACCGGGCCGAATGGGATGAGCGGTTTTTTCATACCTTGCCGGTCGGGAAAAGGTCGCCCGCGTGCAGGCGGAAAGCGAGGGGAGCACAGGCATGCGCGGTGGCATGCCCCCGGCCGTACTGCCGAGCCCCCAAACGATGGGCAAGCTGCAAGCTCGGCTGATTCGCCGCGCTAATGCTCATTTCGATGTGTGATACGCCCAGGTGCTGGAACGCGTAGTGGCACAGCGCGCGGGTCATGTCCACGCCGTGGCCCTGACCACGCTGGCTCGCGCGAACCCAGTAGCTCAATTGCCCGACCCGGCAAGCGGTTGCCGACAGCGGCGCATCGGCGGGCCGCAGTTCATCGAGCGAAACCTCGCCGAGGAGCCGATCGTCGGCGTCGAACGCTGCCAACGCCAAGGCGCGGCCCGCTTCGTATCCCGCTTGTCGCCACCGTAACCAGCCGGCGGCCTCGACGTGCGCTTCGCCCAAGCCCTCGAAGTACAGGCAGTCGCACGCGGTGGTATCGGCAAGTGCATCAGCTAGCGCGCAGAGATCGGCAGCACGCAAAAGGCGCAGTTGCAGGCCGCGCTGGGTCTCGATGGCAATAGTGGGGACGGCGTTCGCATCAGGGATACGCTGATTCAACGACCCCCGATTGACCGTGTGATTCCCAAGGTGCGCGTGCATCTGTTTTGGCGGAACGTATCTGGCTTAGTTTTTTAGTTCAGATGTGCAATATGCCATAACGTCGCGCCAGATTAATTACGCCGCGTGTAATTTTTCGGATCGTAGATTTGCGTCGGATCACGAATCGGTTCACGCAACCGCGTTGATCTGAATGTGATAGACGCCCCACGGGCAAAGAGTGAACTGCTCCTTGAGCGGTTTGCCCGCCAGCGCCGGGATCCCCAACGGATCGTAGACGGCCCACAACGGCCCAAGGCCCCCGAGTGGCAGCGGCTTGGCGTCAAGATGCGTCGCAAGCAGGAACCGGTACTCACGCACCTGGCCGAGCGTGGTGGCGACGACGTAGCCGTCGATGGCGCGCAGCAGCACTTGCGTCAGCGGATTGGCAGGCGCCCCTGCCTGCGCGAGCACATCGATCAGGCGCGGGCCGCGCAACGTGTGCGGCCGGGCATCGTATTCCAGTGTGGGACGGATCGTCTGCGCAGGCATGCGCGTCAGCGTGCCGAAGTCGAACGCATACGCGGCGTCGAACTGCACCAGTTGCTTGTGGAAAAGCTGGTCAAGCGCCGGGTCGACAGGCCCCCGATTGTGCTGCCCGATAGCACCGCTGATCGTGACGAGCGGTGTCGTAGCGGGCGATCCCGCTGAACTGGCCGTCTTGGCCAACACCGGCACCGACGCACCGAGTGCCGCAGCACCGGCGAGGAATTCTCTTTTCTTCATGGACATGGACGAAGGCGGTTGCGCATGCCGGCACGTGCGCCGCAGCGTCGCAGGAGCGTATCACGAAGGCCACGTCCCCAATCACCTGCCCATCGCCTGTTGGACGGCGGGCATTCATGAATAAAATTTACGTTAATCGCAAATAAGACCATTTTCATTCATGAACCGAAGTCTCTATGATCGTTGTCACTGTTTCCTTCATCTGGCGGCAATCGTCATTAGAGAACATGGCAAAGACACATAACCTGGGATTCCCGCGCGTCGGCGCGAAGCGTGAACTGAAGTTCGGTCAGGAAGCGTATTGGAAGGGCCAATCGTCGCGCGACGAGTTGAAGGCGCTCGGCGCCTCGCTGCGTCTGCGTCACTGGCAGGATCAGGCGGCACTGGACCTGGCCCCGGTGGGCGATTTCGCGTTCTATGACCAGGTCCTCGACATGAGCTTCACGCTGGGCAACCTGCCCGAGCGCGTGCAAGGCTTCCATGGCGACGTGCTCGACAACTACTTCCGCGTAGCCCGGGGTCGCTCGGCGCAAAGCGCTGAAGCACACGCGGATTGCTGCGGCGGTGTGGCTGCCGGTGAAATGACCAAGTGGTTCGACACCAACTACCACTACATCGTCCCGGAATTCTCGGCGGCAACGAACTTCACACTCGACGCTTCGCGTCTGGTCGAACAGCTCACCGAAGCCCGTGCCGCTGGCGTGAAGGCCAAGCCCGTCATCGTCGGCCCGGTCACGTACCTGTGGCTCGGCAAGGCCAAGGACGACAGCGACAAGCTGGCACTGCTGCCGCGTTTGCTCCCGGTCTACGCGAAGCTGCTCGACACCCTCGCCGCACAAGGGGTGGAATGGGTGCAGATCGATGAGCCGATCCTCGTCACCGAACTGAGCGCCGAATGGCAAAAGGCTTTCGAGACGTCCTACGCCGCCCTCGCCGCCTCGCCGGTCAAGCGTCTGCTCGCCACGTACTTCGGCGAACTGCAAGACAATCTTCCGCTGGCTTGCCGCCTGCCGGTCGACGGCCTGCATCTGGACGCCGTGAACGCCCAGGGTGAAGTCTCGAAGGTGATCGCCGCACTGCCGGCCGACAAGGTCGTGTCGCTGGGGGTGGTCAACGGCCGCAACATCTGGAAGGCGGATCTGGCCGCTGTGCTCGACTGGCTCGAACCGGTCGCCAGGACGCTGGGCGATCGCCTGTGGGTCGCACCGTCGTGCTCGCTGCTGCACGTGCCGGTCGATCTGGACAGCGAGCAGAAACTCGACGCGCAAATCAAGTCGTGGCTCGCCTTCGCCAAGCAAAAGCTGGCGGAAGTCGACGTGCTGGCCCGCGCTATCAATGAAGGTCGGGAAGCTGTCGGCGCTGAGCTGGCTGCCAACGCCGCAGCCATCGCCAGCCGCCGTGCGTCGCCGCGCGTGCACAATCCGGCCGTCAAAGCCGCCGTGGCAAAGATCGAAGCGTCGCTAGGCCGTCGCCAGCATCCGTACGCCGTTCGGGCCAAAAAGCAAGCTGCCGTTCTGAACCTGCCGCTCTACCCGACCACGACGATCGGCTCGTTCCCGCAAACGTCCGAAATCCGCACGGCCCGTAGCCAGTTCAAGGCCGGCGAGCTGGATCAGGCCGGTTACGTCGCCGTCATGCAGGCCGAGATCGCCCGCAGCGTGCGCGAACAGGAAGCGCTGGGGCTCGACGTGCTCGTGCACGGCGAAGCCGAGCGCAACGACATGGTCGAGTACTTCGGCGAGCAGCTTGAAGGCTATGCCTTCAGCCAGTTCGGCTGGGTGCAGTCGTACGGTTCGCGTTGCGTGAAGCCGCCGATCATGTTCGGCGACATCAGCCGCCCGAAGGCCATGACCGTCGAATGGATCAAGTACGCACAGTCGCTGACCAGCAAGCCGATGAAGGGCATGCTGACCGGCCCGGTCACGATCCTGAACTGGTCGTTCGTGCGCGACGATCAACCCCGCTCGGTGTCGTGCTTCCAGTTGGCACTGGCAATTCGTGAAGAAGTGCTGGATCTGGAACGTGCCGGCGTGCGCGTGATTCAGATCGATGAGGCCGCCCTGCGCGAGGGCCTGCCGCTGCGTCGCGCCCAATGGCAGACGTACCTGAACTGGGCGATCGAATCGTTCCGCATCACCGCGAACGGCGTGCAGGATGACACGCAGATCCACACGCATATGTGCTATTCGGAGTTCAACGACATCATTGCGGCCATCGCCGATATGGATGCCGACGTGATCACGATCGAGACCTCGCGCTCGGATATGGAACTGCTCGACGCGTTCGACTCGTTCCAGTACCCGAACGAAATCGGGCCGGGCGTGTACGACATCCACTCGCCGAACATCCCGACGCAAGCGCACATCGTGTCGCTCATGCAGAAGGCTGCCGAGCGAATTCCGGCCAAGCGTCTCTGGGTCAATCCGGACTGCGGCCTGAAAACGCGTCAGTGGGCCGAAGTCATCCCGGCGCTGCAGAATATGGTGGCCGCCGCGAAGACACTGCGCGCACAGTAAGTCGCTGCCCGGTGCGCGGATTCGACAGGTCCGCCGCCGCGTGACCGCTTCAAGCCAACGGGCCGGCAATTGCTGGCCGTTGGCTTTTTGTTGTCTCTCAACAGCCTCATTCGCGGCTGACTCGTCCCTCGTCCTCTGCATCCAATCCTGCGCCAGGGTGCCGCAATCGGCATCAGCTTCTGCCCAATTGGCCTCACGCGTCGCAGCATCACATGAAAAAACCTTGCTAAGTCATTGATTAACAGTGGCTTTGCATGGCATAGTCGCGCGGACACACGACGCCGTGCACTAAGTGTCTCCTAAGTTTCGCGCGCTATCGTGCGCCCGTGCCGTCCTCTGTGACTGGCAAGGTATGCGCGTGCGCCTTTACGGCGGCGCCGGAAAGTGTTCGGAAAACCATGCGGATATTGCTCGTAGAAGACGACACCATGATCGGTGAGGCCATGATGCAGGCGCTCAAGGACGCCTCGTATGCGGCCGACTGGTGCCGCGACGGCGACGCCGCGCTGGCGGCGCTGGCCGCCCACGCCTACGACCTCATGCTGCTCGACCTCGGCTTGCCCGGACGCGACGGCTGGGAAGTGCTACGCGCCCATCGCGGCGCGGGCGGACGCACGCCGATCATCGTCGTGACGGCCCGCGATGGCGCAGAAGACATCATTCAGGGCCTCGACCTCGGGGCCGACGACTTCGTCGTGAAGCCGTTCGAGGTGGGTGAACTGCTTGCGCGCATGCGCGCGGTGATCCGTCGTCAGGCCGGCGTAGCCGTGCCGGTGTTGACCAATGGCGCGCTCGCGCTCGATCCGGCGACCCATCAGGCGAGCTACGGGGAGAACAGTTGCGTGCTTTCGGCCCGTGAATACGCGCTGCTGCACGCCCTGATGCTGCGCCCGGGCACGATCCTCTCGCGCGACGCACTGGAACATCGCCTGTACGGCTGGGGCGAAGAGATCGAGAGCAATATGATCGACTTCCTGATCCATTCGATTCGCAAGAAGCTCGGCGCGGACGTGATCCGCAATATCCGTGGCGCCGGCTGGCTGGTGCCCAAGGCATGATGCGCTCCCTGCAGTCCCGACTGGTGGTCACGCTCTCGGCCTGTGCGCTGGGACTGGCCATCGTCGCGGGCTTCGTGTCGTACTGGGCGGCCTTTCGCGAGGCCTACCGCTTTCAGGACGATCAACTGCTTCAACTCGCGGCGCTCGTCGATACGCGCAATCTTGCGGGCGCCGACAGCGCCATGCACGGTTTGCCGATACAGGACCACGACTACCGTCTCACCGTCCAGCGGCTTGGCGGCACTTTCCCGGTCACACTGGCCGATGGCTTTCACACGGTGAGCACCGGCGACCACACATGGCGTGCGTTCGTGCGCACCATCGACCCGGAGTTGCGCATCGTCGTCGCCCAGCCGACCGACGGCCGTAACGAGATCGCCCGAAACAGTGGCCTGCGCACCGCACTGCCCTTCGTGGTCTTCGTACCGTTGCTGATCTGCGCCATCGTATGGACGGTACGTCGCGCGTGGCGCCCCGTGCAGCGACTGGCCGACGAGGTCGACACCCGGCGCGATACCGATCTGCACGCCCTCGACACGCACGGCGCGCCCACGGAAATCGAGCCGTTCATCGTATCGATCAATCGCTTGCTGGCCCGGTTGGCCAAGGCGCTCGACGAGCAACGCCGGTTTGTAGCCGACGCTGCCCACGAATTGCGCTCGCCGGTAACGGCGCTGGTGATTCAGTCCGAAAATCTCGACCGGGCACTCGACCCGGCAGCGCTCGACACCGAAACGCGCAACCGTCTCACCAAACTCAAGAGCGGGTTGCAACGCACGCGCACGCTGCTGGAACAACTGCTGACCCTCGCCAGAGCCCAGAGCGCACCGACGGTTGCGGCCGCACCGCTCATGCTGCTGCCCGCCGTGCATGAAGCGCTTGAAGACGTATTCATACTGGCAGACCGCAAGCAGATCGTGCTCGATCTGGTCGATGCGTCGTCGAGCGTGCCCGGCCGCTCCGGCCTGCGAGTGACGGGATCGAAACGCGATATTGTCACGCTACTGAGTAATCTTGTCGGCAACGCCGTGCGTTATACCCCTGCGGGAGGCACCGTGTCGGTACGGTTGTCGGCGACCGGCGACGAGGTGGCCATCGACGTGATCGACTCGGGTCCGGGCATCGACGCCGACAAGCGCGAGCGGGTGTTCGATGCGTTCTACCGCGCGACCGAGCAACGCGAATCGCGCGAGCACGGCGGCGAAGGCACCGGACTGGGCCTGGCTATTGTCCGTGCGATCGTCGACCGCCTCGGCGGCCGCGTGAATTTGAAAGATGCCAGCCTGACGCCGCCGCGCGGTCTTCACGTACGTGTCACACTGCCGAACCCCGACGCCGCGACCGACACAAGCCCCTGATTGCTGTCCCCCCGATTCACGACATTTACCTCATTCACCAAGACCGGAAGCTTCGCATTCATGTCCACACGTCCTCAACGTGACGCAGGGTTGGAACCCTGGCCGATCTCTCCCGCCGCCCTGCTCTGGCTGCTCGCCGCGTTCACACTGGTCTGGTTTGGCGTATTGAACTTTCGCCATCTGATTCCCAGTGACGAAGGCCGCTACGCCGAGATGGCGCGCGAAATGCTGGCCACGGGCGACTGGGTCACGCCGCGCTATAACGGCTATCTGTACTTCGAGAAGCCCCCCCTCCAGACCTGGATGAATGCGCTGACGTTCATGGTCTTCGGTCTGGGCGACTGGCAGGCACGCCTGTGGACCGCATTGACCGGGTTCGGCGGCGTGCTGCTTGTCGGCTATACCGGCCGTCGCGTGTTCGGCGCGCGCGCGGGCTTCTTCGCCGCACTGACGCTGGCGAGCGCTCCGCTGTGGAGCCTGCTCGGTCACTTCAACGTGCTCGACATGGGGCTGTCGTTCATGATGGCGCTGGTGCTGTGCTCGCTGCTGCTGGCGCAACGTCCCGGCCTGACCGACACGCAAACACGCAACTGGATGTGGCTGTGCTGGGCGGCGATGGGGCTGTCGATCCTGAGCAAGGGGCTGATCGGCGTGGTGCTCCCCGGTGCCGTGCTTGTGATCTACACGCTGATTTCGCGCGACTGGGCGCTGTGGAAGCGCCTGCACATCGCGAGCGGACTGATCGTGCTGCTCGCCGTGACGGTGCCGTGGTTCGCCGCCGTGATGGCGCGCAACCCGTCGTTCTTCGACTTCTTCTTCATCAACGAGCACTTCAACCGCTTCCTCAAGCCGGATCACCATCGTCCCGGCGCCCTCTGGTATTTCGTGCCGGTGCTGATTGTCGGTTTCCTGCCGTGGCTGTCGATGATTCCGCGCGTCTTCTCGGCGTCACGCGCGGTCCCTCGTCAGGCCAACGGCTTCCGCCCGGTGCTGATGATCACGGTCTGGGCCGTCTTTATCTTCTGCTTCTTCTCGGTATCTCACTCGAAGCTGATTTCGTACGTGCTGCCGGTAGTGCCGGCCATCGCGCTGCTCGTCGGGCTGGGTATCGCGGGGATCTCGCGCGAGTCGCTGCGCAAGCATCTCATCGTGTCGGTGGTGCTGTTCGTCGCCACGATCGTGACGTGCCTGGTCTTCCTCTCGCATCACTCGGATAGCCGCAATCCGGTGGAAGCCTATCGCGCCTTCTCGTACTACCTGTACGCCGCAAGCATCGTCGGGTTGATCGGCATCGGCATCACGCACTGGCTGAGCAAGCGCAGCACCAAGCAAGCGCTCATCGCGTTTGCGGGCACCTGGCTGGCCTTCACGATGATCGGCGGTTCGGGGCACGAAGCCTTCGGGCGCGGTGCTTCGGGGATCGATCTGGTGCCGGCGGTGCGCGCGGAAATGGATCGCCTCGGACCGGATACGCCGTTCTACTCGGTCGGCACGCTCGATCACACGATGCCTTATTACCTGCGTCAGCCCATGATCATGGTCGCGGTGCAGGACGAACTGGAGTTCGGTATCTCGCAAGCGCCCGATAGCTGGATTCCGACGCTCGACAAGTTCGCTCAGGTCTGGATTGCTGCGCCCAAGGCCCTCGCGCTGGTCGATCCGGACAAGTTCACGGTGCTCGAAACGCTCGGATTGCCGATGAAAATCGTGGCCCGCGACAGCCGTCGCGTGATCATTGAGAAACCGGACGCCGGACAGTCTCCTGCCGCCAACTGAGTGCGACAAGCATAAAAAAACGGCTGAGGGCGATGTCTTGCCCTCAGCCGTTTTCTTTTCCCGTCAGGGACTTGCGCGACTTACTTCGACTTCTTCTTACCGTCCACCGGCTTGGCCGGACCGACCGACACCCCCGCCTCGGCGGTGAGCATCAGGAACGTAAAGGTCTCTTCGAGGTACAGACGAACGGTGGTCGCCGTGTGATCGAGGTAGCCGATCGAGACGTCCTGACCGATGTGCATCTCGTAGTCGCCGCCGCGCGTCGAGAGAATGCAGCCGCCGTCGATCGCCGGTGCCCAGATGATCTCGCCGCTCACGATGTGCCCGATGTGTTCGAGAATCGGGTAGCCCTGATCGTTCGCTTCGGTCACGGCGGTGTAGGCGTCGGCCCCCAGCAGCACGCTGTACGGGCCGTCGACACCTTCCAGGCGCAGTTGCTCGAGCGCCTTGGCGATCACGGTCGGATAGTCGGCGATGTTGGCCGGCAGCGGCAGCACCGGATTCGAGGTGCCTTCGCGCACGCCCGTAATGTGGGCGGCCTTGTAGCCGTCGAAAATCGCGCGGTCTTCTGCGTAGGCCAGCTTGATGGCGGCGTCCTTGGCGGGTTGCCAGTCGGAGTCGTTGGCGCCGCGCTCGACGTCGTCGATGGCTTCACGCGACAGCTCGAACGGCACGCGCAGCGCCACGAGCGGCATCACTTCGCGCTGACGCGCGCCCACACCGTCGAACGGTGCGTCGATCGACTTCTGATGGCCGGTGCCAACGCCCGCGAGCGCCAGGCCACCGGGCCCCTTGACGTCGACGACACGACGGCCGGCGACCGTGCGCTTGAAAGTACGGGCCACTTCTTCTTCGATTTGCGCCCAGGCGGCGCCCGAAATGGGGGCCAGTTCGCGATGCAGGTTATTCATGCCTGAGAAACTCCTTTGAGCGATCCGATTTGCAACGAGCCATCCGCCGGAGCGGCGCTCGCCGGGGTGAGAGACGATACCGTGACATCGACAACCGGCGTGGCCATCGACGTCACATCGATCAGGGTCTTGATCGCTGTAGACGCCGTGGCGCTGGCCACCGGCGCTTCGCGCTCGGCGAGCGTTTCGAGCAGCGGAGCCGACGGCACGAAGAACAGCCCGCCAGTCACGGCGTTGCTGAAGTCGAGCAAGCGATCGTAGTTACCGGGCGGACGCCCCACGAACATGTTCTCGAGCATCTGCTCGATGGGCGCGGGGGACCGGGCGTAACCGATGAAGTAGGTGCCGAACTCGGCCGAACCGGGGCGGCCGAACGGCATGTTGTCACGCAGAATCTTGATTTCCTTGCCGTCTTCCTCAAGCGTGGTCAGCGCGCTGTGCGACCAACTGGGCTTCACGCCCTCATCGAGTTCGACGTCGGAGAGCTTGGTGCGGCCGATGATGCGCTCCTGCGCCTCGACCGGCAGTGCGTTCCAGCCCGTCATGTCGTGCAGGTACTTCTGCACCAGCACGTAGCTGCCGCCCTCGAATTCGGGGTCTTCGTCGCCCATCACCGTGAACTCAAGCGCTTCTTTGCCCTCCGGGTTCTCGGTGCCGTCGACGAAACCGACCATGCTGCGCATATCGAAATAGCGGAAGCCGTGAACCTCATCGACCACGCTCACGGCGTCGCCCAGCTTGCCCAGCATGAGCGTCGCGAGATCGAAGCACAGGTCCATCTGCTCGGCGCGAATGTGCAGCAGCAAATCGCCGGGCGTGGCCGGGGCATGACGCTTGCCCGAACCGAATTCACGGAACGGATGCAGCGCTGCCGGACGCGGGTCGCCGAACAGGCGATCCCAGGCGTTATCGCTGAAGCCGACGACACACGACAAATTGCCGGACGGCACGCGCTTGCCGACCGAGCGGACATAGGCGGCGGCATCGGCGCACCAGCCCCGCACGCTCGCGTGGGCCGCTTCGTCATCACGCACGGTGGCGACGAGGAAGATGGCGCTGCGGGTAACGGTGCCCGAGACGGGCTGAGGTTCTGGGGGAGACGTCGGACGTTCAGTCATTGCTTTCCTGCGTGGGGCTGGGTTCTCGATGTCGGCGACCGAAACCTTGGGGTGAACAGCAGGCCGTAGGCTATCGGGCGACGACTTTTGGTGTGTCAACTTTATAACGCAACACACCGTAATATGCCACTCCCATCGTGATCGTGGCGAGCAAAGCCTTATGCCACGGGGCTTTGCAGCGGGTCAGGCCCTATATGGCAATTCCGCCATTTTCGCGCCATTTTGGCGTTGGGGGTGCGCCACTACCATGGCGGCGTTCCTTCCGGTACCGGTACAGCGCGCCTGCGCGCGTGCCGGACGGCCCTTGTCCGTACGCCTGCGACTGCGCCCGAGCGCGTCTGAACCATGTGGATTGTCAACGTTGCGCTCAAACGGCCATACACGTTCATCGTGATGGCCATTCTGATCCTGCTCGCCACGCCGCTCGCGCTCATGCGCACACCGGTCGACGTGTTGCCGGAAATCAACATCCCGGTGATCAGTGTCATCTGGACTTATAACGGCCTTTCGGCACAGGACATCGCCGACCGGATGATCTCCGGCAACGAACGCGGGCTGACAACGACCGTCAACAACATCGAGCACATCGAGTCGCAGTCGCTGCCGGGCATTGGCATCATCAAGATCTTCCTGCAGCCCACTGCCAACGTCCAGACAGCCATCGCCCAGGTCGTTGCGGTCGAGCAGGCGCAGGTCAAGCAGATGCCGCCGGGCGCCACACCGCCGCTCGTCATCAGTTACTCGGCCTCGTCGATCCCGGTCATGCAGCTCGGTCTGTCGAGCCCCAGCCTGTCGGAGCCCGCGCTCAACGACACGGCGCTCAACTTCCTGCGCCCGCAACTGGTCACGATCCCCGGTGCGGCCGTGCCCTATCCGTATGGCGGCAAGACGCGACTGATCTCGGTGGATATCGACACACGTGCGTTGCTCGCCAAGGGGTTGACGGCGCAGGACGTGGTCGCGGCCGTCAACGCCCAGAACCTGATCCTGCCGACCGGTACGGCAAAGATCGGCCCGCGGGAATACAACGTCGACATGAACGGCTCGCCGCCAACGGTCGAAGGATTGAACAACATTCCGGTGCGCACGGTCGGTGGCGCCACCACCTACCTGCGCGAAGTCGCGCACGTGCGCACGGGCTTCTCGCCGCAGACGAACATCGTGCGTCAGAACGGCCAGCGCGGCGTGCTGATGTCGATCATGAAGACGGGCGACGCCTCCACACTGTCGGTGGTCGACTCGCTCAAGGCGCTGCTGCCCGAAGCGCGGGCAGCGTTGCCGTCGGATCTGCACATCTCGGCGCTGTTCGACCAGTCGGTCTTCGTCAAAGCCGCGGTGCAGGGGGTGATTCACGAAGCGCTGATCGCCGCCGCGCTCACGGCGGCCATGATTCTGCTGTTCCTTGGCAACTGGCGCAGCACCTGCATTATCGCGATTTCGATTCCGCTCTCGATTCTCTCGTCGCTGCTCGCACTCCACGCGCTGGGCCAGACGATCAACATCATGACGCTGGGCGGGCTGGCGCTCGCCGTGGGCATTCTGGTCGACGATGCGACCGTGACCATCGAGAACATCGAGCGGCATTTGCACATGGGGACACCCCTGCATGAGGCGATTCTCGACGGCGCTGGCGAAATCGCCGTGCCCGCACTCGTCTCAACGCTGTGTATCTGTATCGTGTTCGTGCCGATGTTCTTCCTGACGGGCGTGGCGCGCTATCTGTTCGTGCCGCTCGCCGAGGCGGTGGTGTTCGCGATGCTGGCGTCGTACATTCTGTCGCGTACGCTGGTGCCCACGCTCGCCATGCTGCTCATGGGCCACGCCCATCAGGCCGATCCGAATGCCAAGCCCGGCGCGTTCCGCCGCATCTACCTGCGTTTCGACGCCGGCTTCGAGCGCATGCGCGCCGCGTACATCGTCGTGCTCTCGATGCTGCTCGTGCGGCGCCGCGTCTTCGCCACCGGCTTCCTGGCCTTCTGTGTGCTGTCGATGGGGCTGGTGTTCGCGCTGGGCGCGGACTTCTTCCCGACGGTAGACGCGGGCGACATCCGCATGCACATGCGTGCGCCCACCGGCACGCGTATTGAAGAAACGGCGCGTCTGGCCGATGAAGTCGAGAAGGTCGTGCGCGAAGTGGTGCCTGCCAACGAACTCGAGACCATTCTCGACAACCTCGGCCTGCCTTATAGCGGTATCAACCTGTCGTATAGCAACGCCGGCACCATCGGCACGCTCGACGGCGAGATCCAGATCGCGCTGAGCCCGGATCACCACCCCAGCGCGGGCTATATCGACAAGCTGCGGGCCTTGCTGCCGCAGCGCTTCCCCGGAGTGGAGTTCTTCTTCCAGCCGGCGGACATCGTCACCCAGATTCTCAACTTCGGCCTGCCCGCCGCCATCGACATCCAGATCAGCGGCAATCAGCAGTTGGCGAATTTCGATGTCGCAACGAAGCTGCTCAAACAGGTGCGGCAAGTGCCGGGCACCGTCGACACGCACATCCAGCAACGAGTGAATGCGCCGACGCTGCACCTGAACATGGACCGCACGCGCCTTCAGCAACTGAATCTGAACGCGAACGCCGTCGCCCAGAACGTGCTGATCTCGCTCTCGGGCAGTTCGCAGACATCGCCGGGTTTCTGGTTCAACAGCCAGAATGGCGTGGAGTACAGCCTGTCGGTGCAGTCGCCGCAGTACCGCATCAGCTCCATCGATGACCTGTTGCGCCTGCCGGTCGCAGGCACCGCCAACAACGGCCAGCCACAACTGCTTGCGAACTTCGTGAAGGTCGAGCAGACGCAACAATTCGCGGTGGTCAGCCACTACAACATCCGCCCGGTGATCGACATCTTCGTGAGTGTGGAAGGCCGGGATCTGGGCAGCGTGGCGGGAGACATCGACAAGCTCGTCACGCAAACCCGCAAGGATCTGCCGCGCGGCAGCCAGATCACCGTGCGTGGTCAGGTCAGCACGATGCAAAGCTCATACCTCGGGCTGGGCGTGGGCGTGGCGATGGCCATCGTGCTCGTCTATCTGCTGATCGTGGTGAACTTCCAGTCGTGGGTCGATCCGCTCATCATCGTGAGCGCCCTGCCCGCCGCCCTCGCCGGCATCGTCTGGATGCTCTTCCTCTCAGGCACACGACTCTCGGTGCCCGCGCTCACGGGGGCCATCATGACCATGGGCGTGGCGACGGCCAACAGTATTCTCGTGGTGGCGTTCGCACGACAACGGATGGAAGCGGGTATGGCGCCGCTCAAGGCCGCGCTCGAAGCCGGTGCGAGCCGGATTCGTCCGGTGCTGATGACGGCACTCGCCATGATTATCGGGATGGTGCCGATGGCACTCGGACTGGGCGAAGGCGCCGAGCAGAACGCGCCGCTGGGCCGCGCGGTGATCGGCGGCTTGCTGTTCGCCACGGTCTCGACGCTGTTCTTCGTGCCGCTGGTCTTTGCCGGCATCCACACGCGGCTCGCGCAAAGAAAGGCGCAGCGACAGGCTTCCCCCACACCAGATACCAAGTCTTGACGGGCTGAACGACATGACCGAGAAACATCACGCCTAACTGGCCATTCCCGAGCACGATCCCGCCGATGGCCGGCAGTTACCCCCGCGTCGCGGCGAATTCCGGCGCGCCAAGATCGTGCTGATCGTTGTGGCCCTGCTGCTGGTGGCGGGCGCGGCACGCACGACCATTTCCAACGCGCTGCAACGCCGCGAAGTCGCCAGCGTAACGGCCGAGAACGCCCGACAGTACGTGAGCTTCGTCACACCGCAAGCCACCGAGGCGAGCGAAACGCTGCTGCCCGCCACGTTGCGCGGTGCCGTCGAGTCGCCCATCTATGCCCGGGCGACCGGCTATCTGCTGCATCGATACGTCGATATCGGCGCTCGCGTAAAGCAAGGCCAGTTGCTGGCCGACCTGGATACGCCGGAAATCGATCAGGAACTCGCACAGGCCGTTGCCCAGCGCAACCAGATCAGCGCCAGCCTGGGACTCGCAAAATCGTCGTTCGAGCGTTGGCAGCAACTGCGTCAGCGCGACGCCGTCTCCCAGCAAGAACTTGACGAGCGCCAAAGCACGTTCACGCAGGGCACCGCCAATCTGGCCGCCGCCGACGCCAACGTCAAACGGCTTCAGCAACTCGAGTCGTTCAAGCGGATCGTCGCGCCTTTCGATGGCGTGATCACCCAGCGCAATGTCGATGTCGGCGACCTGATCGATGCCGGCAGTGGCAGCAGCCGCGCGCTGTTCTCGCTGGCGCAGACCGACCCGCTTCGCGTGTACGTTCAGGTGCCGCAAGCCTACGCGCAAGGCGTGGCGGTGGGTCAGTCCGTCGTGGTGACGCAGGCCGAACTGCCCGGCGAACACTTCCAGGGCAAGATCACGCACGTATCAGGTGCCATCGACGTGGCGACCCGCTCGCTGCAAATCGAAGCCGCCCTGCCGAATCCCGATGGCAAACTGCGCCCGGGTGCCTATGTGCAACTCGCGCTGCCCAGCGCGGTACAGGCGCATCTGAGTGTACCGGCCAACGCCTTGCTGTTCCGCGCCGAAGGCCCGCGCGTGGCGGTCGTGGACGATCAGGGGGTCGTTCATCTGCACAAAATCGTGATCGCGCAGGATCTTGGACAGGCGCTGGAACTGGCTGACGGCGTATCGGCGACCGATCGCGTCATCGTCAACCCGAGCGACTCCATCGACGACGGCGACCATGTGCAAGCCAAGGCACTCGAGGTCAAGGGCGGCGCCAAGGCGGGCGGCAAACCGCAAGGAGCGCAATCGTGATCGCGCCTGTGCGCAGCGCGCGTCTTGGCGCGACGCTGCTCGCCGTGACTGCGCTGCTGGGTGCCTGTGCTGTCGGCCCGGACTATCACCGGCCCGAGGTCTCGACGCCCCCCGACTGGAAAACCGACGGCTACTGGCGCCTTGCCCAACCGTCGCATGCGCCGTTGCAGCCCGATTGGTGGAAGGGATTCCAGGAGCCCGCACTCGATGCGCTCGAGGCGCAGGCGCTCGCCCAGAACCAGACGCTCGCCGCCGCCGTGGCGCATTACGATCAGGCTCAGGCGACGCTATCCGGCATCTCGGCCCAACGGCTTCCGGAAGTCGATGCGTCTTTCGGTCTGGCGCGCCAGCGTATCTCGGCGAACCGTCCGGTCACGAGTTACTCGTCGAGCAGCATGTCCACCGTGCAGAACAACGTGCAGGTCGGTCTCGGCGTGAGCTATGACACCGATCTGTTCGGCCGCATCCGTCGTCAGGTCGAAGGTGCGCGTGCTTCCGCCGAACAAGCGGGCGACGATCTGGCCAACGCGCGTCTCGTGCTCACGACGCAACTCGCCACCGCCTACTTCCAGTTGCGCGCGCTCGACGCCGAGATCAAGGTGCTCGACGAATCCGTCACACTGCAACAGAAGGCGCTCGATTACGTGAGCGCGCAGCACGATCTCGGGGCCGTTTCGGGTCTGGATGTCCTCCAGCAACAATCGGAACTCGACACCACGCGGGTGCAGGCGCGCCTGCTCCACCAGCAGCGCGATCAATACGAGCATGCGATTGCGGCGCTCGTCGGTGTGCCCGCCCCGGTGTTCTCGGTGCCGGCCGGCGCGTTACCCGGAACGCTGCCGCCGATTCCGCTTGGTGTGCCGAGCGACATCCTGCAACGCCGGCCGGACGTGGCGTCAGCCGAACGCGGCATGGCGGCCGCCAATGCGCAGATCGGCGTGGCAAAGGCGGCGTTCTTCCCCAGCCTGACGCTCAACCCCGGCATTGGCTGGCAAAGCACGGAGTTCGCCAACCTGCTGTCTGCCCCGAGTCTGCTATGGACCGTGGGCACGCTCGCCACGCAGGCGATCTTCGATGGCGGACGGCGTCAGGCGGGTGTCGACTTCGCCAGCGCGGGCTACCGTGCCGTCGAAGCGAACTACCGTCAGACGGTGCTCGCCGCGTTTCAGCAGGTGCAGGACGGCGTAGCCGGGCTGTCGGTACTTGACGCTGCCGCACGCGAATCGCATGCGGCCGTCGTCGACTCCCAGCGGCTTCTCAGTCTGGCCAACGACCGCTATTCCGGCGGTCTGACGGCGTACCTGAGTGTGATCACGGCGCAGCAAGGGCTGCTGGCAAGTGAGCGCCAGGACGTTCAGATCCGCGGCCAGCAACTGGTGCTGTCGGTGGCGCTGGTCAAGGCGCTCGGCGGCGGCTGGTTACCGTCATCAGACACATCCTCTGACTCGTATAATGCGCAAAGATGAGGTGGCGACATGAAAGTACTGATCGTTGAAGACGAACACAAAGTAGTGGACTATCTGCGCTCCGGGCTGACCGAGCAAGGCTGGGTGGTCGACGTCGCGCTCGATGGCGAGGAAGGCACGCATCTGGCGCTGGAGTTCGACTACGACGTGATCGTGCTCGATGTCATGCTGCCCAAGCGCGACGGCTTTGCCGTGCTTGGCTCGCTTCGCGAACGCAAGTCCACGCCAGTCATCATGCTCACGGCCCGCGATCACGTGAACGACCGCGTGCGCGGCCTGCGCGAAGGCGCGGACGACTATCTGACCAAGCCCTTCTCGTTCATTGAACTGGTGGAGCGGCTGCATGCCCTCGCCCGCCGCACACGCGTGCAGGAGTCGACGCTGATTTCAGTCGGCGACCTGTACGTCGACCTGATCGGTCGCCGGGCCACGCGCGACGGCCAGCGACTCGACCTGACCGCCAAGGAGTTCCAGTTACTCTCGGTCCTCGCCCGCCGTCAGGGCGACATTCTGTCGAAGACCGCCATCACCGAACTGGTCTGGGACGTCAATTTCGACAGCCATACGAACGTGGTGGAGACGGCCATCAAGCGCCTGCGCGCCAAGCTCGACGGGCCGTTCCACACCAAGCTGCTGCACACGGTGCGCGGCATGGGCTACGTGCTGGAGGTACGCGAGGCCTGAGTGCCGCGCGTGAGCCTCATCATGAAACACTCGATCTCCCGCCGCCTTGCCGCCATGTTCGCCGTCGTGGCGCTGTCGGTCTTCGCGCTGGTGGGAGCGGCGCTCTATATGATGCTGCGCGTGCAACTGGAGCGGCATCTGCGCGAATCGCTCGACGATCGCGCCCAGATCGCCCACATCATCGTCTATCACGGGGGCACGCCCGAGAAATGGCAACTCGCGCGCGAAAAGCTCAGCGACATGACGCCGCGTGACGGCACTACCACCTACGCCGTCACGAGCGACGACCCGAAATATACGTTCGGCACGCCCGTGAGCGGTATGTTCGTGAAACGGCTGTCCAACGGTTACGTCCGGCTACGCCCCGACGGTGGCGGCGACGACATGCTGACCACGCGCGAGATTCTGCCGCCTTACGGCGCGCGTCCGGCCGTCGCCCTGCAAGTGGCCGCGAGCTATTCGCCGAACGAACGCACGCTGCGCGCCTTCGGTCTGGGCCTCGCCGCACTCTCCGCCCTCGGCAGTCTGGGCGTGCTGCTGCTCAGTTATTCGGTCACGCGTCTGGGTCTCGCGCCGCTCACACGTCTCACGCGCGAAGCCTCCGAAATCAGCCCGGACAACCGTTCGCAGCGACTCGACACCCGTTCATTGCCCGTCGAACTCGACGATCTGACGCACTCTTTCAATGGCGCACTTGCCCGGCTCGACAGCGCGTATGAACGGCTGGAGTCGTTCAACGCCGACGTTGCGCACGAGCTGCGCACACCGGTGACGATCCTGATCGGACAAACGGAAGTGGCGCTCACCCGCGACCGGCCGGTCGAAGATTTGCGCGCGCTGCTGCAATCGAATCTGGAAGAACTGGGCCGCATGCGTACGATCATCAACGACATGCTGTTTCTCTCACGTGCCGATCAGGGCGAGCGTGCGACCGGGCTCACGGCGGTGTCGCTCTCAAGCGAAGCCGCGCACACGCTGGAGTTTCTGGAGATTCCGCTGGAGGAGGCGCAAGTCACGGCACGTCTGCATGGCAGCGCCGTGGCGCACGTGAACAAGGCGCTGTTCGGCCGCGCGCTGGCCAATCTTGTGATGAACGCCATCGAGCATTGCACCTCGGGCGCCAATATCGACGTCCGCATTTCAGCCAAGGCGGATGATGCCCGCCAGGTGAGCCTCGAAGTCACCAATCCCGGCGCACCGATTCCGCCTGACGTGCTGCGGCATCTGTTCGACCGCTTTTACCGGGCAGAGCCCTCGCGCACCAACAGTCGCGAGAATCATGGTTTGGGGTTGGCCATCGTCAAGGCGATTGCCGAAATGCACGGTGGCGCCGTCTGGGCGCGCAGCGAGAGCGGGCTCAACACCTTCGGGTTTTCGGTGTCCACCGGCCGCGACACCGGGGTGCCGGTCGAGGCCGAGCCGTCTCGCAGCCACGACGGCGCGACAGCGCCGTCTTCCCTCATGCGTCACACGCCCTGACGACCCTGACTGCCCGCATGTTGCATGGCTTGGGGCGCGAAGACCGTCAGCGTCTCACCTAACGCTTCGCGCGCATAAGCCGCCGCGACCGTCATTTGCGCAAGACGCGCACGTAGCTCCAGATTCTCACGTTCGAGATGCTGCACACGCCGTATGGCGTCTGCCGCATCGGTCGTGCCATTGCCTGCCGGATTGCGCGCGTCGGGCGTAGCGTCGAGCAGCGTCATGGCGCGCGCCAGATTCTGTTCGAGCTTCTGTGCCCAGATCGATTGGCCGACGGATAGCGACGATCCAAACGTCGGGACCGCAGGCACTTCGTAAATGGCACGCGCACGCACGATGGCCTTTTGCACCGTGCCCGCGCTGGGACGACGTGTCACGCCGGCTTGCGCCACGAAGCGCAGGTACGTCTGTGCGCCATAGATGCGATGCGCGGCCTGCCAGGCATCCGCGAGAAAGGCATCGAGAAAGGCGGGGTTGTTGTGGGGATGCGCCGCGTCCGCATCGCGTGCGGCGGCGAGCAAGGCAGCGTGGGTTGCATCGTCGAACTTCAAGGCGGAACGTGCCATCGCGATCTCCAGGTGCTTGCCATATCGGGGGCCGTGCGCGCCGATGCACCATCACTGGCGACATCGGCAACGCATCACTCAAGGAAACTACGTGCGCATCGCGCGTCAGGCAGTCTCCCTCGGCAACAACATCAGGGCTTCGGTGCCGGCGCGGGAACCGGCGGTGCCCACTTGCGCTTGGCGTTCGGGTCCTGTGTGACGGCCACGGCAAGCGCCTCGGTGTAATTCACCGTGACAGCATCGCCAACCTTCACGCCTTCGAGCAACTTCGGATCTTCGACAGCGACGTCCACCGTGCGCTGCGGTCCACGCAGTGTCACGATATTCGACTTGCGGTCGATCCGTTGCACGGTAGCCACGACCTTCAGGTTTCGCGCGGCGTCGGCTGCCGGACGCTGCCCCGGGGCGGCGCGGTCGGCGCCCTCCGTGAGAACGCGACTGCGAATGCCATCGCCCGGCGCGACTGAAATGGCGACGGAACGCTCATACGCCACCACGACCTTGTCGCCCTTGCGCATCTGATCGAAGTTCTGCACGTCCGGACCGACCAGGAAAGTCACCGGTTTGCCCTGGTCGTCAGCCACTTGAATGGTGCGTTTCTTTGCATCGACGCTCAGCAACGTGGTACGGAATTCGACAACGCCACCGCTCACGATCGGCGCCGGTCGCGCCGCATCCTGAGCATGCGCCACCGTCCCCAGCGACAACAGTCCGGCCAGAATCATGGCTTGCGTAAGCTTCATGGTGAGTCCCTTTGTTATCGACGAATGCGACTCCCGCAGCGGGGTCGCATATTAGTTAATTCTCCGAAGGAAAACAACGGGTTTCAAGTGACTGCGGAGAAACCCGAATGTTTCGGTTGGATAGTAACAAAATAATTCAAAGCCGCAATGTAATTTTCAATTGCATGCCAAACATCATCACGCCCATGCGGAATTTAAATTACTCACCCCTTTCCTTCCGAAATGCCCGAGGTGCCTACATATGGTGCAAACCAGGCATCGCCTTTTGATGCAAATCAATCATTCTCATCCCGCCACATGGCAATGAAATCATTTTCGACATCCAAAGAGATACAAGTTGTTACAAAATTACTCACGATATTCAAGTAATTCTTAATCCATTCGGATGATGTGTTTACAACTTGACGATTTGCAATCCGAATCACTATTCTGGACACTTGGGTTTCTGCCGGTGCCGCACAGGCATCGCGTCTGCACGTGATTGTCGTCCCGTTCAATGTCGCTTCCCGAATGAGGTCACACAGTGCCAATCCCGTCTTCCCGACGTTTTTGCTTTAGCCGACGAACCCCGCCCCGGCGGGCTGCGCTCGCCCTCCTGACAAGTATTCTGCTCGGCGCCATGCCCGCACTGGCGCAGGCGCCGGCCTCGGACAGCACCCCGCCCGCGCAAGGCATGCCGGAAATGCAGCAAGGCGCCGTCGATGCATTAACGGCAATGAGCCGATATTTGCGCTCGCTGAAACGTTTTCACGTCGACGCCGATTCGGTCACCGATGCCGTATTGAGCACCGGTCAGAATGTGGGCTTTCTGCATCGCACGGAACTGTCCGTTCAGCGTCCCGATAAGGTGCGCGCGGTCGTGACCGGTCAGACACGCAATCGCGGCTTCGTCTATGACGGCAAGACTTTTACGCTGTATGAACAAACGCAAGGCAAGCGCTTTTACAGTCAGGCGAGCGCGCCGCCGACCATCGACGAATTAATTCGTGATATCGACCAGAAATATGGGGTCGGCATGCCATTGGCAGACCTTTTCTATTGGGGCATGGACCCCGATGATGTCGCGCAACTGCGCTCTGCCCTGTTTATCGGGCTCGACCGGGTGGGTGGCGAATGGTGCAACCATTACGCCTTTCAACAACCCGACGTCGATTGGGAATTGTGGATTCGGGCCGGGTCGCGTCCGTTGCCGTGCCGCTTCGTGATTACGGATACGTCGCAACCCTCGCGTCCGCAGCACGCTGTGAATTACCGCTGGAACGTGAATCCGACGTTTCCGGCGGGAACCTTCACCTATCAGGCACCCGCCGGCGCGCAGCGCATCGAGATGCGACCGCCCTCTGCCATGCAGGAAGGCGCGCCCGCCGCAGGAGGTTCGCAATGACACGAACGACTTCTGACGCGTCGATCATTGGGAAACCCCGCAAATTTCGGGCGCCGGCATTCGCCCGCGCGACGTGTATCGCCGCCGCAACCGTGCTTGCCCTGACATCCACCGCCAGTCACGGATTCGGTTTCCGTGGAGGCGCCCGCACCAGCCTGCATGGAGGGGGCGGCGGTTTCCATGGCGGCAGCGCGCCGCACGAAGGCAACTTTGGCGCGGGTGGACAGCGAGGCAGTGCCCCCATGCACGCCAACGCCGGAGGACCTTCGGGCGGCCCGCCGCATACGGGCGGTCAGCCCCCGGGACCGGGACCACAACCCGGGCCGCATCCCGGCCCAAATCCGTCACCCAATCCGGGACCTCATCCTCCGGGTCCGGGCCCCGAACCCCACCCACCCGGTCCAGGTCCAGGTCCAGGTCCAGGTCCAGGTCCGGGTCCAGGGCCGGGCCCCCATCCTCCGCCTCCACCGCCCGGACCGGGACCGGGGCCAGGACCGCATCCGCCCCCACCGCCGCCGCCGCCTCCACCTCCACCGCCGTATTGGGGTGGCGGATGGTACGACCCCGTGGCAGCGGCAGTCACCATCGGTGTGTCGGCAGCGATCATCGGTTCGACGGTCGCCTCGATACCGCCGAGTTGCGTGAGCACGGTCGTCAACAACGTGGCCTATCAACACTGCGGGGGTACGTGGTACCAGCCGATCTACTCGGGCACGACGGTGCAATTCGTCGTCGTGGCGGCTCCGCGCTAACACGTTCGAACCATTCCTGAGCTCAACGGCGCCGGATACCCATTCCGGCGCCGTCCGTCCAGACGCGCTTGTGGGCAATACGGCGAGAACGTTATCCTTGCGCCATGAACCGTCGCATCCTCATTGCTCCCGAAGACGTTGAACTCACCGCCATGCGCTCGCAGGGCGCCGGTGGCCAGAACGTCAACAAAGTCTCCAGTGCCATCCATCTCCGCTTCGACGTCATGCGCTCGTCGTTGCCGGACGACGTGAAAGCCCGCCTGCTCTCCCGGCTCGATCACCGCATCACGCAGGACGGCATCATCGTCATCAAGGCTCAACAACACCGGTCACAGGAACTCAACCGGGCCGACGCGCTGGCACGCCTGCAAGCGCTGGTCGATGCCGCTGCCGTGCCGCCCCGCCGCCGTGTTCCGACCCGGCCCACACTCGGCAGCCAACTGCGCCGACGGGACGCCAAGCAGGGTCGCGCTCGCGTCAAGGCGTCGCGCGGCAAGGTACATACTGGCCGAGAGGATTAATGATAACGATTGTTATCTTTTTATCATAAAAGCTATTTTTTATTAGCTTTTCAGTGAAGTGCGCTCGAAGAAATGCTAAGATAAAGCATCATTCTCCGATAAAAGCACATCATCATGAGCTTCATGGAATCGCTGGTAGTGGCTCGCAAGGATGCCACCATGACACAGGCGGAACTGGCCGATCGGGCCGGGCTGTCGCGCATGACCGTACAAAAGATGGAGTCCGGCGTGCTCGACCCCCGCATGTCGACCGTGCTGGAATCAGCGCGCGCGCTTGGGCTCGAACCCATGCTCGTGCCAGCCAGTCTGCGGCAAGAGGTCGAGGCGTTCCTGCGCTCCGGCGGCAAATACCTCTCGCAACCCAGCGGCATTTCCGCCCCGCCCTCCATTGTCGAGACGCTCGCCCGATAACCCATTCACTCGCCCCGGCGTCGGACCTCCGCCCATGAACATCAAATATCTGCGCGCCTATCTGCACATGCCCGACGGCACGCGGCGCGCCGTCGGCTATCTGTCTCAATACGGTGACATCCTGCGCATGTCGTTCGACGAGAACTACATTGCCGATGCCAAGCGGCCGGTCCTCTCGCTCGCCTATCGCGGCGCCGACGAGACCGCCACGCGGGAGATTCTCGCGTCGCCCCAGGATGCGCGTCTCGTGCGTACCGATGGCCGCTGGCCGGTGTACTTCGAGAATCTGTTGCCTGAAGGCCATAACCGTGAACGCCTCGCCGCCGAGCGCCGCTGCAGCCCTGACGACGAGTTCGAGCTGCTGGCCGCGGCAGGTCACGACCTGATGGGCGCGCTCGAAGTCGAGCCTGTGCCGGCGCGCGAAGGAGTACCGGATGTCGTGCACCGCTGGCACACGGCCCTTGGCCTCGAAATGGTGGAACCGGGGTTCGTCGATACGCCGGTAGAAGACGCCGCGTCGCTGCCCGGCGTGGTGACGAAGTTCTCCGCCGTGCGCGACGGACGGCGCTACGTCGTCAAACGTCAGGGGCGTGCAGGCTCGGTCATTCTCAAGTTGCCGACAACGCGTCATCCGGATCTCGTCGAAAACGAATTCACGGGCTATCGGCTGTGCGAAGCCCTCGATCTGGATTGCGCCAAGGCCGAGATCATCTCGCGGCGTGATGCCGACCTGCCCGAACAGGTACCGTTCGAACACATCCTCGCGGTACCTCGCTTCGACCGGCTGCCCGACGGACGCCGCGTGCACATGGAAGAGTTCGCGCAGGTGCTGCAATATCCACCGCGCAGCAAGTACGGGCGCGGGCTCGACATCGACTACACGACGATGATGCGGGTACTCGATCAACTGTCCGGCGAACCCGTGCGGGATGTGCGCGAGTTTCTGCGCCGTCTGATCGCCTTCATCCTGCTCGGCAACACTGACGCCCATCTCAAGAACTGGGCGCTGACGTATCCCGACGCCCATACGCCGCAGTTGGCCCCGGTGTACGACCCGGTGTGCGTCGCGGCCTTCTTCCACGATGTCCCCGAATCGCACTACGGCGTGAATCGCGCGATCGACAAGACATTGCGGGCCTTCGACTGGAACGCGCTGGAAGGGCTGCTCAGGGGCGCCGGACTCCTTCGCGTCAGCCGGTTGACGACCATCGCGCGCGAGACCGTCCGCGAGGCGCAGGCCAAATGGCCCGCACTGCTCGAAGACGCCCCCGCCACTGTGCGAGCCACCGTACTCGAGCGCCTGAACGGTGGCGTTGCGCTGACAGCCTGAACTCCCCCTCAACGCATTTCCGATAGCACACAAAATATTACCCGGGTGATATTGCAATTCAAATAACACCCGGGTAATATTCGCCGGTACCGACTTTTCCATCGTCACCGGAGTCAGCCGTGCCTACCAATTCCCTCGGATATACCGTCTTCCGCGACATGCGTCGCATTGCGTCCGGTACGCTCGCCGACGCTGCCATTGCTTTCCAGCACGCGATGATTGCCGATCCGCACGCCTCGGTGCTGATCTTTGACGACCTGAGCGGCGACACTCGCGATGTCGACGTGCGCGGGACAGCGGCCGACATTCGTGCGCGCTATCCCGCCTCGGCGGCCGTCGCCGCGACAGTTGCCACCTCCGATGTGGCCCCCGCCAAAGGACGAGGTCGGCCCAAGCTCGGCGTCGTGGCGCGCGAAGTCACGTTGTTGCCGCGTCATTGGGATTGGCTGGCGCAGCAGCCGGGGGGCGCATCCGTCGTCTTGCGCAAGCTGGTGGACGAAGCGCGCCGCAAGCATGCCGGACGAGACTTGCTGCGTCGCGCACAAGAGCGGGCTTACGGCTTCATGTCGACCATCGCGGGCGATTTGCCGGAATTCGAAGAGGCTTCCCGCGCGCTCTTTGCGCATGACCTCGACGCATTGGGCAAACGAATCGTCAGTTGGCCTGAAGACGTTCGCACGCATCTGCTTCGGCTCGCATCCACGGACGATCTGGTCGACGACGCCGCATAAAGATGCATAAGTCTGCATAAGGACGCATAGGAGGCCTAAGCCTCCCCCGTCCTCGGGCGCGCTCCCGCGCCCAGACTCCCCGATTTCACGGCTCACCGGGCGGACCGCCGCATCGGATGGGCACCGCTTTGCCTGTCGCTTTCATCACCCGTCCCGTTCAGGACTTGACCAAGGAATCCAGACCATGACGCAACCCACTTCCCCGCCGCCAGCGCCGCCGCGCCCGCTCTGGCGCACATGGCTCATGATTGCCGTACCGATGATGCTGACCAATGCGCTCCAGTCGATTGCGGGCACGGTCGACGGCATCTATCTCGGCCACCTGATCGGCACCGATGCCATCGCGGCCGTCTCGGCGTTCTTCCCCGTCTTCTTCTTTCTGCTCGCCATCGTGATCGGCCTGTCGGCCGGTGCGACGGTGATGATCGGGCAGGCATGGGGCGCACGAGATCTGACCCGTGCACGCAATATCGCGGGCACGGCCCTCGTGATGATGTTCGCGGCAGGTATCGTCATCAGCGTGTTCGGCGGCCTGTTCACCACGCCGCTCATGCGCGCCCTCGGCACGCCTGCAAGCGTGTTCGACGCCGCGACCCTGTACGCGCGCTGGATGCTCATCGGCATGCCGATCATCTTCCTGCTCTGGCTCACGACATCCATGAGTCGGGGCACGGGCGACGCCGTCTCACCGCTCTTCACTTTGCTGATTGCCACGCTGCTCTCACTGGGGTTCACACCAGCGTTCATTTTCGGCTGGGGACCGTTCCCCCGGCTCGGCGTGGCAAGCGCCGCCGCCTCGACACTGCTCGCATTCAGCATTGCGCTTGTGTGGATGGCGGCCTACTGGCGTCGTAAAGGGCACCCGCTCGCGCCCGATCAGGGCTTGTGGCAAGCCGTTCGATGGCACCCGGCACTGGCGCGCGGCATTCTGCGCATCGGTGTGCCGGCGGCCATGCAGATGTTCACGATGGCCCTGGCCGAAATGGCGCTCCTCGGCATGGTCAACCGCCACGGCGCGAATGCTACGGCAGCCTACGGGGCGGTCACGCAAGTCATGAGCTGGTTGCAGTTGCCCGTGATGACGCTGGGTATCACCGCATCGATTTTGTGTGCCCACGCCATCGGCGCGGGCCGCAGCGAGCGCGTGGGCGCGATCGTACGCACCGGTTTTCTCTGCAATCTTGGATTGACGGGGAGTCTGATCGTGCTGGTCTGCCTGGCAGCCCCAACGATCATGCGCGGGTTCCTGACCGACCCGGCCGTGCTGACGCTCGCCACGCACCTGCTCTACATCGTTGCCTGGAGCGTATTGCTGATGGGCATGACCGCGATTATGGTCGGCGCAATGCGTGCGAGTGGAAAGGTATGGATGCCGATGCTGCTGGGCGTCATTGGGCTGCTGGGGATCGAAGTCCCTGCCGCAATGGCCTTCGAGCGGATCGCCGGACTCACCGGGATCTGGTGGGCATATCCGCTCGCTTTCGTCGCCCTGTTTTCGATGCAGGGCCTGTGTTACCGGGCCTTCCGGCGGGCGTCGTGCCGCGCCCAGAAGAACATCAGCATGCCGGCGCAGGACAGCAGAACACCGACCCAACCAGTCGACGTCCAGCCGTAACCCGAAGAAATTGCCACGCCGCCGAGCCATGCGCCGGCGGCATTGGCCATGTTGAATGCTGAGTGGTTGAGCGCCGCCGCCAACGTCTGCGCTTCCCCCGCCACATCCATCAGACGGATCTGCAACGCCGGTCCGATGATGATGATGGTACCGATGGCAAGTACGTTGATACCGGCCAGCCACGGGTTCGACGCCGTGAACGTGAACGCCCCGAGCAGGAACGCCGACCAGATCAGCGTGCCGCCAATAGCGCGCATGAGGGAGGCCGCTGCCACCAGACGCGGGCCCACGATCGTGCCTGCCACCATGCCCACGCCGAACAGCGCGAGGTAGAACGGCACCCAGGTTTCGGGAACACCGGCGACTTGCATGAGCGTCGGCTTGATGTAGCTGAACACCGCGAACATGCCACCGAAACCGATGGCGCCGATACCCAGCGTCAGCCACACCTGCGGGTTACGCAGTGCGTTCAGTTCGCGCAACGGACTCGCCCCATGCGGCGCCGGGGCATTCGGCACCCAGCGCCAGACCATCACGGTCGTGATCGCGCCGATGATACCGACCAGCACGAACGCCGCACGCCAGCCGAGCCACTGACCGAGGCCGGCGGCCAACGGCACACCGAAGAGGGTGGCGAGCGTCAGACCGAGCATGACCTGCCCCACGGCGTGCACACGACGATGCGGCGGCACCAGCGACGCCCCGACCAGCGCGGCAACCCCGAAATAGGTCCCGTGCGGCAGGCCGCTCAGGAAACGCAGCACAATCAGCGCGACGTAGTTCGGCGCGAGTGCGCTGGCCAGATTACCGACGGCAAACATCGCCATGAGCGCGATCAGGAAGGCGCGACGCGGCAAACGCACGCCGAGCACGGCGAGCAGCGGCGCACCGATCACGACACCCAGCGCATAGGTGCTGATCGCATGGCCAGCTTGCGGAATGGTGATGTTCAGACCATGGGCGACGTCGGGCAGCAAACCCATGATGACGAATTCGCCCGTTCCGATACCGAAGCCGCCCATGGCAAGCGCCACGAACGAAAGCCAGACGGGAATGGACGACTGAGGCAATGCTTCGGCAGCCTCAGCGGGCAGGATTTGGGGGGCACTCATTGGGATTCAGGATGACAGTCGACGCGGGACCGGAGCGGTCGTTCGCAGCGACAAAGGAAACGGCATCGGGCGCTGCACCTGTTACCGATGTCGAACCATCGAGGCAGCCCCGTTCAAGGATGCCGATTTTACGCGAACCCGATAACTTCTGCAGCGAGAGCGCTGCAACGCAACATCATCAAAACTTCACAATGACGTGCCGATCCCCGCCGAACAGCAAGTTTCACCTTGCATCGCAATAAACGCGCAACGTCGAGGCGGCCAGGCGCCTATCCGGCTATATGCCTATATGGCCCAGATCCCCGGACATCCATAAAAAAACCGGCCCAGTGGGTGGGCCGGTAAGCTACGGTTGCGCTCCGGTTGCGGGAACCGGCGGCAATCGTATTGGGGGTCGGCGGTGAACGGCGTCTTTCGATGCGCCATTCCCGGAACTGTCGATCAGTGGTGAGACTTCTTTGCGTGCCATTGACCAGACTTTTCATCCTTTTCGTAAGTCGTCTTCACAGCGGTCCAGGCGACTTTGTGAGCCGTCTCTTCGCGCGATTCGTGACCACGTCGCTCGCCGGGATCGCGGTACTCGTCCCAAGCGGCATTGAACGCCTTCAGGTAAATCTCCTGCGCATGCGATGGCAAGTGATCCTTGACGCTTGCCGGCAGATCGTGAGTCTGGCGATAAGGCATGGCGGTGTCTCCTTGATGTCCTCTTGCAGACGGCCCCCGATGTCAGGCGGGAGCCGTCAGTGGAACCTCGGTCGCACCGGGGGTTTGCGTCAGGCGCAGCACCACCGGCGTCAGATGTGCCCCATGAGCACCAGTACCAGCACGATCACCACCACGAGACCGATGCCACCGGACGGGTAGTAGCCCCACCCCCGGCTATGCGGCCACGCGGGTATCGCGCCAATCAACAACAAAATCAGAACAATCAACAAGATGGTGCCAAGCATGACTCTCCTCCCTTGCCGATCCGACCATGAATAGTTCGTGCGCTCAGACCGCCATTCCCTGCGGACCGTGACGTCCGCCGGCGACGTACTTGCCGGGTGGCCGAAGCGGCGGCTCCTCCACCGGCGGATCCAGCGGTCTGTCGGGCGGGGGCATCGGCGTCGGTTCATCCTCGTCAGGAGGCGACTTCGGCGGCGGTGTCCCCGGCGGCTTGCCTGGGTCGTAAGGTTCAGGCAAATGCGCGTACAGGCGAGGGGCCTGCGTCAGGCGGCAGATTTCGATTGGACCTACGATTGAACCCGGCATGAGCAAGTTCTCGTCAGGCTCAATGCCAATACGGGTCGACGGTGTAATACGTATGCACCTGCTCGGCCCAATGCAGGTCAGCCATGCTCGGCCAGTGGTCTTTGTCGAAGCCCGGCGCCTTCTTGAGTGCTTCCTTGTCGATATCAAGAATGAAGCGCTTGTTTTCGACGTCGAGTTGCAACGCATGCCACGGAATGGCGAACAGCTTGTCGCCCATGCCGAGAAAGCCGCCGAACGACAGAACGGCGTACGCCACCGTGCCGCGCTGCACATCGATCATGATGTGCTTGACCTTGCCAAGGCTTTCGCCGGCAGTGTTCACCACGTCTTCGGCGTCGAGCGTGTCGGCGGCCATCACCGACGGCCCCGGGCCATCGGGCAACTTGTGGGAAGCACCTACGATACGTGCGCCTGGTTGGGCCGTCGGGCCCCGACCGGTTTGCATAGTCATGATTTTCTCCTTCGTCCAGTGATGTCGAGGCGCGAAACCTCGCGCCGTCGACGTGGCGAAATCCGAGTTACTTCATTACCTTGAGGTCGTCCTTGACGTCGACCACGCCGTCAACGCCCTTGACCGTGTCCACGACGAGCGTGCGCTGGGCCGACTGCGGTACCGAGCCGGTCAGATGCACGACGCCCTGACGCGTGGTCACATGGACCTTGGTCGACGGAACGTCCTTCTTGGCGAGCAGTTCAGCCTTCACCTTGGCGGTGAGCGCCGAATCGTCGATCTTGCGGCCGGTGTCGCTCATCACGCCGCTGGCGCCTGAGCTGTCGGCAATCTTGATGATGCCGCCCTGATCGAGGGCGTGGGCAGCGATGCCCGTCGTTGCGAGTGCACCGGCCATGATGAGCTTGAGCAGATTCGATTGTTTCATTGTTGACCTCCCGAAAATTGATCGTCACATCGGTGGCATTGCTGCCTTGGGCGTCACCTCCTGCACGCTGAACGTGCGGCGCCCTGCGACGACCGAGTCATTGGTGATACATCTCCTCGCCCGGAGATGCCCGGTCTTGCCTTGTCTCCAGCCACCGGCGCGCGTGTCGCGCTGACCCACGCCCCGGATGCCCGGATGTCCTTTGCTGCGGTACTGCTGGCTTCATTCAGATCTTGTGACCTTCCTGGCTCTCGCCCGGACGGCTCATTGCCTTGTCGCGACGCTCATGCAACTGGTTGTCCACACCGCTCACGCCCGGCACTTTCGAGACCACCGTCTGCACCACATGCTGCATCCAGCGCTCAGGGACAAAGCCCGTGAGCAATACCAGTCCCGATGTCACCGTCACGTCGACGTGCGATACCTCAAGGTCACGCGCGTCGGACAGCGCGCGGCGAACATCGTCACGCACCGTGGTATCGGCCGACGACGGGCCACGCGAGCCGGCGTGAACGGTGGCATTTGCCGTCTTTTGCGGCTTGCCCTTCACGCCCGCATGCGCGTGCCCTTGCTCGTCACCACCACGGCCCCTGCTCCCTGTGGCCTGCTCGGCCTCGCCTGACAGATGCTTGTGTTCTCGCTCCGGGGTGGGATCAACCCCTTCCGTACCTTCCGGCCATTCGACCTGTCGCGATTGCGACGCACTTCTGACGGGTAACTCCGGCGCCGAGGCGTCCCGGCCCGTCCCCGCATAATCGTCGTGCGGACCGTAGGCGCTTTGCCGGCCGAACCGGGGATGCGCACCCGGTGCGGCGTCCGCCGGCCCGTAACCGCTCTCCTCGCCGTGGGCAATCTCCGGGGCATACCCGTGACCGCCCGCTGAATCCTTGTCTTCCTTGCCTGCGCTGCCCGTCTTGGCTTGCTTCGGGTCAGAGGAGCCAATCCACGCCGGATCGTTCTGCTGTTGCGCGTGAGCCGTTTGGGCATCACGAGCGGCCGACTGCCGGGCTTCATGCGGCGGCGCGTCGTCAGCACCTTCCGCCGCCGATATCTGTGCGCCGTTCGTCTCGGCATCACCGTCTTCGTGCGTCAGTGCGTGCTGTTCGTGTTGCGCCCTTTCGTCTGCCGCCCTGTCCTGCGACGACTTGCCCGGGGGGATGCGCTTCGCCATGACAACCTCCTCGACTGCCGTCCGTGCTGTTGTGCCTGGCACCGGACTTGTTGAAATCGATTGTAGATAGCCGGTTTCATCCGGCGAATCGGCGAAATCTGAAAGATGTGTAGGCGGACGCTGGCAAACGATGCAATGCCGGGGTGACGTTGATTTCCATTTAAAGAATTCAAATGAAAATCAAAGACTTGAGAGATACAGCGAAAGTCACTTGGAAGAACAAAAAAATGCGTACGCACGAGAAATGCGTACGGATGCCGTCAGCGACATCGGACAATTCCTATGAATTACCCCTTTTGCCCGGTGTCGTCAGTCGATGCGACGATGACCCGGTTGCGACCGGTTTCCTTGGCGCGATAGAGCGCATCGTCGGCGTCTTTGACAAGCACGTCGACGGGTTCCCGTCCCTGTGGCGTGCGGCACGCAACGCCAACGCTAACGGTAACGCGTCCGAAATCGCTCGACGCGTGCTCGAGGTTGAGCCGGTCCACGGCCAGACGGATGCCTTCGGCGACCCGCTGCGCCCCGAGAGTGTCGGTATCGGGCATGACGGCAATGAACTCTTCGCCGCCGTAACGCCCGGCGGCGTCAGAGGGGCGTTGCAGCGCCGCCCCGATCGCGCCGGCGACGGCGGCGAGCGCGGCGTCGCCAGCCTGATGCCCGTGCGTGTCGTTGTAGCGCTTGAACCAGTCGATGTCGATGAACGCCACGGCCATTGCACGGCCCGAGCGACGCATGCGACGCCACTCGTTGCCGAGAATCTTGTCGAGCGAACGGCGATTCGACAGCCCCGTCAGCCCATCGGTACGGGCCAGCAACCGCAACTCGCGCTCGGCACGCAAACGTCGCCGCAACTGGGCCGCCAACAATATCGAGATGCCGACGAACCCGGCATTGAGCAGCAGAAACAGGCCACCGAATTCGATCACCCGCTGATGCCAGGGGGCAAGAATCTCGTCGCTGGACGTCACGACAATCAATGTGAGCGGCACACTGCTCAGAATCCGGCGCGACATCAGGCTGTTGTGGCCGAGGAAACGAATGGGAAAGATGCGCCGATCGTCGCGCCCGGTCGGGAGCGCCTCATAGCGCCCCGTCTGCGCCATCGTGAGCCCGATCACGCCGGGGTCGTAAGGCTTGCGCATCAAAATGGAGCCGTCCTTACCCAGCAACAGGATGACGCCCTGCTTCCCCACTTCGATGTGATCGAACAGATTGCGGAAGTACGCAATGTCGACCGCCAGCGATACCACACCGCCAAAGGAACCATCCGGGCGCGTAAGCCGCCGGCTCAGCACCATGGTCGGCGCGTTGTCACGCAGGCGCGACTGGATGAACCCGCTCACGAACAATCCGACGTGCGGGTCGTCGCGGTGCACCTTGAAGTAGTCGCGATCTGCGAAATTGAAGTCCCGGGGCGTCTCGCTCGCGGCGTCGATGACGATATCGCCATGCTCGTCGAGAACCACCAACGAGCCGATATGGCGTGACGCGCCGGCCCGCTCGAAAATCAGTTCGCGGCGCAGCGTGGCGGGAAGCGCGTCAACATCGGCGCGCGCGAGCAGCGTCACCACGGCGTCGAGCGACGCCTCGTAAAGCTGGAAATTCAACTCCAGATCGCGCTCCATCACCTCGACGATGTTGCGCTGGTTGTCGGCCGCACGAGCGAGCACCAGCAGGCGCCCCTCGTAGAGCAAAGCCACGGCCACCCCCATGACCATCACGGAGATTCCAACACCGCTCCAGACGATCAATGTTGGCGTTCGGAATACCCAGCGAACCGCCGTGCCTACCGCCAGTGCGATGTGTGCGCGCCACCGATGCATCGGCATACTCAGGAACTCTCCTCTCGATCCTTTGGTGCAGCCCTTTGAATGCCGTCGCGGGCTTGCCACTCATGCCATGAAATCGGCGGCCATGTCGGCGTCGGTGCGCGCCTCGAGTCGTCCGTCACGACACGCCTTGCGAAACACCTCGTAATCGCGCTCGACCTGATCGGCGTAATCCGTCGCGTAATGGATGAGCGCCTCGCCCAGACGAATGCCCTTGCCCACGTAACCCACCAGCTCTGCCGCGCAGCCGCCTGCCTTCGCGTGGGCACGCGCCAGCACCCATCCGCAAAGACCGGCATATTCCAGGAAGCCGTCGGCCCGGAACAGCTCGAACTGAGCCGAGATCTTCATGTCGCGAAGCTGACGTCCGTAGATGCAGCGGCCGAACGGGCCGGAACCCCAGCCCAGGAAGGCGTCGGAGGCCGCTTGCATGAGCCGCTGCCCCTCGACCACGCGACGTCCGTCGTTCTTGGGCGTGACGTTCTTGAAGAACCGCGAGACCACCGATTTCGATGCCTCCTTGAACTGCAGGAAAAGCGGCTGCTCGTGGCTGTCCATCATGAGCAGCACGAGACACCGCGTGCCGACGCTGCCAACCCCCACGACCTTGAACGCCAGATCCTCCTGCGTATAGCCAGAGAGCATATGGGCCCGATCGGGCGGCAGCGAACTCACATAGCTTTTGTAGACGGGTTCGAACAGCGCGCGCCAGTCGCCGAGGCCAAGCCAGTCGTCCTCCGGGCCGAATAGCGTTGTCGCGCCGTGGACATGGAAAACCGTGGGCGGCGAGTCACGGATCTGCCAGTGATCGCCGACGTGCTGGGCAAACTTGGGCAGCACATTTTCGTGTGTCCGGCCAGTCGCCCGCGCGATGCCGCGCTTGACGCCCTCGCGCACACGATCGGTCTGGGCGAGGCCGAGCATGCGCTCGAACGTCACTTGCTCATGCCACAGCGCAATGGTCGACATGTGGGCGTATTCGTCCAGACGTCGCGCATACGTGTCCACGGCCGAGCGGACCAACTCGACGCCCAGCGTGTCGCCAAAGCCGAATTGCCGTGCGGCCAGCACCAGACTGACGCACAGACGCTTCAAGTCCCACTCCCAGGGGCCGGGTGCGGTCTCATCGAAGTCGTTCAGATCAAAGATCAGGGTGCGCTCCGGCGTAGCGAACCCGCCGAAGTTGGCCAGATGGCAGTCACCGCAGATCTGCATGGTGAGGCCGGTATTCGGCGTGCCCGCCAGATCGTGAGCCTGCACGATGGCGCTCCCCCGGTAGAACGCGAAGGGCGAGGCCAGCATGCGTCCATAGCGCAGCGGGACAAGCGCGCTGACGCGGCCCTCGCTGCTGATGCGCAGTAATTCCACGATGTCCCGGTCAACGTTGCCGAGATGCGCATGGCTGCCCCGGGGCGTTTTATCGCGCAGTTGGCGCCCGGCGGCGACACGAGTCCCGAAGGGCACCAGCGAGGGGGGCGGGATCTCCGTCGTGGTGGGTGCCGCTGGCGTGGTCGGCGCGCTCGGCGAAGATGAGGTGCGAGGGGCGGATGCGGTAGCGCCTGCCTTGGACGACGGCGACGCAGACGACGACTTAGCGGGCATGACCAGCTCCTTGTTCTTGCGATGCGACAGGTGACAGGGACGAGGACGGTGCCCCGTCTGCCGGGGCGTGCGCCGGGGCCGGATACCAGTGTTCCGGCCGGATGGTGAGCGGAGATTGCGGTTGCTCTTCGAAATGTGGCGACATGATCTGAACGTCGTAACGATTGAAGACGTCCTGAATGTTCTCGTGCAGCGCCGAGATCGCGGCAAAGCGCGCCGACGGATCGCGCAGCGCGGCGAAGACCTCGTACTCGACGTAGAAGTCCGACAACGCGCGTTGCAGGACATACGGTGCGGGCTGGTCGGCGACATGGGGCGTGTGCCCTGCCGCCTCGATCAGCATGGCGTGAACCTGTCGCCACGGGGTGTCGTACCCGATGGTGAGTGTCGTGGTGATGGCGGCGCCACGGCCCTGCGTGGAGAAGTTACGGACCGTCGACGCGACGACCACCGCGTTCGGAATGGTCAGCGATTCCTGCGCCAGATTGAGGATCTTCACCGAGAGCGCATCGACGCTCACCACCACGCCCGTCGCGTCGCCGATCGAGACGAGATCGCCCTTCTTCAGCGAACGGCTATAGATCACGACCATCCCGCTCATCAACTGGTTGACGATGCCGCTCGAGCCTAACGTCACCATCAGGCCGAGCAAGACGGACAGCCCTTTGAAGACATCGCTCTGCGCACCCGGCATGTACGGGTAGGCAAAGGTGATCGCCAGCCCCCACACCACGACGGACACCACGCGCCGCGTGGCGCCAGCCGTCTCGGGATGCATGCCGGGAATGGTCAGGCGCCCGCTCTGCACCGCATCGAACACGTTATTGAGCAAACTTTGCAGCGCCCGCGTGAGCAGGAAGATGACGATGACCGTCATGATCCCCGGGATGGCCGCGGCTACCCCGATGCCGAAGCGGTCGACCAGCGCCCAGAGAAAGTCCGATAATCGCCCGGCCATGGGCTGACTGGCCGGGAACTGCATCAGCACGAAGATCAGATAGAGATAGGAGAAGGCCAGCGCGAGGCATACGGCGCCGATCTGCACGACCTGGTGGACAAGGTGGACGGCCGAACCAGTCCAGTCGAACGAGCGCGCGGTGCGTTGCAGGATGCGTTTCTCGAACGCGCTCTGCAGACGCGTCTCCAGTCTCGTACGCATGCGTCCGACGCCGATGACGAGTACCGCAAGCACCACCAGCGCGAGCGCGCTGAGGGCGACACCGCGCAGGATGGTCGGCCAGTGCAGTTGTTCGCGCCGGGCGGCAAAGGCGACTTGCAGGTTCTTCTGAACGTCGTCGACGGCAGCGTCGAGCGTACGTGGGTCGCCCGGCGCGAGGTCGTCGGCCGTCAGCCCGAAGAGAATCCGGTCCTGCACGCGGAAGGCCACGCCGGAGACACCGCCCAGCGACGCGCGCAGCACGTCGACCGGTGCGTCGAAGGCATTGCCGGGCAGACTGTCGAGCACTGCCCGGGCACGAGCCGCTCGCACGGCGGGCGTTGCACCGGCCAGCGTGCCGCGAAACGTCACAACGGGACGGTCCATGAAGCGCAGCTCCACGCCGTCTTGCGCATCGTTGGCCGACGCTTCATTACCTGAAGAGACCGCGCCGGACGTGCCGCTATCGCCCCCTACCGCGCCAGCCGCCTCAGTAGAGGCAGACGCCGCAGACGTTGCAGAGGTTGTCGCGACGGCCGGAAGCCCCGGCGCCACAACCAATCCACACACCACCAGCACTTGCAACAGCCCCATGCGAATGCGCATATCACGGCTCCTGCGGGCAAGTTGTCCATCAAGATTGACGCAGTGCGAGGAAATCCCACGGAAATCAGGCAAAATCGAGGGCTGGCATATTCCGCCCCCACCTGCTCCCGAATTCGTATCCTCGATTTCGGGGTTCCGACGGGGTGCCACCGACACGTTGCAAGCAAGACGCCGCCAGGGCGGTCGTTGCCGAGAGAACGTGGGCCGGGGCGGGTATGAACGGATTATTCACTATGGCATCGGCACTGTCGAGCATCGGCGCGAAGCGCGCGGACATCGGCCGATTCCCTGCTCCCGTCGCATTGGACGCAGTGAGCAGTGCGTTGTCGGAAAAATTCCGACATCCACCCTCAACTATTGGCCACCCTTGCCGATAACCAGTTAAGCGGGACTTTTCGGTCGGTTTTCATATGTCCAGTTCGTACAGTGGTTGGCTCGTTGCGTTATCACTTGCAGTTGCAGTACTGGCGTCCTTTACGGCGCTCGACCTTTCGGGTCGCATCTACCTCCTGACTCACCGTGGCATGCGCCACGCGTGGCTTGCTGTGGGCGCTACGGCCATGGGTATCGGCATCTGGTCGATGCACTTCATCGGCATGCTGGCCCTGTCGCTGTCGCCCTCGTGGTCACCACTGGCGTCAACGGCCACCCTCCCGCTGGGGTATGACCCCGGCATCACGGCGGGTTCACTCGGCATTGCCATCGCCATCTCCTGGGCGGCGCTCTGGCTGATTGCCAACGAACGCTTCACGAAATGGCGACTGGCCTGCGCCGGCGTGACGCTGGGTCTGGGCATCGCCGCCATGCACTACAGCGGCATGGCAGCCATGAAGATGAATCCGGATATCGAATACGATCCGGTACTCTTCGCGACGTCGATCCTGATCGCGATTGCTGCCGCAACGGCCGCCCTGTGGATCGCCCGGACGCTGCGCGATGGCAGCCTGCGCTACGTCATGGCCAAGCGGGTCGGGGCCGCCGGGGTCATGGGCATGGCAATCACCGCCATGCACTTCACCGGCATGGCGGCAGCCAACTTCGCCCCGGGTGCCATCTGCGGCGCGGCAGGCGGCGTCAGCTCGCAGTGGATGGTGACGACCGTCAGCCTGTTCACCTTCCTGATTCTCGTCACCACCCTGCTTGTCTCGCGCCTCGACGCCCGCACCAGTTTCCTGGCCAATTCCGTTCTGCAACTGAACACGCAGATCGCCCGCATGGCGACGTACGACGCCCTGACCGATCTGCCCAACCGCCGCGCGCTGCACGACGCCGCGGCCCGCATGCTCATCAATTCCCGCCGCGACCAGCGCCGTTTCGCGGTGCTGTTCATGGATCTGGACGGCTTCAAGACCATCAACGACTCGCTCGGCCACAACGTGGGCGACGATGTTCTGCGCGCATTCGCCAAGCGCCTTCGCAAGAACGTGAACGGTGACGACGTGGTCGCCCGGCTGGGCGGAGACGAGTTCGTGGTACTGCTGGGCTCCCTGTCGTCGCCGGAAGTGGCGGGACGCGTGGCACAACGCCTGCTCGACGACATGCGCGACGGACTTCGCGTCGGCGACCAGTCGCTGCACGTCGTGCCCAGCATCGGCGTTGCGCTCTTCCCGGAAGATGGCGACAGTATCGACCTGCTGCTCAAGCACGCCGACACCGCCATGTACGAGGCCAAGCGCGCCGGACGTGGCATCTACCGCTACTTCGAGCCGCGTATGAACGCCGCGGCCCAACGGACGTGGGAAATCCAGCAGGCGCTGCACGACGCGGAGAGCGAGCAGTATTTTTCGCTGCATTTCCAGCCGAAGTACCGTGGCGACACCGAAGCTCTGGCGGGCGCCGAGGCGCTGCTGCGCCTGACGCATCCCACCTTCGGGGAACTGCAACCGGTCGACTTCATTCCGGTGGCGGAACGCACCGGCCAGATCGTCCAGATCGGTTACTGGGTCGTGCGCGCCACGTGCAAGCACATCAAGGAATGGGACGCCGCCGGACTTCCGCCGGTCAAGGTGGCGATCAACCTCTCACCGCGCCAGATGGCACAAGCGTCGCTGGTGGAGAACATCCTGGAGATCGTCGACGAGGCAGGCATCGCCTGTGACCGGCTCATGTTCGAGATCACCGAGACGGTGGCGATGTTCGACGCTCAGCACACCATCGACGTGATCCGCGCTTTCCAGGATCACGGCTTCGAAGTGGCTATCGACGATTTCGGCACGGGGTATTCGAGCCTGGCGTACTTGCAACGCTTCCGCGTCAAGCAGTTGAAGATGGACCGCTTCTTCACCAACGGTCTGGACACCTGTGGCCGCGAAGGCAGCGCCGTGGTGTCGGCGATCATTGCGCTGGCGCACTCGCTGGATATGGACGTGGTGGCCGAAGGGGTCGAGACCGCGTCGCAGCGCGAGGCGCTCAAGACCCTCGATTGCGACGAGCTGCAAGGCTTCCTGCTCGGCAAGCCCCTTACGAGCGACGCCTTCGCGGGGCTGTTGGCGTCGTTGCCGAGCGTACCCGACGCGCCGGCGATGGCCTGAGGGCCATCCGCCGGCATTGACTCAGCGGGCAGCCGTCTCGACAGCGCCAGTAACGCTGGTGATGGTGTCTGCCTCTGCCTCGCCCGGCGTCACGCCCCCATCAAAGGGCTCGCCGGTCGCAAAGGCAGCCGCGCGCGCAAGCCGCTTGCGCATGCCCTCGTTGGCCGCGGGGCCGGCCATCGGAATGTGACGCTTCGGATCGAGACGCGCGCCCGTCACCGCATCAATCACCACCGGCTCCACGGCTTGCCCTGTCTCGCGATCCATCAACTGAGCAGAGACGCCCTCCGGGGCAAAGTGCCGATTCCCCCACGCGAGCAGCGCCCAAAGCACTGGCCGAAAGTCGCGGCCGGCGTCGGTGAGCACATATTCGAAGCGCGGCGGACGGTCGCAATACTGCTGGCGCGCGAGCAAGCCTTCTTCGACCAGCGCGTTCAGCCGCCGTGTCAGCATGTTCGGCGCGATGTCGAGACGTCGCTGGAAATCGTCGAAGCGGGTTGTGCCATAGCCCGCTTCGCGCAGGATCAGAATGCTCCACCACTCGCCCACGCGCTCAAGGCTGCGGGCGATGGGGCATTGCATATCGCGGAAGGTCTTTCGATGCATAAGGATTCCTCGCGTTCGGAGAGCGCCGACGCTGCCTATTACCATGCAAGTGAGCATAAGCGTGTCGACCCCGGCGGGCAAGCCGGCCGGTGTCGCAACAGCATCATTTCTCACGCTTTCTTACGCACGGCGCAAACGCTCGTTTTCTACCTCTCAAAAAATCAATAACTTACGAATCATTCGAAATGTTAATTATCTGAAGTGAATTCTCGTGCCGACGCCTCAATGGGCGTCCGGACTCGGTGCTTTGGGCGGTGCAACCCGGCGCATGAGGGGCACCATCAACGTCACGCCAAAGAAGATCAGCCCCAACCCGCCGTAGATGTCACCGAACGTGATCGTCTGCGCTTCACGCAACGTCAACGACCATAGCTGGCGAAGCGCCGCCGTTTGCGCATCAAGGGCATCGAGACCTGCGGCACTCATCCGCGCTCCCACACCTGCCAGCCACGCGCCGACGGCCGGACTGCCCTCACCCATATTTTCGGCAAGCCGGAAGAAGTGCAGGTTCGTGCGGTCGTTCAGCACCGTCGTACACACGGCAATGCCGATGGCGCCGCCGAGATTACGCATCAGGTTGAACAAGCCCGACGCCAGCCGTAGCCGTGCGGGCGGAAGACTTCCCAACGTCAATGTCACGATCGGGGCGACGGCGAACTGTTGCGCCGCGCCGCGCAGCGCCTGCGGCAGCATCAGTTGCGCCGTTCCCCAATCATGCGTGATCGGCGAGAACTGCCACATCGACAAGGCAAAGCCGCCCAACCCGAACATCATCAGCACGCGCAGATCGATGCGATTGGCCAGCATCGCGTAGATCGGAATCGACATCAGCTGGAAAACGCCCGTCGAAAAGACGGCCATGCCGATCTCGAAGGCCGAGAAGCCCCGCACGCGTCCGAGAAACAGCGGCGTCAGGTAAATCGTCGCAAAGATACCGATGCCGGTCGCAAACGAGAAGAAGCAACCAAGCGCGAAGTTGCGCTCCTTCAGTGCCCGGAGATCCACAATGGGCCGCGCGAACGTCAAACTGCGCCAGAGGAACGCAATCATGCAAAGCCCGGCGAGCCAGGCGGTCGTGCGAATGGTGCTGTCGCCGAACCAATCCCAGCGCGGCCCCTCCTCCAAGGTGTATTCCAGGCAGCCGAGACTGACCGCCATGAGAACGATGCCCAGATAATCGGCACCCCGCAGCAGCGACCAGTCGGCACGGTCGATACGCACCAGCAACGGCACCGTAACCGTCACGAAAATGCCGGGCACGAGATTGACGAAAAACAGCCAGTGCCACGAGTAGTTATCGGTAATCCATCCGCCGATGGTCGGGCCCAGCGTGGGCGCGAGTGACGACAGACCACCCACTACTGCTGCGGCCAACACGCGTTGCGGCCCGCTGAAGAAGGCGAAGGCCGTCGTGAACACCAGCGGAATCATCGAGCCGCCGAGAAACCCTTGCAGCGCGCGAAACGCGATCATGCTCTGGATATTCCACGCCGCACCACACAGCAGACTCGCCACCGTGAAGCCGGCCGCAGAGGCGGCGAAGATCCAGCGGGTCGACATCACACGCGATAGCCATCCCGAGAGCGGGATCACGATGATCTCGGCGATCAGGTAGCTCGTCTGAACCCACGCAGTCTCATCGGCACCGGCCGACAGCCCGCCGCCGATGTCTCTGAGCGAGGCCGACACGATCTGGATATCGAGCAGCGCAATGAACATGCCGACAACCATCGTCGCGAAGGCAATGACCTTGGCGGGTGTCGACATGGCATCGGCCGAGAACCCTCCACCGGACGCGGGCGGTGCAGGCGGTAAGCTTCGCGAGCGCTCGTCGTTGGCGGAGTGCGGCGGCCTGCCGCCCTCTGCCTCCCCAGCAGGCAGCGGCTGTGCCGCCCCCGTTTGCGCGGCGCTCATCGTGCCGCTACCTTCGCGACCCCGGGCGCCTGCGATTTATCACTGCCATCGCCGCGCGTATCCGCTTCCGCCGTCACCGACAGCCCGGGACGCAGCGTGCCCAGACGGCCATCCGCATCGTCGAGTTGCACTCGCACCGGCACGCGCTGAACGATTTTGGTGAAGTTGCCCGTCGCGTTCTCCGGCGGCAGCACGCTGAACTGCGCACCAGTGGCAGGCGCGAGGCTCGCCACGCGGCCATGGAATACGCGGCCCGGCAGCACGTCCGCCTCGATCTTCACCGGCATGCCGGGGCGCAAATGCGCCAATTGCCCTTCCTTGAAGTTCGCATCGACCCACAGACCATGCGCCGGCACGATCGCGAGCAACTGCGTGCCCGCCTGCGCGTAAGCCCCGGCCCGCGCGCGTCGATTCCCCACGGTGCCGTCGACCGGCGCCCGCAACACGGTGTCTTCAAGATTCAGCCTGGCAATATCACGCTCAGCCACCACCTGCGCCAACGCGGCCTGTGCCTGCTGTTTCTGTGTGGCAATGACGTCGAGCTGACGCTCGGCCGCCACAGCCCCGGCTTCCGCACGGTCGCGGTTTGCGGCGATTTGCTTGTAATCCGCATCCGCCTTCTGGGCGCTTTGCACCGACACGGCTGATTTGGCGACCAGATCCTGATAACGCACCTGATCGTCGTGGGCGCGACGAGCATCCGCCGTCACCGCGACGACGCTAGCGCGCGCCTGCGCGATCACGGCTGCCTGCAACCGGGCAGTCGCATCGAGATTGGCCAGCAGCGCCTGCTGTGCGGCCACCGCCCCTTCGGCCTTTGCAAGCGCCGCGCGGTAGTCGCGATCGTCCAGACGCACCAGCACATCGCCCGCGTGCACCGACTGATTGTCAGTCACCAGCACTTGCGCAATGTAGCCGGGCACCTTCGGCCCAAGCACCGTAACGTCGCCACCGACATACGCATCGTCCGTCGACTCGAGATAACGCGCTGTCGTCCACCAATAAGTGCCGTAGCCCAATGCCGCAAGCGCCACAACCGCTAGCGCGCCGCGCAGGGCAAGGCGTCGCGGGAATGCGCGCTTATCGGAAGGGCCGCCCGATTGGCTGGCGTTCTGGGCGGGGGTGCTCGGGGATGTCATGGGTCGATCCTTCTTCGCTCTTGAGGGGGTGACGAGACGCGCAACGAGGGGTTGCTTTCATAATGGAAGTGAGTATAGAGTTGCAACTATCATCTTGCAAGTAACTCATTAAATTCCATGAACCACCCACTGCCGACGATGCCTGGAATGACTCCTCCGATCCTGCGCCACGCCTTGCTGGCCTTGTCCGTCAGCGCCCTCGCGGGTTGCGCTGTCGGCCCCGATTACGTTGCCCCGAAGGCCAATTTGCCCGGACATTTCGCCGGCAGCAGCCTGCTGACGCAACGCGACGCCGCGCACTTGGCGGCGGGTGGCAACGCTGCCGACGCAGCACAGCTCGATACGTGGTGGACGAGTTTTCACGACCCGGTGCTCACCGGCATCGTCGAACAGGCGCTGGCGCAGAACCTCGACTTGCAAGCGGCGATGGCGCGCGTGACGCAAGCCCGGGCGCAGGCCCGCGCGGCGGGCGCGCAACGCCTGCCGTCGCTCGCGTTGAACGGCAGCGTCACACGGGAACATCAATCGCTGGAAAGCCCGCTGGGCGCAGTGGCGCGTTCAGTGCCCGGCTATAACCGCAACTTCACGGACTACGACATTGGCGCAGGCGCCAGTTGGGAACTGGATCTGTTCGGAGGATTGCAACGCTCGGCGCAAGCGGCCGGCGCGTTGGCGCAAGCCGCAGAGGCACAGCGCGACGGCGTGCGCGTGAGTATCGTGGCCGAAGCGGCCGACGCGTATTTCCGCGTGCGGGCGGCCCAGCGGCGTCTGGCTATCGCACAGGATCAGATCGACACCGACAACCGGCTGATGGAGATCGTGCGACTGCGCTTCAAGGATGGTCTGGCGACCGCGCGTGAAGTGGCGCAGTCAGAAGCCCTGCTCGCTCAGGCACGCACCACGCTGCCACCGCTGCGCGTTGAACGCGAGACGCAATTCAATCGACTCGACGTGCTGATGGGCGCTGCGCCCGGCACCTATTCGCGACGCATGAGCGTGAGCACGCAGAGCGACGACCTGAGGGCCCGGCCCCTCACGATTCCGGCGATCGGCGATGCGAGCGCGCCGGCCGATCTGCTGCGTCGCCGTCCGGACGTCATCGCCGCAGAACGCCGGCTGGCGGCATCGAATGAGCGCATTGGCGCCTCGCTGGCGGAGTATTACCCCAAGCTTTCGCTGTCGGGTGTACTGGGATTCGAAACCCTGGCGGGCGGACGCGTACCGAGTGTGGCGACGTTCCAGCCGCTGGCCGCGCTGGGACTGCGCTGGCGGTTGTTCGACTTCGGCCGGATCGACGCGGAGGTCGCACAGGCGCGCGGCGCGAATGCGCAGGCGCTTGCGGAGTACCGCCTGTCGATGTTGCACGCGACGGAAGATGTGGAGAACGCGATCGTCACGCTCGTGGAACTGGAGCAGCAACGCAAGGATCTGGCGAGCGCAGTGGACGCGCAGACGCGCGCTCGCGACAGTGCGCAAGAAGCCTATACCGGCGGCACCGTCAGTCTGTATGAAGTGCTCGACGCCGACCGCCAGCTATTGGCCGTGCGCGATGCCGACGCGCTGGCACAAGCCGACAACGCCCGCGCTGCGGTCGCCACATTCCGCGCCTTGGGTGGCGGCTGGCAGATAGCGGGTCGCCCTGTGACACAACAGGCAGAAGCGCTGACGGGCACCGACGCGGCTTTGGCGCGATGACTTGCCGCGCCGATGTCGGCGTGATGGCTTATGCCGTCTTGATGGTGCCGCCGTTAATGGCATAGTCTGCCCCGTGTATCGCTGCCGCAAATGGCGAGGCCAGATAAGCGACGAGCGATGCCGCCGCGACGCTTCACGAGTTCGGGTAACGCCGCGCGGGTCACGCGCACGGTACTGAATGCCAAGTTGCGTGCAAGCCCGCTAGGGTCCGTCGAGATCGGTCCCTCAGCCGCGCCGGGATCGCCGCAAGACTGAAGTGACGGGCACGGCGACCTTGCCGGCACGACGCGTGCGACGGGACCGCCCCAACAAGGCGCCTCGCGCATCAAGCGTGGCCGACACGCCGTCGG
>JARLJF010000084.1 GCA_031291335.1 Pandoraea sp. | reverse complement strand
CTGGGGGCTACCCGGTGGCAAGGTAGATTGGCTGGAACCTGTGGAGCGTGCCGTTAAGCGCGAGATTCAGGAAGAACTCGGCATTCAGCCAGGCGAGCTTGAACTGTTGTGTGTCGCGGATCACATTGCGCCGAATGAGGCGGAGCACTGGGTCGCGCCGGTGTATCTGGTACGCCAGTTCGATGGCGTGCCCGAGCTGATGGAACCGGAGAAGCATGCCGCATGGGGATGGTTCGCCCTCGACCGCCTTCCCGAGCCGCTCACGTTGGCGACACGAATTGCGTTGCCGTACCTGGTTGCGCGTGGCCTCGCACAGTGACGCGAGGGAGGATTCAGATCGACCCGGACTAGAGATGCCTACGTAGGAATCGCTATCTCTCGATGTCGAACTCACCTGCCTTGCCGGTCAGCGCCCAATGCGCTGAGCATTCGCCTTTCATATGCCGGCCAGTCTCTCTCTGAATTTTCGATGGCGAGCTTGGCTAACGATAGTTCTTGAAACAGGCTGTCGGTGAGTCGGCGGTAATCGCGGTACAGGGAGATCAGTCCGTCCAGTCCCACGAAGCCCCTGCGCACGCAGTAGGGTGCCGCGAGTTTCCAATTGACTTGATAATCAATCCACTCAGGACCCCGTTCTGCGCAAACGGTTCTGATGGCCCTTTCGACATCTTTCTGCCAGAGGTAAAGGACGAACGGGTTCAGCGGGGTAATGATCGATGCCAGCTTCCGTATGTAGCCGAACATCAGTGCGGTATCGGCCTCCATCAGGAGCAAGTGGGTCAGGTCCCCATGAAAAAGTTGACCATCCAATACCGGAATCTCTGCATTGGATTGCGTGTACTGGACGAAAGCGGTCCATCTCGCCAGTGAACGGTTCGCCAGGTCCTCTGGTGTTACGTCCTTCCAAGGTTCGAACCAATGTTCGAGTTCGTCCGTCGCGCGCACCGGATGCGGGTCGGTCCTTTCATGGATAGGTACCGCCGCTCTCCCCGTTTCTTGCAGGTGTTTCGCGATGAGCCGCGAAGTCGTCGACTTGCCCGACCCCATGATGCCCTCGACGATCACCAGCCGATGACCCTTTGAAGGTTCCGCGATGCGGGATTCCGACAGGCTTGCCATAGTTCGCTCACGGTCGCAGTTCGTTGAAAGGTAGTCCGTATTCGAATGCGCGGTCCGGATCGTCGTCGAACCGCGTACGGTTGTTCAAGATCGGCTTTCGGCGGAACCTTGGCGTCGGAAGCGTCGATGCGCCGATGGATCGGACATCCCGCACACCTGAAGCGAAGGCGCTAATCACGTTGGCTCGACGAATATCACGTCGTGATTTCGAAGGTACTGAAGGAATACGGGGATGGCAAGGTCGCGATAGGCCAAGCGCCCCTTTGGATTAGCAGGCGCACCGCGTATCACGGTAGCGTTTGTAGCGTAGAACTTGACCAGGCTCGAAGCCTAAGTGGTACCGGGGACCGGAACCCTATAGCTAATCAGATCAACAACATCCCGCCAATCGGTGCACATTTGGTGCACCGATGCGAGGGTCTTCGCCGAGGGAAATTAGCCGTCGTGGATGGACGATTCCGACCCTGAACGGTCGGTCGCCCCCCTGGATAGATAGAAAAGTTGTCAGCCAATGATTGAGTTCACTGGCTGTCGAAATGAGACATCAGCGTACTTCGTAATATCCGGAGCCAGTATTTCGGCTTGGAGCCGATGGAAATTTGGTATGAATACAGTCGATCTCGAATAAGGCAAGCCCCATCAAGCAAGACCATTTGTCCGGCTACCAAGCGCCGGACCGGATCCCAGTGGTGAGCGAATTCGGTGCGGCAGTGCGGACACTTCGGATTCGCACCTGGACGAAATTGCCCTCCGCAGGGGCACTGCGGCAAAGTGGCTGCGATGCGGGCAAGCAGTTCTTGCGAAGGCTCTGATAGATACACGAGTTCCCTGTCGCGTTCGCGATGGATAACGTTTGAGCAGGTGTCGCAATGAAAATGAGGAGAACTCTCGCTCATGCCGCTAGACTGCCACGCAGGCGTCAATCGTGTGCACGACGGGCACTTCATTGAACCTACCCAAGGCGCGTTTGCTGCGTAATAGACAACCTTCATGACGCTCCATCGGGTTGTAGTGCTTCGGTCATTCTCATTTCCTACCGTTGGATATCGCGCTTAGCCTACCCGAAAGCCGACATTCGTGATCGACCGTTCCTGGCCGGAAGCGGGCTTTCATCAAAGACCGTTCACGACCCTAAGCGGACGTTGCCGATTTCGCAAAGCTCTCGCTCAACTGCGGCGTACTGGGGAGCGCACTTAGACCTTCGCCTGATTGCCGGTTAAGTTGCAAGCCGTATGACGGCCGATCCGAATCCTCCCTTAGGATCAAAACCAGCCCAGACCGACCCCCAGGAATATGTCCCAACAAATAGGCGTTTGCTGGCAAGCCACGCGCCGATGCTCTGTGCTCGGAGGCGCTCTTGATGCTCAGCGAATGTGGACCAGCTATCACCAAACTTGGGGTTCGCGTCTGATAGTGAAAGTTGCACAAGCTTCCCTGCACGGAACCCCAAGGCAATGGCAACAAGAATTTCACCATCTTGAAACGTTGGAAGCTGATACCAAACCCATGTCGTACCCATATCTCTGCGCGAGCAACTGATGTCCGCGACTCCTGCTTCTGTGAGTGAAGGCGAGATGGTGACGCCAACTGGGTGGTGGAGACTAAATGCCCGGCTATCCATCTGCTCATCCTGACAACATGGCTTGAGAGGCTTCGATTGTCGACGATCTGAGTGGCCATGTCGAACGGCCGATTGTGGCCGACTTCAGCCAGTCGTGCGTCCTGGCGGCACACTTGAATTACGTCGCGCGTTCCTGCAGCGCATGCCGGAAAGCTGTCGAGATCACTAGAACATCTTTGCTTGCCGGTGCGCCATTCCATACCACGAGTCGCCCCATCAGACACACGCCTGCCCCCATACCAGCAAGAATCCGGTGACTGTCAGTGCATTGAGCAGACTAGATGCTTGTGCAACAGCTTGATAGAGGCCACCGAAGAGCATGACGCCCACCAATACTAAGACTATTGCGGTAATGAAGCGGCTATAACCTGAAGACATAAACGATCCAACAAGTAACGACCCCTCGCCACTTGTCAGTAGGCGCCCTCGGAACCGCGTGCCATTTCCTCGCCTGAAGACATGCGAGATGCGCAACTCGATAGTGTCGGTACTCCCAGAGCCCATCAGGAAATTTTTGTCAGGACGCCATTCGGTGAGCATTTGCAACTGAGCCAGCGCCTGCGCACAGGGCAGGACTTTGAAAGTCGAACGGCTCGCCATCGAATACGTCCGAAAGCAGCCTCGCTGCCCCTTTCGGGACGAGAGGCGCTATGACTCTCATCTGGCTCCAGACAGTTGAGAATTCATTTGGATTTCGGTGGCGTCCATATGCCGGCCCATAGGTCAAAATACTGAAAGTTTGAGATACGTTCGAGAACGACTTCCTCTCCAAAGTCGTCGACAACACCAAGTGGAATCGATACTCCGATAAAGCCGCTTGGCAATGGAAATATCTCAGCGAATGGCGCTACGCAGCCCAGTCGCTCGGTCACCTCGGCCACTGACGTGGCCACAACCACTACTTGCATGCCCATCAGCGCTTGAACTCCACCGAAGCCAAGTCATCGAATGCCTCGACGACTTGATCAATTGTCAAATCGCTCACCGATTGCCCGCGTATATCGTAGACAAGTCGACACTTCCATGCCCCAAGAGGCATATGGAGCTGCCCGTGGGCTATACGCTCTCGGTTGTACTCAATACTGAGGCGAGCAGCCTCGGCCGACTCCAAGCTGTGGTTAGCGACAAGAACAAACTCTTTCAGATCTTCGATTAAGAATTCCGGAGTGAACATATGGCCCCTATGCGCGACAAGAAGCCCGCAGCCTACTCCGCGTACACTATTTGGTGCAAATCTGGTGCACTGAGAAGCAAAAATAGCTCTCTTGAACTACGTTTGACTCCGCTATTGCACAACCGCTGGAACGGGACATCCAACACAAGCCCCTGAAGTAATAGGGATTACTGTGTTTGGCTTGATGTGGCTCGAAGCCTAAGTGGTACCGGGGACCGGACTTGAACCGGCAAGCCCGAAGGCGGCGGATTTTAAGTCCGCTATGTTTACCAATTTCATCACCCCGGCAAGGGCACGCATTCTAACATCCCCACCGAGATACGTCAGTTGGGTATCATGGGGGCACGCACGCTCTGCGCGCGCCATCGGAGATCGATCCATGCTGGAGAATCTCGACCGCATCGCCCTTTCGCTTGACGCCATCGAAGCCGCTGCCCGTGACGTTGCCCTGCAATCTCCCCAGAACGCGCAAGCCCTCTACACCGCGCTCATGGAAATTCGCAACGCCATCGCGCTCGTCGCCCAGGAAGTCGTGCGTCTGGAACACGAAATCCACGGTCCCGGCAGCAACGGGTAGTCGTGGCGCCCCGCGCGGCGCACCCGGTACAACACGCTGACTCGTCTGCCCGGCGCGTAGTCGTCGTGTCTCCCCAATGCACGCATAATGTGCATGACACCGACTCCACCGAGTCCGCCGATTTCACCCATTCCACCGCCCCCTGTCCTGATCGTCTCCATGTCCGCCGATCCTGATCGTCACGCCAGTTCGACGCCGCGCGCCCCCGACGACCTCAACACCTCCTCCGACACCGCCCCGCCAGCGCACCGCCCTACCTGCCGGGAACTTGCCGTGGCCTTCGGCACCGTCGGCGCGACGGGCTTCGGCGGCGTGCTACCTTGGGCGCGTCGTATGGTGGTCGATCAACGCCGCTGGCTGACCGACCGGGAATTCGCCGAACTGCTGCCGCTCGCGCAACTGCTGCCCGGGCCAAACGTCGCCAACATCGCCACCGTATTGGGACGCCGCTTTCGCGGACCGCGAGGCGCCGCCGCCGCCGTCGCCGGCCTCTACTTCTGCCCGACCATCGTCATCATCCTGATCGGCTTCGCCTACGCGCGATGGGGACAAACGTCTCTCGTCCAGCACCTGCTCTCCGGCCTTATGCCCGCCGCCACCGGCCTGGTGATCGCCACGTCGCTGCGGTTACTCGGCGGACTGGAACGGCACTGGAGCACGCTAGCCTTCGCCGCGGCCACCTTCATCGGCAGTTTCGTTTTCGGCCTGCCCCTGCTGCTCGTGCTCGGCGTGCTCGGCCCCTGCGCGATCGTCACCGCCTACCGATTGGCTCGTCTGCGACGCCCCACCCCATGAACACGCTCATCGATCTGTTCCTGCACGGCTCGCTCTGGTCCCTGCTGGCCGTCGGCGGCACCAACGTCACGCTCGCGGATATTCACCGCTACGCCGTCGAAACCCGCCACTGGATTACCGACGCCCAGTTCGTCACGTTCTTTTCGCTCGCGCAGGCCGCCCCCGGGCCCAACGGCATGGCCGTCACGTTGATCGGGCTGCAAGCCGCCGGACTGCCCGGCGCGTTGACCGCCACCCTCGCCAAATGCGCGCCCAGTTCGCTGCTCGCCTACCTCGTCGGCGGATGGGTCGACCGGCACGAACGCTCCCCCTGGGTGCGGGCAGTCCGGGCGGGCCTCGCGCCCATTACCGTCGGGCTGCTCGCGGCCAGCAGCGCCCTGCTCGCGCGCGAAGTCGATATCAACGTCGCACGCGGGTTCGTGACGCTCGCCGCCGTCATCATCACGCTTCGCACGCGCTGGAACCCGCTGTGGCTCATCGCCGGCGGCAGCCTGCTCGGCCTGACCGGCTGGCTAATGTAGGCGGTTGACGCCGGCTGGTGTCGCTTGGTCCCGTTCAGGCCCGTTTTCCCCGCCTATTCCGGCCACCCGGCCACGGTTACGAACCGTCACAGACGGAGGCGGGCAACGGGTCTACAATAGGCAGCACGTTTCACAACACGGTGTGTCCCATGACCCTCCCCTGTTGTACGTCGCAAGCCGAGGCGCCCTCCGGCACCTCCCAGAACACCACCCGCTCGCGCACTGCACGCGACGGCCCGTCGGTTCACGTATCGACGGCGCCGGAGCCACTGCACGCGCGCTACGACGCCGTACGCGCCGCGTCGGTCGCCTTCGCCCAAGGCCTGTCCGACGCCGACGCCACCGTGCAGTCGATGCCCGACGCAAGCCCCATCAAGTGGCATCTCGCCCACACCACCTGGTTCTTCGAGACTTTTCTGCTCGGCGAGTCGGGTGCGCTGTCCGGCAGACGCTACCGCCCCTACGATCCGCGCTTCGCCTATCTCTTCAATTCGTATTACGAAGCCGCCGGTCCGCGCCACCCACGCCCGCAACGCGGCTTGCTCACGCGGCCCACACTCGATGAGGTGCTGCGCTATCGCCAGCACGTCGACGCCGCCATGCACGAGTGGCTCTTGCACGCCGATCCGCCACCCGACGTCCATGCCCTCATCACCCTCGGTCTGCATCACGAAGAACAGCATCAGGAATTGATGCACACCGATCTGCTGCATCTCTTCGCGCAAAATCCGCTGCGCCCTGCGCACCGCCATCCGTCGGCCACCAATGAAATCGTCGCACCGCTGCATTGGATTACGCATGAGGGCGGTCAGCATCGCATCGGGCACGCGGGGGAATCCAGCGGACACTTTGCGTTCGACTGCGAAACGCCCGCACACGATGTGTTGCTGCGACCCTTCGCCATCGCTTCGCGTGTGGTGACGAATGGCGAGTGGCGCGCCTTCATCGAAGACGGCGGCTATCGCATGGCCGGTCTCTGGCTGTCCGACGGCTGGGCGACGGTGCAACGCGAAGGCTGGGGACATCCGATGTACTGGGAATTGCATCAAGGCGAATGGCAATCCATGACGCTCGCCGGCATGCAACCGATCGACGACGACGCGCCCGTGCGGCATGTCAGCTACTTCGAAGCCGACGCCTTTGCTCGCTGGGCGGGCAAGCGTCTGCCGACAGAACAAGAGTGGGAGGTGGTGGCAACTGCGGCGGCAAGCGCGGCAGCAGGCACCGCCTCACCAACGCAGCCAGCGATGGCGCAGTGCTTTGGCCCGGTCTGGCAATGGACGGCGAGTCCGTACGTCGCCTACCCGGGATTCCGGACGGCAGCGGGGGCCGTCGGCGAATACAACGGCAAGTTCATGTGCGGACAGTTCGTGCTGCGCGGCGGATCGCTCGCCACGCCGCCCGGACATGCACGTGCCACGTATCGCAATTTCTTCTACCCGCATCAGCGCTGGCAGTTCTGCGGCCTGAGGCTCGCGGAGGACCGCTGATGTCGCAAGCCACCCAAGCCACGGCGTTCGTTTGTCCGTCACTGCCGGAAAACGCTTTCGCCACCGATGTACTCACCGGTCTCGGCCACACCCCGAAGTCGCTGCCCAGCGTCTGGCTTTACGACCAGCGCGGCAGCGAACTGTTCGAAGAGATCACCGGCCTCGACGAGTATTACCAGACGCGCACCGAAACGGCGCTGCTCGGCGAATGCGCCGCAGCGATCGCCGATGTCGTCGGGCCCGACGCCGTTGTCGTCGAATTCGGCAGCGGCTCAAGCCGCAAGACACCGCTGCTGCTCGATGCCCTCGTCACCCCGCGCGCCTACGTCCCCGTCGACATTGCCGACGACTTCCTCGACGAGGCGGTCGCCGCCCTCGCGCGTCGCTGCCCCGGCATTCCGATGCTGCCGGTGCGTGCCGACTTCACCCGTCCCTTCCGTCTGCCGCCACAGTTGCAGACCACGCAGGGGCCACGCCTGGGCTTCTTTCCTGGCTCGACGATCGGCAACTTTGCCCCCGGACAGGCGGCGGCGTTTCTCGCGCACGTCGGCAAGATGCTCGGCCCGCGTCGCCGGATGCTCGTCGGGGTAGATGCATGCAAGGACCCCGCCGTGTTGCTGCCCGCCTATGACGACGCCCGCGGCGTGACCGCGCAGTTCGACCTGAACGTGCTCGCACGTATTAACCGCGAACTCGACGGCGATCTGCCACTCGACGCCTTCCGGCACGAAGCCCGCTTCAACGCGGCGGCGAGCCGTATCGAGATGCATCTGGTCGCGCAACGCCCCTTTCAGGCGAACGTGCTGGGGCATCGCTTCACGTTCATGACCGGCGAGTCCATCCACACCGAGAATTCCTACAAGTACGGTCAGACGGAATTCCGGGCGCTGGCAAGTTCGGCAGGTTGGGATGTCGAGCGCGTCTGGCTCGACGCTCGTTCGCGTTTCGCCGTCTACCTGCTGCGCCCCTCCGCCGGCGGCTGACCCCGCCCGATCGTTCAGTTCGTTCAGCCCGCTCGGCACACCCTGCATGTGGATGACATCGGCAATACGCGATGTCGTCCACGTGTGGCATCCATCCCTTCGGCCGCGTCGCTTCCCGTGCCTGCACACCCTGCGTCCAACTTGCGGGCCGGAATTTCTGGCGGGTCACGCTAAAGTTTTGGCGTCGCTGTGCCGTTGATGCATGCAGACGCCTGCTGTGCGCCCCGCGAAATGTGAATTCCGCGAGGAACAGCAGCAACGCGGTGACTCACTGGCGATGCATACGCTAGAATCGCCGCCATATTCGCCAGAGGATCAGACACACCGGGACGCCGGCGCGTGTTCCCTCATGGCCACCTTCACAGCGCGCGGCCACGACCGCGACGCACCGTTGACACGACGTATCGCTGCACATGACTTCACGCGCAATGGGGATGCACGTGGCACGAGCTTCGGCGTTAGCGCCTGCGGCTCGCCGCACTCACACAGACGCTCGACTGGCAGGCGTGCGCTCGCACGCGCCATGGCTTTACGCCATCGCCGCCACGCACGGGAGACGGCCACGATGAGCCGCATTTCGCTCACCCTCTCCGACACCGCGCTGGCCGATCTGCAAAAGGACTTCGACGCCTTCGTGCGCATCTCCGCCGCCGTCGACCGTCACTTCACGCCGCCGCCCTTCGACGACTTCCTGCGCGCCCGCCTGCTCGACAGTACCGTCCCGCTCACCGAAGCCGCCGTCGCGCAATTGCTCGCGGGCGGCCATTACGCATGGGCCAAGCGCACGTTCGACAAGCAGTTCCCGGACGTCGTCTCGATCATCCTGAATCAGGCGCGTCAGCACGGGTTCTATTTCGTCTCCCGCCCCGAATGGACGCGCGAAGACATGTCGCGTCAGGCTAGCCGCTGGGCCGAAGGGATTGTGCGTGAAGCGAAGGGCGAGGAACGGATCGTGGAATCGCTCGCGGGACAGATCGTCAGCTCGGCGCAAGACCTGCGCACACTGGAAGCGACGTTGCAGACGCCCGCGTGGCGCACCGCATCGGTGCTGCGCGAGCGCGTGTTCGAGGCCAAGCGCAGCGTGGAGACCGCCCGCACGCTGCAAGCGCGCGAACGACTCGGCGAGTTGCGTGCGCTGCTCGATCTGGCGGTGATCTACGGGTCGGTCGGTACTCAGGAAGCCGAACAAATTCTGGACTACCTGCGAGTGTTGCGTCCCGAGTTGTTCAACGACGACCCGAGCGTCTTCGAACGCTTCGCCGCATGGCTGCGCCGTCTGCTGACGCCCACCATGCCACGTCCCGCCGCACCGGAAGCGCCGCCGCCCAGCGCAACGGTCGACGCGTCACATCAGAACGCCGACACCCTGCAATCGCCCCTCACGCGCTGACGGCCGGGCGACGCGCATGCCGTCGCCCTTCACTGACGTCTGCCGCCTCACTCATCGGTTGAAGATCAGCGCGACGCCCGCGCTCGCGATCAGCGCGCCCCACCAGGCGCCTGCGGCCGGACGCTGTCGCGTGCGAAGCCACAACAGCGGCAACACCATGACCGGCGTGGTCGCCGAGAGCGTGGCAATGACGCCGGTGTTGCCATGTCCCATGCCGTAAAGCAGCAGTGTCATGCCGACCGCCACACCAACGAAACCGGAGGCCGCCGTGAGCGCCAGTGTGCTTGGGGTGAAGGCGGAGAAGATGGCACGTCCGCGCCGGGCGGCGACGATCGTGAGCCCCAGCGCCGAGACCCCCACCCGCACCGCCGACGCGCCCACCGGGTCCACGCCTGCGGCCATGACCGGCTTGGCAATGAGCGTGCCGATGGAGTGACACAGGGCCGCGGTCAGGCCGATGGCGACGCCCACACGCACGTCGCCACGTACGGACTCCCAGTGATGGGCGTCCTCCCGGCGCCCGCCGAACGCGATGGCCAGCGCCACCCCCGCCGTCACCAGCGCCACGCCGGCCATCGCGCGCCAACCGAGTGCCTCGCCGAGCCAGAAGTAGCCAAGCACGGCGGTCATCGGGGCATTTGTCGCGAAGATGATGGAGTTGCGTCGCGGTCCGAGACGACCGAGCGACGTGTAGAGAATCGTGTCACCCACGAGAATGCCGATCAGCCCCGACGCTGTGAGCCGCAACCACTGCTCCAGCGTCAGCGACGGCCAACCGCGCAGCACCGCCAGCGCGATGAGCAGCATCGCGAAGACCAGCAGCATGCGGGCGTAATTGAAGGGGAAGGAACCCGCCTGGCGCACAGGCGTGATGGCGATCATGCCGCTGCAGGCCCAGCAGAGGGCGGCACCGAGCGCGGCGAGGTAAGCGAGTTGGGTCGTCATGGTCAGGGGGCGGACGGCGCGGGGCCGCAACCGCCCCCGCCGTTGGGACGCCATTATACGAGTCACATGCCCCATTCGGGGGCATGAACCGGGTACTGACCTCAGATATCTTCGTCGAGACGATGCAACGCATCGAACATGTCGCGGTAGGCAGCCGCCACACCGTAGGCGCCGCGCAACATGCGCAAGCGCGACGCGACGTCCGGCTCTCCCACCTCCTCCACCCATTGCGCAAGCAGCGCCGTGCCACCGCAAACGCTCGCATCGTGCCGCGCGTGCGCACAAACCGCCGCAAACCCCTCGGCAGCCGACGGATACCGCCGCGCCAGTGCGTCGAACTGCGCTTCGATTTCGCTGGCCGCGCGTACCGTTGCCGGCGCCTGACTGAGCGCGCAACAGCCGACGTAGGTCGGCATGTCGCCTGCCGCGTCGATGATGAAGTCGATGAGCGCATGGGTCGCGTCGAATGCCCCGCTGTCGAGGAATGTGCGGGCCGTCGGGCCGCAGCGCAGGAGTCCGGCGGCGAGCATCGTCGCCTGCCCGCGCTGCTCGCGATACTGACGCAACAACAACGGTCGCAGCGCCGCATCGGTGCAACGCTCGACGGCGATGCGATTGTGAACGTCCGCCCCGGCCGCGCGATGGTAGTGCTGCGCGAGAAACGCCAACACCTGAATGTCGCTCGACTCGCCCGCCAGAAAGCGGGGCCAGAACGGCGCCGCAAAAATGCCGCGCACCCAGTCGTCGCAGATCCGCCCGAATGCGGGAACGATATCGTGACGCGTTGCCGGCAGCACATGCACCAGCGCTTCGTCGACAAGCGTTGCGAGCCATGTGCCCGGCAACGGTGCTTCAGCGAGCAACAGGCCATGCCGCAGGCGGTCGAGCCAGACGGCAATATCGACAGGTGCGCCATGCAAGGTGCAGGACACCTCGTGGGATGAGACAGTGACCGCTTGCGCCTCACTCGTCCATCGCGCGTGCGGCGACACGATGACCCACACCGCCTTGGTGGAGGCCTCTGGCGTGGGTCGAGAGGCAGAGGCTGAAACAGAAGCGGCGGAAGAGACCGATGACACGACCGAGGCGCTCATCGGACGATCGCCCCGAGCAACGTCACCCATGCGGGATCGATGCGCCGTACGACCTCCACGCGAAGCATCTGCGCTGCGTCGTCAAGGGACAGGCCCGGTACGCTCTGCATCGTGCTGACGGCACTTCGGCATGCGGCGCGCCCTTTGCCGTGTGTCAGGCGACGAACGGCCTTGTCGGGCGCACGGGCGGTACCATCGCTGGCGGGCGTGGATCGACCTTGCTGTCCCGTGGGTGACTCGAGCACGACAGGAAGAAAAGGAAAAGGTGACGGCGGCGCATTGGACGGCATGTCGGCTCCTTTCGAAATACGGATAGCGCGGTGCAAAGACTGCCGCACAGGCCGCGCATGCCATGCCGGGCATGAGCGCAGACGCCTGCGGGTCAAACGTCTACATTAGGAATCCCTCACGGGGTCGAAAACGAGCGGAGACTCTAGAAGTGCGCAAACAACGTTGTCGTATAGCGCCCTCAGCACAGCGCCCGCTTGACGAAAACCACCGGTAGCTCCCCGGGAGACGGCGAAGGTTCGACAACGGTTGCCATCGTGAACGGCAAACGCTTGCTTCCCCTTTCAAACGCGGAAATTTGAGATTATTCCCAAGAACCTGGCGCATCGATCCCGAGGTAAGTGGTCACGTCCAAACGCTTCCCTCGTATCGGCGTGACCGGGTGCCGACCTTTCGGCATCAGTCGCCCGCTCAAAACGAACTAAGACTTACCCCAAAAACGTGCCTTGTCGGGCGTGAACAGGCAACTTCGCACCTACGCTAGAACGTTTCCAGTCCAGACGCGGAGACGCAACGTATGCCCGACGCCCCTCCTCACTCGGCCAACGCGCCGACCACCGACATGCCGCGCGCCAAACCCCGCCTTCGCGGCGCCCTCGGTCTGGTCGAGTGGCTCGGCAACGCATTGCCGCACCCGGTCACGCTCTTCGCCTTCATGATGGTTGCGGTCATCGCGCTGTCGTCGATCAGTGCGTGGCTCGGCATTTCGGCAGCCGACCCGCGCCCCGCCAATGCGGGCGACGTCATGACTGTCACGAATTTGCTGACCGGCACCGAACTCGTGCGGTGGGCCAGCACCGTGACCACGAACTTCACGTCCTACGCGCCGCTGGGTACCGTGCTCGTCGCGCTCCTCGGCATTGCCATCGCCGAACATTCCGGCCTGCTGTCGATCGCCCTCAGAGCGCTGGTCATGGCGGCGCCGCGTCGTTGTATCACGATGGCCATCGTGTTTGCCGCCGTGATCTCGAACGTCGCGTCGGATCTTGGTTACGTGGTCGTGCTCCCGCTCGCGGCCATGCTCTTCGCCACCATGGGCCGCCATCCGCTCGCGGGGCTGTCGGCGGCTTTCGCGGGCGTATCCGGTGGCTACGGCGCGAATCTGCTGCTCAGCACGTCGGACCCGTTGCTTGGCGGCATTACCCAAAGCGCGGCGCAACTGCTCGCCCCGGATTACACCGTCAGTGCCGTTGCCAACTGGTACTTCATGGCCGCGAGTTCAGTGCTCGTCACATTGGCCGCAACATGGGTCACCGAACGCGTGATCGAGCCGCGTCTGAGTGCCTGGTCGCCGCAAGACGGCGACGCTCAGGCACTGTCGCCTGACGTAGACGCGCGCCACGCCATCACGCCCGTTGAACGGCGCGCATTGTGGGCCGCGCTCGGCTGCATGCTGGCATGCGGCATTGCACTGTTCGCCCTGGCGTGGTCCGAGAACTCCCCGCTTCGCGATGCGGCCGGTGAATACAGCAGCCGCGCTCCGCTGTTTGGCAGCATTGTCGCGTTCATCGTGATCTTCTTCGCGCTGCCAGGTCTGCTCTACGGGGTCATGACGGGGACTTACCGCAACGACCGCGACGTGATCGCCGCCATGTCGAAGACATTGGGCACGCTCGGCCAGTACCTTGTTCTCGTGTTTTTTGCGTCGCAGTTCATCGCGCTTTTCGGACGCAGCGGCCTGGGCACCATTCTCGCGATCAAGGGCGCTGGCTGGCTCAGCGGCGTTGCCGACAATGGTCCGGCGCTATTCATCGGACTGATCCTGCTTTGTGCCGCGGTCAATCTGATGATCAGTTCCGGTATGGCTCAATGGGCGCTCATGGCTCCCATCGTCGTGCCGATGATGATGCTGCTCGGCTATGCCCCCGAGGTAGTGCAGGCCGCGTACCGGATCGGGGATTCGGTCTCCAACATCGTCACGCCGATGCTGAGTTACTTCGCCTTGATTCTCGCGGTGGCGACACGCTATCAACGCGATGCCGGTGTGGGCACACTGCTCGCGCTGATGTTGCCGTACGCGATCGTCTTCACCATCGCGTGGACGGCATTCTTCTGCCTCTGGGTATTCGGTCTGGAACTGCCCGTCGGGCCGAACGCGCAACTTCGATACTCCGGCCACTAGAGGTAACGCGTGCGAGCCTGCTCACTTGCAGTACCATCAATGTTTCCGATAGTGCTTCAGCGAGCGACTCTCATGCATCTCTATCAGCGTCTACCCATCTTTGTTTTCGAGATCGAAGCTTGTGAGAACCTGACGTTCATCACGATGGCGATTCGCTTCAATCTGGATCGCAACGGCCAGCATCTGTCGCTGGCCGATTGGCAGCGTCTGCCGCTAGAAGCGCGCGATACGCTGGCCTCTTGTGTGCCAGGTGACGAGGATTTCGCAGGGCGTCTCGATGAGATTGCCCGTGACCATCTCGGGCAGGCCGTCGAGCGCAGCGTCGATCCCGCCCCCACGGCCTGGCAAGACACGAACGCGTTGCCGCCAGGACTGCTCAAGCAATGCGAACTGGCCGACCTGCTGCCGCCCGACGTCGGCGACTGGGCCACGCTCACGCCGTTCCGTCGCTACGTGCTCACGAAGCTCTCACGACGCGACACGCTCAACCATTGCTTCGTCCCCGCCATGCTCGAATTCGGACTGGCGCAAACGCAAGCGGAACTCTGAGCGTGGCGCCGCTGAGTCAGTTGAATCCGCTGAGTCCACTGAGTCAGCGACAGCACCGCGCCGGCCACCCGCCGCCGGATCAGGTCACCGGCGCCGGGTTGAACAGCGTCAGCGCGTTGTGCAGCCCCCAGCGCTCGGCCCAGGTCTTTTCACCGCTCGCCACAGCGAGCATCAGGTGAAAGAGCTGCCAGCCGATGTCTTCGATCGTGGCGTCGCCCGTGGCAATACGTCCCGCATCGACATCCATCAGATCGTGCCAACGGCGTGCCAGATCGGAGCGCGTCGCCACCTTGATGACGGGCACCTCGGCCAGACCGTACGGCGTGCCCCGCCCGGTCGTGAAGACGTGCAGGTTGATGCCCGCCGCGAGTTGCAACGTGCCGCAGATGAAGTCGCTTGCCGGTGTGGCCGCGTAGATCAGCCCGCGCTGATGCGCGCGATCGAGTTTGGCACCGGGCGCGACCACGCCATGAATCGGACCTGTGCCTGACTTCACGATCGATCCCATCGCCTTTTCGACGATATTCGACAACCCGCCGCGCTTGTTGCCCGGCGTCGTGTTGGCACTGCGATCCACGCGTCCGCGTTCGAGATAAGCGTCGTACCAAGCCATCTCGCGGATCATCGCCTGCGCTACCTCCGGCGTCGCCGCGCGTGAGGTGAGTTGATCGATCCCGTCACGCACTTCGGTGACTTCGGAGAACATGACCGTCGCCCCGGCACGCACGAGCAGATCCGTTGCAAAGCCCACGGCCGGGTTGGCGGTGACGCCGGAAAACGCGTCGCTCCCCCCGCACTGCACCCCCACAATCAATTCGGATGCCGGTACCGTCTCGCGCTGTCGCGCGTTGAGGCGCTCCAGATGCGTACGCGCCATCGTCAGAATCGAATCGATCATCGACAGGAAGCCGACGTGCGCGTCGTCCTGCAGGCAAACCGTGTCAGGCTTTCCCTGCGCATCGGTGCTTCCAATGGGAATGCTGCCCGCCGGCAGGAGACGCTCAGGCTGGAGCTTCTCGCAACCGAGACTCACCACCATCACTTCGCCGCCGAAGTTCGGGTTCGTGGCGATGTTGCGCAACGTGCGGATCGGCACAACGGCGTCGGGCGCGTCGATGGCGACGCCACAGCCATAGGTATGCTCCAGCGCCACCACGTCATCGACATTCGGATACTGCGCGAGCAACGTCTCCTTGATTCGCTTGACGGCAAATTCGACCACGCCAGCGACACACTGCACCGTGGTCGTAATGGCGAGGATGTTGCGGGTGCCCACCGACCCGTCGGCGTTGCGATAGCCCTGAAACGTAAAGCCGTCGAGCGGCGGCAGCGCTGCCGGAACCCGGGTACTGATCGGCAGACGATCCAGCGACGGCGCCTCAGGCATGTTCAGATTGCGTTCGTTCACCCAACTGCCGGCGGGCAAGGCGCGCGCCGCGTAGCCGATCACTACGCCGTAGCGGATCACCGCAGCGCCCTCGGCCAGATCCGTCAGCGCGACCTTATGTCCCTGCGGCACGGCGTCGACGAGCGTGAGCCCGTCCGAGAACCGGCTGCCCACAGGCAAGCCGCCGTCATTCACGACGATGGCGACATTGTCGTCTGACTGCATCCGGATATAGCGCGGCACATCCTTCGCCGAATGTTCCGGCTCGCCCGCCGCCTTGCGGGCCATATCGGACCCCATGTTCGATGCCATATTGCTCGCTCCTCCCCCGGCTTTGCCGATCAGATGCGGCGTCCGCACTTGTTGATGCGTGCGATTTGCCACGATCCTCAGCCCATTGTCTCGATCATCCACGGTTGTCGTTGACGTTGGCTCAACCACCCGTCACTTATGCGTCATCATACATCTAGAGACCCCGGTATGGGCATACCAGCGGGGCTTCCGCGAAATCGGGACAAACCCTTTACATCCCTTTTGCGGGTTTATCCCACTGCCATTCGACCGGCCACCCTCTTGTCCGACTTCGGCACATGTTATACGATGACATATAACTCAGCGCCAAGCGCTGGTTGAGCGCCTTCTTCAACATCGAATCCGGCCCTACGGCCGACAGGAACTCTTGAAATGACTGCACCTCAAGAACTCAAGCAGATCGTCTCCGACGGCTTGTTGTCTTTCCCCGTGACCGACTTCGACGCCAATGGCGACTTCAATGCACGCGGCTACGCAGCCCGTCTGGAGTGGCTGGCACCGTTCGGCGCGACGGCGCTTTTCGCGGCGGGCGGCACGGGTGAATTCTTCTCGCTCACGCCGCAGGACTACAGCGCCGTAATTAAGACCGCGGTCGACACCTGCGCAGGCAAGGTGCCGATTCTGGCCGGCGCGGGCGGCCCGACGCGTCTGGCGATCCAGTACGCTCAGGAAGCCGAGCGCCTTGGCGCCAAGGGCGTGCTGCTCATGCCGCATTACCTGACGGAAGCGAGCCTGGACGGCATTGCCGCTCACGTCGAGCAAGTCTGCCGTTCGGTGAATGTCGGTGTGATCGTCTACAACCGCGCCAATTCGAAGCTGGGCGCCGACCAACTGGAACGTCTGGCCGAGAAGTGCCCGAACCTGATCGGCTTCAAGGATGGCGTGGGCGACATCGAGCGCATGGTGCAGGTTCGCCGCCGTATGGGCGACCGCTTCTCGTATCTGGGCGGCCTGCCGACGGCCGAGGTCTATGCCGCAGCCTACCGCGCACTGGGTGTGCCGGTGTACTCATCGGCGGTCTTCAACTTCATTCCGAAGACGGCCATGAAGTTCTATCACGCCGTGTGTGCGAACGATCAGGAAACGATGGGCCATCTGCTCGACACGTTCTTCCTGCCGTATCTGGAAATTCGCAACCGGCGCGCCGGCTACGCGGTGAGTATCGTCAAGGCGGGCGCGAAGCTGGTCGGGCACGATGCCGGTCCGGTGCGCGCACCGCTGACCGACTTGCTGCCGGATGAACTCGAAGCGCTCAACGCGCTGATCCAGAAAGTGGAAGGCTAAGGAGAACGCACATGCAGATCACCGGTGAGATGTTGATCGGCCGCGCCGACGTGCGCGGCAGTGCGGGAACGCTTGAGGCGTTCGATCCGTCGCGCGGCGAGCGGCTGACACCGGCGTTCGGTGCAGGCACCGTGCAGGACGTCGAGCGCGCATGCGAACTGGCGGCGGCCGCGTTCGATCCGTTCCGCGCCCTGCCGCTGGCCAAGCGTGCCGAGTTTCTCGAAGCCGTGGCGCAGGCGATTCTCGATCTGGGCGACGCCCTCATCGAGCGCGCCCATGCCGAAACCGGCTTGCCTGTGGCGCGTTTGCAAGGCGAGCGAGGCCGCACCGTCGGGCAATTGCGGATGTTTGCGCGCGTGGTGCGTGACGGCCACTTCCTCGACGCCACGATCGATCCCGCCCAGCCGGCGCGCGAACCGCTGCCGCGCAGCGATTTGCGTCTGACGAAGATCGGCCTCGGCCCCGTGGCAGTATTCGGAGCCAGCAACTTCCCGCTGGCGTTCTCGGTGGCCGGCGGCGACACGGCGTCGGCGTTCGCGGCGGGCTGCCCGGTGATCGTCAAGGCACACTCGGCGCACTTGGGAACCTCGGAACTGGTCGCACGCGCTGTGCGTTCTGCGGTGCAAAAGCTCGGCCTGCCCGAAGGGGTGTTCTCGCTGCTGGTCGGCGAGCGTGCCGTGGGAGAAGCGCTGGTCGCTCATCCGGCGATGGCTGCCGTGGGCTTCACCGGCTCACGCAATGGCGGCCTCGCACTGCAACGCATCGCTCAGGCGCGGGCCGTGCCGATTCCCGTCTATGCCGAGATGAGCAGCATCAACCCGGTGTATCTGTTGCCTGAAGCGCTGGCCGCACGCGGCGATGCGATTGCCAAGGGCTTCGTCGATTCGCTCACGATGGGTGTCGGTCAGTTCTGCACGAACCCGGGACTGGTGCTGGGCATCTCGGGCGACGCACTCGAACGCTTCTGCCGTACGGCCACCGAAGCGCTCACTACGAAGGCGGCTGGCACGATGCTGACGTCGGGCATTCATCAGGCCTACGACAAGGGCGTGGCACGACTGGCAGACGAGCCAAACGTGTCGGTGCTCGCGCGAGGTCAGGCGGGTAGCGGATGTCAGGGACAAGCCGCCCTCTTCCGCACGACGGCGGCCGAATTCCTCGCCACACCGGCGCTGCATGACGAAGTCTTCGGCCCCGCATCGGTCGTGATTGCCTGCGATACGGTCGACGAGATGATCGCGATTACCGAGCATCTGGAAGGCCAGCTAACGGCCACGCTGCAACTCGACGCGGGCGACACCGCGACGGCGCGCCGTTTGCTGCCGAGTCTGGAACGTCGCGCCGGCCGCATCCTCGCCAACGGTTTCCCGACCGGCGTCGAGGTGTGTCATGCGATGGTGCACGGTGGCCCCTTCCCGGCCACGTCGAACGCGATGTTCACGTCGGTGGGCGCGACCGCCATCGACCGGTTCCTGCGCCCCGTGTGCTATCAGGACCTGCCCGACGCGCTGCTGCCGGATGCGTTGCGTCAGGACAATCCGCTCGGTTTGTGGCGTCTGGTCGACGGTGCACTGAAGCAAGCGTAATATCCGCGCGATGTATGACACGCGAGGGGCATCAACGAGAAGCGTAGTGATTCAAAACGTCTCCTCTCCCGAGGCACCCCTCGCGTCATTCATACAGCCATCGCGACGCGAGACGCGTCACACGCGGCATGATGACATAGGTCATCAACCCGACGATGATGGCGGCGACCACGAGTTTGGCGAAAATCGTATTGGTCAGCCAAGGCAGGCTCGGCGCCAGCCAATGCACGGGAAGCGGCACGACCACCGTGAGCGGAAAGATCACCGATAGCGTCAACAGAAACTGCTTGTAGCGCTTGGCAGGCTTTTGCCCCGGTGCCGGGTGAAACCAGAACTCGAGCCCGGTCACTGTCTGACGTCGCTCGTCACTCGCCAGAAAAGGCATCACTTCGCTTAGCAACGTTTGCCGCGCGTCCGACTGAAACCAATCCTCCGCATGCGCCAGCGAGTCGAAACGCAACGTCACGGTGTAGACCGTCGAGCCCGATACGGGACGAATGACGTGCACACCGCGGTGGCCGGGGAATCGTTCTGCGATCGGCACAATCCGCTTGAGCCATTCCTCGTACGCGGCCACAGCCTCCGGTCGCACATGATGCTCGATGACGGCCGTCACGCTCTCTGGGCGCGGCAAACTGCGGGCCGACAGATCGCCCAGCGAGGCGCTGCGCAGCGAGGGATCGCGCGGATCCATGGAATCGTCGGATGCCCTGGTTTCAGCTTGAGGCATAAGATCCTCTTCGAATTGCTATTTAGACGTAGCGTGGAATCGGCCCATTTTGGGGCGTCGTATCGTCGCCCAAATCCAACATGACGCGATCGACATAACACCAGCCCCAACCTTCTGGCGGGTCGTAGCCCTCGATGATCGGATGACCGGTTTCGTGGAAGTGCGCGTTGGCGTGGCGATTGGGCGAGTCGTCGCAGCACCCTACGTGGCCGCAGGTGCGGCACAGCCGCAAATGCACCCAGCGGCTGCCGGATTTCAGACACTCCTCGCAGCCGAGTGCGCTGGGCGTAACGTGTTGAATGCCGTCGGTATGCGTGCAACTTTTGGACATGGCGATCTCTCCTCAAAAGGTTGCGAGATGCTGATGGATAAACGCGACTGCCATTGCGCCTTCGCCCACCGCGGACGCGACCCGCTTCATCGAGCCATGCCGCACGTCGCCCACGGCGAACGAACCGGGCACGCTCGTTTCCAACGGAAACGGTGCACGCGCGAGCGGCCAGCCCGATGCCGCCAACATCGTCGGCGTGAGATCCGGTCCGGTGACAAGATACCCGGAACCATCGCGCGTAATCGCGGTATCGCGTGCCCAATCGGTATTGGGCAGACCGCCGATACAGACAAACAAGTGATGCGTCGCTAACACCTGCTGAGCGCCATTCTCGCGCTCGCGCACCGTGATCGCCTCCAAAAAGGCATCGCCATGCAACGCACTCACTTCGCAGCCCGTGACCACCCGAATGTTGGACGTGCCCTGAATCTTCTGGATCAGGTAGTCGGACAGCGTGTCGGCCAAGCGTGCGCCGCGCACCAGGATGACAACTTCGCGGGCATAGGCCGCCAGATGCATGGCAGCCTGCCCTGCCGAATTTCCGCCTCCGACCACATACACTATCTCACCGGTGCACATCGGGGCTTCGCTGGCACCTGCGCCATAGAAGAGCCCGAGCCCCTGCAACCGTGTTTCGTCCGGCAGGCCAAGGCGCCGCCACTCGATACCGGTCGCGCAGATGTTGGTGCTTGCGCAAAGCTGTGTGCCATCGGCCAGATCGACATGAATACCACGCTCGGCGAACACGGCATACACCCCCTCGCGCAGCCGGAGAATTTCTGCGCCGAAGCGCATCGCCTGCTGGCGCGCGCGCTCGGCAAGTTCGCCGCCGCTGATGCCCTGCGGAAACCCCAAGTAGTTCTCGATCAACGAAGAGTTGCCAGCCTGCCCGCCGACCGCATCGCGCTCGACCAGCACCGTGCTCAACCCTTCCGACGCGGCATACACCGCCGCACTCAACCCGGCCGGGCCGGCACCGTAGATAGACACGTCATACGCCTTGCGCCGGGGCTTTTCCACCCATCCCAGCCGGCGGGCAACGTCCGCGACGCTGGGATTGAACAACCGGGTGCCATCGGGAAACTCACACACCGGCAGCCCCGGATCGTCCAGCCCCCGGATGCCGGGAATGCGACGCGCCTCCGCCTCATCCAACTCGACCCAGTCGAAGGTGACTACGCTTCGGCTCAGGAAATCGCGAATCTCAAAAGCGCGTGCAGAAATGGCGAGCCCGAGCAGGCGAACGCGGGGACGCGGGTTGTCAATCGGATTGGCAGCAGCGGGCAATGTCATGACGGCTCCGTGTCGTTACAAACCGAGCAAAACGCGGCCTTCGTCGGCCAGCAAGTCGTGCGTTTCAGGATGCGCGCGCATATAGGCTGCAAAAACGGGACACTGCGGAATGACGCGCAGACCACGCTCCCGTGCCGCGGCCAGCCCCGCGAGCACCAACTTCGTTGCGATGCCTTGGCCACGCAACGCGTCGGGCACGAGCGTGTGAATGAACGTGATGACGTTGCCTTCAATCGAATAGATCGCGACGGCATGTTCACCTTGCACCGAATACTCGAAGCGGTGCTTCGCCGGATTGTCACGTACCTGAATGGGCGTGGACAGAAGGGTCATGAAAGATTCTCTATAAGGAAAGCAAGATCGAAAAACGAAGCACTTACCGTTGTCGTTCAGGCATCCGCACGGGCTTTCCAGTCGTGCCATGCCACCAGCAAAAAACCACCGACTAAACCGAGATGCTCGAAGAACGCGTTCTCGGCCATGAAGCGCTCGGGCTGCGGCATCTCCCAGAAGCGTAGCGCCACGAAAGTGGCGAACAACGTGAACGCCGCCAGCGCCGATGCACCTAGCCACCGGTAGAAGCCGGTGAGGATGAGCACCGATGCGCCCAGCTCGAGCACGATGACGGCCGCCGCCATCGGTGCCGCAGGCGAGACCCCGAAGTGCTGCATCTCGGCGATCGCGGCGTTGAAATCGATCGCCTTATCGAGACCTCCCTGCAAATAGGCGGCGCACAACAGCAGCAGCGCGATCCACCGAAGTGCGGGCATGGGTTGCCAACGCGCCGTGATTAGCGTGTTCATCGTCACACCGCCCAGCAGGCGCAGCCCAACGCACCCCAGAAGCCCTTCAGATCGGACACGGGCAGCTTGCTGCTCCACGCCGTCGCATGCCGGTGACCGTGCACGTTGCAGTTGTTGGCGCAGGCACAAGCCGCAGCGGCACTGTGCAGCGCCTTCTGCATCGGTGTGCCTTGTGTCGACGTCTCTTTGTCAGCCCAGCCCGCGTAACCGCCGAAAGTGCGCGCAGGCGACCAGTCGGGCATGGCCACCGGCGGCGTGCCTTCATCGAGCGATGCAAACTGCCCCGCACCGTAGACCACCTTGCCGCCGACCATGGTGAGCAGTGCGGTGGTGTCGGCAATATCCGATTCGGCACAACCGAAGAAGTCGCGATCCGGCACGATCAGGTCAGCCAACTGCCCCGCTTCGATACGGCCCTTCTTGCCGACTTCATTCGAGAACCACGTGACCTTCTCGGTCCACATGCGCAAGGCAGTCTCGCGATCCACGCAGTTGGCCTGCTCATAAAGCCGCATGCCGCCCACCGTCTTGCCCGTTACCAGCCACGACAGCGACACCCACGGGTTGTAGCTCGCCACGCGCGTCGCGTCGGTCCCGGCCGAAACATTCACGCCCTTCTCCAACATGCGCTTGACCGGCGGCGTTGCCTCGGCAGCGCCTGCGCCGTAACGCTCGACGAAATACTCGCCCTGATAAGCCATACGGTGCTGCACGGCGATACCGCCACCGAGTGCGGCAATGCGGTCGATCGATTTCTCGGAGATCGTTTCGCAGTGATCGAAGAACCAGTTCAGCCCTTCGAGCGGTGTGTCTTGATTCACCTTTTCGAATACATCGAGCGCCCGCTCGATGGTTTCGTCGTACGTCGCGTGCAGACGCCACGGCCAGCGGTTCTGTGCGAGCACACGCACGACCTCTTCGAGTTCGCCCTCCATCTCCGGCGCCATGTCCGGGCGCGGCTGACGGAAGTCCTCGAAGTCGGCGGCGGAAAACACCAGCATCTCGCCCGCGCCGTTGTGGCGGAAGTAATCGTCGCCCTGCTTGTATTTGGACGTCGCCGTCCAGTTAAGAAAGTCTTCCTTCTCCTGCTTCGGCTTTTGCGTGAACAGGTTGTAGGCGAGGCGAATCGTGAGTTGGCCCGCATCGGCCAACTGCTGGATCACCTGATAGTCGTCGGGGTAGTTCTGGAAGCCACCGCCCGCATCGATAGCGCCGGTCACGCCAAGACGATTGAGCTCACGCATGAAGTGGCGCGTGGAGTTGACCTGGTAGTCCAACGGCAGCGTGAGCCCTTTGGCCAGCGTGGCGTAAAGGATGGAGGCATTGGGCTTGGCGAGCAGCAACCCCGTTGGGTTGCCCGCGCTGTCGCGCACGATCTCGCCGCCCGGGGGCGCAGGGGTATCGCGCGTATAACCCACGGCGCGCAGCGCAGCACCGTTGAGCAAGGCGCGGTCGTACAAATGCAGTATGAAGACCGGAGTGTCGGGCGCGACTGCATTGAGTTCGGTGATGGTTGGCAGGCGCTTCTCGGCAAACTGATGCTCGGTGAAACCGCCGACCACGCGCACCCATTGCGGTGCGGGCGTAATCGCCACCTGACGCTTGAGCATGCCCATCGCGTCGGCCAAGCTGCGCACGCCATCCCAGCGCAATTCCAGATTGAAGTTCAGTCCGCCGCGAATGATGTGCAGGTGGTTGTCGATCAGGCCGGGCAACACGGGCTTGCCCTTCAAATCGATAACTCGGGTAGCACTCCCCGCCAGCGGCAGGACTTCTTCGGTGCGACCAACGCGCACGAAGCGGCCGTCTTTGATGGCCACGGCGCTCGCCGTGGGATTGGTGCGGTCCAGCGTGGTAAAGCGCCCGTTGTGCAAGATAACGTCGGGCGCTGCGGTCGAGGCGTGAGTGGCGGTCATGTCTGGCTTCCTTGGCTTGGCGGAGTCGAACGTCTCAGTACTGGGGACAAGGCGCTCGCCATAACGGCGAGCGCTGCACCGGGCACACGTGTTACGTGCGCTCGTCTTTGATGGGGGCCGTCGCTGCGATGTCGGTCTTGGTGCATCGCGGCAATTCACCGAACACATGCGGCTTGACCTGCTCTTGTAGCCACGAACTCTGCACGCTGTCGGGCTTGACCCAGCCTTTGACCAAGGGCGGGATCTGCTCACCGAGCAAGATTCCGAGAAGCCCCACCAGAGCGACGACCGGCGGGGCCGGGGAGCGCACGTGGAACAGCGCATAGATCACGCCAACAAGTACGCCGAGCGCCAGTGACAGCAGGTAGGACTTCATCGTCTGACTCCGGTTTAACCTTCGTGAGCGTTGAACATCGTGTTGGCATAGTTGATGCCGATCCCGTACGAGCCGCCCCACTTCTTCGCAATCCCCGTGGTCATGCCGTACGTGTCGGTGCGCGCCCAGTCACGTTGCAATTCCAGCAGATACTGCAATGCCGTCATCGGGCGGGCCCCGGCCTGAATCATGCGCTCGACTGCGCGCTCGTGGGCTTCCGTCGATACGTCGCCGCTGGCGTCTGTAATCACATACACCTCGAAACCTTGATCGATCGCCGAGAGGGCCGGGCCCACGATGCACACGCTGGTCCACAAGCCCGCGAGCACGATGCGCGACTTGCCGATCTCGTTCACGCGGTGAATCACGGCTTCGTCTTCCCACGTATTCATGGAGGTGCGGTCGAGCATCGCCCGACCGGGGAACGGTGTCGTCACTTCTTCGAACATCGGGCCGCTGAAGCTCTTTTCGGCCACGGTGGTGAGGATGGTCGACACACCGAATCCGGCGGCAGCGTTGGCGACCAGCGCGGCGTTGTTGCGCAGCGTGACGGCGTCGATGGAGTGCGTAGCGAAAGCCATCTGCGACTGGAAGTCGATCATGATCAGCGTGTGGTCTTGCGGCGTAAGCAGCAGCGAACCGGGCTTGGCGACAGCGACGGGTTTGTTAAGGGCCATGGTAAGTCTCCTTGATTGCGTTAAATGACAGAAAAGATAAAAACCAACGGGAAATTGCGTTTTACTGTTCGATAAAATTCACTAAATCAAACCCGGCGGCTCATGTATGCTTTCATCGGTGTTTCCCGCCTCATTGAAAGAAGTTTCGTCGGAATCGAGGCACATGAGGTTGAAGGTTTTGGCGACTTATCATCGAAAATTTCGATGATCGACTTTTTGGAGACTCATCCATGCTCAAGTTGTCTCTGGAAGCCATCGAAATCGTCGATGCCATCGCGCGGTACGGCTCGTTCGCCGCCGCGGCCGAACGGCTGCACAAAGTGCCGTCGACCATCTCGTACGCCGTCTCCAAGCTGGAGGATCAGCTCGGCCTTGCCCTATTCGTTCGCAACGGACCGAGGGTCACGCTCACCGATGCGGGGCAAGAAATGCTCAAGGAGGGCCGGTGGCTGCTGGCGGCGGCGAGCCAGCTCGAATCGCGCATGCGGCAAATCTCCACCGGTTTCGAGGCAGAAATCCGCCTGGTCCACGATTCGCTGATCCCCACGAGCGCCTTCAATCCCGATATTTGCGCCTTCGAAGACCTGAACTGCGGCACGCGCCTGCGCATTGGCACGGAGACGCTCACGGGGACGTGGGAGTTGTTGCGCGAAGGACGGGCCGATCTGGTCGTGGCCGCCGGGGAAGGACCGGCCAGCGGTGGCTACAAGGCCGTGGCGATCGGCACGCTGGATTTCGCGTTCTGCGTGAGCGCCACCCACCCGTTCACCAAGCTAGGGCGCCCGCTCACGCGGGACGATCTGCTGGAGAACACCGCCATCGTCGTGGGCGATGGGGCGCGTTCGCTGGTCGATCGTTCAGTGGGGCTGTTGCTGGGCCAGCGGCGGATCACGGTGCCCAGTATGCAAGCGAAGATTGCGGCGCAGTTGGCAGGGCTGGGCCACGGATTTCTGCCGCGCGCCTGCGTGTGTGCGGAACTCAAGCGCGGTGCGCTGGTGGAATTGCAGGTCGAGGAGCCTCGCCCGCCGGAGACCTTCTGGCTGGCGTGGCGCACAGAGCGAATGGGCGAGGCGTTGAAGTGGTGGAGCCAGCGGCTTAGCCGGCCGTTGCTGCCCGAAATTCTGGCGCTTTAAAGCTGCGCCAGCGAATTCGCAACGGCCTTCAGATCAACCGAACCGGGTGCCCCGATCAGCGCATAACCCACTTGCCCCTTGCGCCACGTCACCACGCCCATCCGGTCGATCTTCTGCTCTGCCACGCCTTGATCCGGACGCGGATCGCGCACCACGCACAACGCGATGGGATCGCCCGTCTCCGGCAGGTACACCATCTGCACCAGTGCACGGTCCTGCCAGCGCAGACGCTGCACACGCTTGAACGTCAGCCCCTGTGAGCGCAGGTCGGGCACATTGATATCGAGCTTGTCGTTTTGACGAATGTCGTTCACGGTGCGCTCGGTATCGCTATCGTCCACATGCACCGAGGCGATCGTGTCGCGCGCGTACAACTGCTGGTACTCGGCGGCGGCGCGGACCCACGTCGTGCCTTGCGGCGATTTCGGTGGCGGCGGTGCCGAAGCGGTCATGAGTCCCCCGCCGTTCACACCGGACTTGTTCAACACTCCCGACAGCAATGGCAAGGTGACGGCGGTCGCCGCCACACCGGCCGCAAACGCCGCAGCGAGCCACCATGCGCGTACGCGCCGTCCCGTGGGAGCGTCGTTGGCGGCGGGCAGGTTATGCGCGTCATCGACGCGAACGGGCGCTGCCGACTCGCGCGGTGTCGCGACATCGGGGGTTCCTTGCGCGACGGGCATCTGACGCAGCGCATGCGCGCGCAGCAGTGTATCGAGATTGGCGCGCAAACTTTCCGGCACCGGGGGAATCACTTGAGCGGCGAACGTCTCGCGATACGGCAGACGCGACGCGCGCAACGACTCGACCGCGTCGGCCAATTCCGGCGACGCGGTAACGGCAGCTTCCACTTCCGCGCGCTGCGCAGCAGGGAGTGTCTCGTCCACGTAAGCGAGCAGGCGGATATCGTCTTCGTTCATCACGCGTCCTCCTCACGTGCGCCGGATGCGGGGCCGACACTGTCGGCGCGGCGGGGTTGCCCCTCGGGGTTACGGAACTGGTCGCCGATGGTGCGGCGTGCGCGTGACAGACGGCTCATGACGGTACCGATGGGCACGTCGAGCACGAGCGCCGCCTCCTGATAGCTCAGCCCTTCCACGGCCACGAGCAGCACGACGAACCGCTGCGCTTCCGGCAGACGATCCACGGCGCCGAACACCTGGTGATAGCTGGCAAGATCCTCCGGCGTCGATGCCTGAAGATCGGGAATCGCTTCGACGTCGGCGTCGTCCCACGCCAGGCTACCGCGCGAACGAACGCGGCGCGCGCGGATCTCGTTGATCCACGTCGTATGCACGATGCTGTACATCCAGCTCAACGCCGAGGTGCCCAACTGCCATTGATGCACGCGCTCCAGCGCATGCACGCAAGCGCGTTGCACGAGATCCTCGGCATCGTGACGATCCCCCGTAATGCGCAGCGCGAACGCCCAGAGGCGTGGCAGCAAGCCCGGGAGCAAGCTGGGCAAATCCTGACCGGTCATCGGCGAATTTCCTGGCGGAGGGTGCCTGGCGGCAAGCCAGTCCGAAGCATCGCCAGCGAATACCGCTGGCGCCTGCCGGGAAATTATACTGAGCCGCCGCGACTTTGCATCTTGCCGCGTGGCCGGCCGGAATGCCAACACCCTCTTGCTCCCCGTCAGTACTGCCTATGCCCTCGCTCAGGGCTTGACAGCGTGCCACACATCCTTGATGCCATCGCCCTTCATGTCGCCCGGCGCGGCGTCTTTCGTGAACAGGTACACCGGTTTGCCCTTGTAGGCCCATTGCATCTTGCCGTCGTCGCGCGTAATCACGGAGTAGTCGCCCTCGGCCTTCGCCCCCGGGGCAGCCATTACCGGCGGCCAGGCTTCGGCGCACGGACCGTTGCAGGTGCTTTTGCCGCTGCCCGCCACATCCTTGTCGAACGTATAGACGGTGCGGTTCTGGCCGTCGACCAGCATGCCGCCCATGGACTTGAGCGGGGTCTCGGCATGCGCGGCGGCAGCGGCGAACAGACCGGCGGCGGCCACGACAGCGGTGAGGACGGCGGACATCGATTGACGTTGGTTCATGACGTTGGCTCCTGAGTGAAATGTCGGTGACGACACTCTCAGAACGCCCGAGCCCCGCGCCTTATTCCATCGACTTCCATCGATATTTTTTTGTTGCGGCGCAACATTTCGGCCCGACAGTCTTCGCCATACAACGCATGCTCATGCGCGCGGCTTCAATGGATCGTTGACTGCCATGCTGATGCAGCGGGCGCCGCGCGTACCTTCGCAACCCCGAAAGTCCTCGCGGCCCCCGTACGGCTTACTCGCCTTTCGGCGCTTCCTTGACCCGGCTCACCAACTGCGTCGGACTCACGAACTGCAGTGCGATGAGCACCCACAACAAGGTGATGGCCATGTAGATCATCGCCATCGCATCGATCGACTGAGGCGCTCTGACACCGGTCGAAAACACCGCGTAGTACAGCGCCACGACCAGAGTCTGCGTGTCGGGCCCCGCCGTGAAGAACGTCAGCTCGAACATGCCGATGGTGCGCACCAGCGTCAGCAATCCCGCCGCGAGAATGCCCGGCACCAGCAGCGGCAGCAACACGAAACGGAAGTACTTCTGCGTGTTGGCGCCGAAGATACGTGCCGCGGCTTCGAGATTCGGATCGATCTGCTCGATGAACGGGGTCATGACCAGAATCACGAAGGGCAGCGACGGCACGAGGTTCGCGAGAATCACGCCGGCGAGCGTGCCGCCCAGCCCGACCTTGTAGAGCACCGTCGCCATCGGAATACCGTACGTGACCGGTGGCACCATCATCGGCAGCAGGAACACCAGCATCGCGAGGCGCTTGCCCGGGAACTGCACCCGCGCCAGCGCATACGCCGCGGGCACGCCCAAGGCGATCGACAGCAGCACCACCGCACCCACGACTTCCACCGTGACCCACAGCACTTGCGCGAGCTGGAAGTCCTGCCACGCCTGCGCGTACCAATGCAGCGTAAAGCCCTCAGGCAAGGGCGTGCCGAACCAGCGGGTCGCGAACGAGTTCATCGTGACGGTGGCGATCATCAGCCCGACATTCACGAGGAAGAAGATCATCGCGCCCCACACCATCACGCGCCAGAGACGCGAGCCCGGCCCTTCGCGGCGCGTCTTGCGACGTGTCGCGGGAGTCACCGCCGCTGAATTCACGGGCGAAGGCGTCGTCATGAAATCTCCGTTCTGCACGGCCAGGGTTCCGGCCGGATTCTTGTTCGTGACACTCATCCCTTGCCTCCCGTGGTCGGACCACTATAGAACGCCCGGCGCGCGCCGAGCATGGCCGCCACGATCAGCAACTGAACGAAGCCCATCACGATGGCAACGCACGACGCCAGCGAGTAGTCATAGCTCTCGAACGCCGCTTCATACGCCGCAATCGACACCACTCGCGTGGCCCCTGCCGGCACGCCGAGCAGCACGGCCGACGGAAACACCGAGAACGCCTGTACGAACGACAGGCACGCCGCCATCGTCAGCCCCGGCACCAGCAGCGGCAGATAAATCAGTCGGAACTGCTGCCACGGCCCGGCACCCAGCGTACCGGCGGCACGTGCAAGCGTCGGATCGATTCCCGTCACATACGACAGGATCAACAGGAACGCGAACGGGAAACCCGAGATCACGAGCGAGATCAATACGCCCCAGTAGTTATGCGTCAGTCGCACTTCGTCGCTGTACAGATGCAGTGCGTGCAATGCCTGCGGGAACCAGCCGTTCGGCCCGTAGTAGGTCAGCATGCCGTCGGCGATGAGCACCGTGCCCAGCGTGACGGGCACGACGAGCAGCATCGTCACGAACTTCGACGCCCGCGTGCTCTTGCGCAGCGCAAACGCGGCGGGAACCGAAGCCCCCACGTTGATCAGCGTGGCAGGCACCGCGAGCTTGAGCGTGATCAGCACGGTCGGCCACAGCGTCGGCTCGGTGAAGAACTTGAGGTAGTTCGCGAAAACGCCACCGCCCTCCATCGGCTGGAACGACAGGAACAGACCGTAGGCGAACGGATACACGAACATCGCGATCAGGCACACGAGCGCTGGCGCGACCAGCCAGCCCCGGCCGTCGAAACGCGCCGCCGGCGTGAGCGACGATGACGTTGCGGCGGCACTCATGCCCGTTCCCCGGCGTAGACGAGCGTACGGTCGACCGGCACGTGAAGCGGCACGCGTTCACCGATCGCGTAGTCGCCGGGCAGGCGCGCATACAACGGCCCGAACGGCGACGCCACGCGCAGCAGCGAATCTCGGCCACCGTACTCGACGGTCTCCACCACCACTTCGAACGCATTGTCGTTCGCGGCCTGCGCACGCTCGAAATCATCAGGACGAATCGCCACGCTGACCTTGCCTTCACTGCCAGGCGACTCCATGAGCACGCCATCGAACGACGCGCCGCCGCACGACACGCGCGCGTGATCGCCCTGCGCCGACGTGATCGACACGTCGAGCACATTGCGATAGCCCATGAAGCGCGCCACATGCAAATTGCGCGGACGGCTATACACGTCACGCGGCGCGCCGATCTGCTGCACTACTCCCTCCTTCATCACCACGATGCGATCGGCCATGGACAACGCTTCGTCCTGATCGTGCGTGACGTAGATCGTGGCGCGATCAAGCTCGCCATGAATGCGGCGGATTTCGGCGCGCATTTCGATGCGCAGCTTCGCATCGAGGTTCGAGAGCGGCTCGTCCATCAGCACGACAGGCGGCGCGATCACGATGGCACGCGCAATCGCCACGCGCTGCTGCTGGCCGCCCGAGAGCTGGCCCGGCAGCTTGCGCTCGTGGCCCACGAGTTGCACGAGTTGCAACGCCTCGCGGGCGCGCTTCTCGATCTCCGCACGCGGCACGCCGCGCATACGCAGGCCGAAGCCGACGTTGTCGAGCACGCTCATGTGCGGAAACAGCGCGTAGTTCTGGAAGACCATACCGAAGCCGCGCTTCTCGCTCGGCAGTACGTCGATGCGCTCGTCATCGAGCCAGATCGCGCCGCCCGTGAGCGGCGTGAGTCCGGCAATACAGTTGAGCGCTGTCGACTTGCCGCACCCCGAGGGCCCCAGCAGCGCGATGAATTCACCTCGCTTGATGGTCAGGTCCAGGCCGTTCAAGGCGGCCACGGACTGTCCTTCCGCATTGGTGAAACTACGCGCTACGTTATCGAGGCGCAGGTGTTGAAAGTTATGCTTCATACGCGACTCCGATCACTCCGGTCACTTCGATTTCAGCGAGCCGATCTCGGCATCCCACTTCTGGAACGCCGCCACCATCGCCGTTGCGTCGAGCGGCACGGCATGCGGGAAGTCGGCGATGAGCTTCGCGTATTCCGGACGGCCGTACTTTGCGATCACTTCCTGGCTCTTTGCCGGGGCGGCGGACAGCGGCACGTCCTTCACCGCAGGGCCCGGATAGAAGTAGCCGTCGTCATACGTGAGCGCTTGTTGTGCCGGCTCGAGCATGAAGTTGATCAGCTTGACGATGACGTCCATCTTCTCTTTCGGAACGCCCTTGGGAACGACCATGTAGTGGGCGTCGTTGACCCACGTGAACTTGTCGAACGATTGCACCTTGAAGGTCGCCGGCACGATGCCCAGTGCGCGCGGATTGATGTCCCAGCCCGTGACGGTCAGCGTCATGTCGCGGCTGCCCTCGCCCAGTTCCTTCATCACCGCCGACGTGCCGCCCGGGTAGTACGGAATGCACGCGTCGAGTTCCTTCAGGAACGCCCACGTCTTGTCCCAACCCTTGATCGGATCATGCGGGTCTTTGTCGCCCAGCAGATACGGCAGGCCCATCAGGAACGTGCGGCCCGGGCCCGAGTTGGCCGGACGCGCATAAATCAGCTTGCCCGGATTCGCCTTGCACCACGCAAGCAGTTCGGCGGGCGTCTTCGGCGGGTTGCTCACCTTGGCCGGGTTGTATTCCACGAGGGGACCTGCCGGCATGAACGTCACCGCGAGGCCATAACCCTTCGAGAGTTCTTGCATGGCGCGCACGTTCGGCGCGTATTTGTCGAGCACGCCCGGAAACTTCGCGCTGTACTCGGGCAGCAGACGCTGCCAGAGGTTTTGCTGGATACCGGCAGCCAGCGCATCGGTGCCAGTGAGCACGATGTCGATATCGGAGCGCCCTGCGGCCTGCATGGCCTTGATCTTGCCGGGCAATTGCGGCGCAGGCGCGTTGGTGAACGTGATCTTCGAGACGAGATCCGGGTACTTGTCGCGGAACGCCTCGAAGCCCTTCTGCGTGAGGGCGAGGTTGCCGGCAACGTCGACGATGTTCAGCGCGACCGGCGCAGCGGTTGCGGTACTCGCGAAGCTTCCCAGTGCGGCGGCACATGCCAGTGCGCCAAGCGTGCGTTGCCAGAATCCCCTACGGCTGAAGGCCATGCTGTCTCCTCTTTTGAGTTGAATTTCTCGTAAGTCATCATATGACTCGACCGGGGAATTTGCAATCAGGAGACATGCCAAAACGCCCCCGAGATTTCCCTAAGAAATCGAAATAACCCCGCTTTCCCTTGTGTTTTCAAGCGACTTCATCAGGATACCGACCCATCGATCAGGGATTACACCGATAGAGAGAGGCCCGACGCGTCACCTAAATTACGGCCAGTCATACGATGACGTAAAAGTTACATCAGCACACGCAAATCGCGTATTCGTCCACTGTCTGCACCTGCCGTAAAAGGGGAATTAGTCGCCGTGAAAATCCACCGCATCACGATCACCCCGATTGCTTTTCGCGACCCGCCGCTGCTCAACGCCGCCGGCATTCACGAGCCGTATGCGCTGCGTTCGATCATCGAAATCGAGACCGATAACGGTCACGTCGGACTGGGTGAAACGTACGGCGATGCCCCGGTGCTGGCGTTGCTGGAGAACACCCGCTCGCATCTGATCGGCATGGACCCGTTCGACACCAACGGCCTGCGCGAGCGTGTGGCGGCAGTGGTGCGTCAAGGCGTTCGCGGTGAGCGTGTGGAGTACGAACTCGCCCCGGGCACCGACCCGCGCAAGGACCTGGAGAAAATCTACTCCGCGTTCGAAGTCCCGTTCCTCGATTTGCAGGCACGTCATCTGGGCATTCCGCTCGTGGAGTTGCTCGGCGGCGCGGTACGTCAGGAAGTGCAATACAGCGCGTATCTGTTCTTCAAGTACGCGCAGCACATCGACGTACCGGCGACCGGCTATCCGGGCGACGGCTGGGGCGAAACGCTCAATGCCGAACAGCTCGTCGCGCAGGCACGCACGATGATCGACACCTATGGCTTCGGCAGCATCAAGCTCAAGGCCGGCGTGCTCGATCCCGCGGAGGAAGTGAAGTGCCTGAAGGCGCTCAAGCGCGCGTTCCCGGACAAGCCGTTGCGCATCGATCCGAATGGCAACTGGTCGCTGCCCACGGCGATTGCGATGGGACACGAACTCGCAGGCGATCTCGAGTACTACGAAGACCCTACGCCCACGCTCGAAGGCATGGCGGAACTGCATCGCGCTACGGGCATGCCGCTCGCCACCAACATGGTGGTGACCGATCTGCGTCAATTCCGCGAGAACGTGCGTCTGAATGGCGCGCAGATCATCCTCTCCGACCACCACTACTGGGGTGGCTTGCGCGACACGCAACTGCTCGCGCGCATGTGCGAGACGTTCGAGATCGGCTTGTCGATGCACTCGAACTCGCACCTCGGCATCAGCCTGATGGCGATGACGCATCTGGCCGCGAGCGTGCCGCGTCTGTCGTATGCCTGCGACACGCACTACCCGTGGCAGGCCGACGACGAGGAAGTCGTGCGCGGCGGCAAGATCGCCATCCGCAATGGCGCAGTCGCCGTAACGAAAGCGCCGGGGCTTGGCCTCGAAATCGATCAGGACCAGTTGGCCAAGCTGCACGAACAGTACCTGCATTGCGGACTGCGCACCCGCAACGACGCGGTACAGATGCGCAAATACCAACCCGACTGGAGCGGCAAGGCACCCCGTTTTTAGCACCAGAGAGCACGCAGCAACGTTTCAAGCGAAGTCCAACAAAACACATCACAAGAGGAGAAGTCGTGAGACATTCGAAACTGTTTGCCGGGCTAGTATTGGCCGGTCTCGCCGCCGGCGCCGTACCGGCGTTCGCGCAGTCGAACGTGACGCTGTACGGGATCGTCGACGATGCACTGACCTACAGCAGCAACCAGAACGGCAAGTCGAATACCTACCTGCGTAACGGCAACCTCGCAGGCAGCCGTTGGGGCCTGCGCGGCACTGAAGATCTCGGCGGCGGCACCAAGGCGCTGTTCCAGTTGGAGAACGGTTTCGACGTCAACAGCGGCGCCTTCAGCTCGTCGGGCGTGATGTTCAACCGTCAGGCATTCGTCGGCCTGAAGAACGATCAGCTCGGCACGGTCACCATCGGCCGCCAGTACTCGCCTTACTACCTGATGGTCGGCACCATCGGCCCCGTCGCCTATGTGACGGGCGCAACCGGCGCACACCCGGGCGATATCGACGGTCTCGACACCACCATCCGCATCAACAACTCGGTGACGTACACCTCGCCGGTGCTGTGGGGCGTGACGGCCAGCCTGCAATACGGCTTCGGCGGCCAGGCCGGTGCGTTCAGCAAGGGCAACACGTATTCGGGCGCACTGCGTTACGACGGCGGTCCGCTGTCGTTGGCCGCCGGCTATCTGCGCATGAACAACGTGGGTGGCACCGGCACGAGCTGGAATGGTGCATCGACGGGGGTTCCCGGGGCGTCCGCCGTCAATCAGGGCTATCTCTCCGCCGATGCGCTGCAACACATCGCCTTTGCCGGTATCTACACGATCGGCAGCGTGACGCTGGGCGCGAGCTACAGCAACGTGCAGTACAAGCCGGGCGCAGCGTCGCTGTTCCACGACACGGCGATCTTCAACACGGCAGGCGTGCATGCGTCGTGGATCGTGGCGCCGCAATGGCGTCTGGCGGCCGCGTACAGCTACACAGCGGCGTCGAAAGCCAACGGCATCAACGATTCCGCGACCTACCATCAGGTCTCGCTCGCGCAGGTGTATTCGCTCTCGAAGCGCACGTCGCTGTACGCGCTCGAAGCGTGGCAGCACGCCAACGGCAAGTCGCTGGGGGCGAATGCCACGAGCATCATCAACGCTGGCCCGGTGGTCGGCGACTCGCAGAACAGCACGCCGTCGGCGACGAGTTCGCAGTTCGTCGGCATGTTGGGGATTCGCGTCGATTTCTGACGTCTGCCCGCCTGTAGCAAAGCTGTCCGGACCGGCGCCGTGCGCGTGCCGGTTCAGGCGGTTATGAGTGGTCGCGAGAAGTCGCACGAGGTTGTGCTTTGGGCCGCCGATGCCTGATAGTGATTGGGGTGTGGCATTGGCGGTCGATTCTTATCGGTTGTCGTATGTATGCGACGGTCGATAAGGTAAACTGAGGGCGTTTTTTGTCACCCACAATTCCAACCGACGCCATGTCCATGAACAGCCCGTTGCCCGCACGTCCTCGCCGCAAGTCTCGCAGCCTCACGGAAGAGGTGGTGAGCGCCTTGTCCGAGCAGATTCGCAGCGGCACGTTCCGCCCGGGCGACAAGCTGCCGACCGAGTCGGCCATCATGGAAAGCCTGGGGGTGAGCCGCACCGTGGTCCGCGAAGCCATTTCGCGACTGCAAGCGGGCCAACTGGTAGAGACGCGTCACGGCATCGGCACGTTCGTGCTCGAGGCGCCGCGCGAAAACTCCCTGCAGGTCGACACCAACAGCATTCTGACGATGCTCGACGTGATGGCGATCCTGGAGCTGCGCATTTCGCTCGAGACGGAAGCGGCGGGTCTGGCGGCGAATCGCCGCACCGACACGCAACTCAAGCTGATGCGTCAGGCACTGGACGACTTCGAGATGCACGTTCGTCAGCGCACCGGCAACGCCGTGACGGCCGACGTCGCCTTCCATCTGCAAGTGGCGAACGCTACCGGTAACCGGTATTTCCACGACATCCTCGAACAGCTCGGCAACACGATCATTCCGCGTACGCGCGTGAATTCGGCCGCGCTGGCCGACGACGATCAGGTGTCGTATCTCAATCGTGTGAATCGCGAGCACGAAGACATCTACAACGCCATTGCCCGTCACGATCCCGAAGCGGCTCGCGCTGCGATGCGCACTCACCTCACCAACAGCCGCGAGCGTCTGCGCCGCGCGCAGGAATCGGCCAGCCCGCAGGGATAAGCGGGCGTCCAGCGCGTCGGTACGGCCCAGTCCGGCTCAGTGCGGGTCAGTAAAGATCGCCGCGCACCGCCCGGTAATACCCCTCGTCCATCGCGCTGGCCTTGGCTTTGTCCATGCCGGTCAGCGCCGCCTTCATGTCGCCCATCGACGGCACGGCCTTGCGGTCGAGCTGCGATTCGGCACGCCATAACTTTGCCCGGTTGATCGCCTTCCCGCAGTGGAACAGCACTTCGTCGATGCTCACGACGATGGCGGTCTTTGGCGTGCGCTCCCCTTCCTTCAATCGATCGAGCAACGCAGGCTCGACGCAGATCTGCGCACGACCGTTGATGCGCATGAAGACTTCCAGCCCCGGGAACAGGAACAGCATGCCGATACGGTCGTCTTCGGTCAGATTGCGCAGCGACGCAATGCGGTTGTTGCCGGGCCAGTCCGCGAACGCCACGGTCTTCTCGTCGAGCACCTGAACGAAGCCCGGCTCACCGCCGCGTGGAGACGCGTCGAGGCCCTGGATACTGCCCGTCGCCAGACAGAAGAAGGTGGCGACGTCGAGATACGCGACATGGAACGGCAGCAACCTCGGCATGACGCCTTTGACAATCATCTCCGACGGCGGGTCGTAGAGTTGATCGAGATCGACCGGCAGCTCGGTGGATGAGGGGGACGAGGATGACGCGCCAGACAGGTGGGATGGGGACATGAGAACGCTCCTTCGGAAACACGCGACGAGCATATCCCGCCGATCGGTGGCGCTGATAGACTATTGATGCCATTCAATAGCTCAAATACGCCATGAGTTTGCCGGAACACCTGAAACCGAAGATGGAGCGCGTGCACCGCATGGGGGCGCACGATCCGGCATTGATCGCACTGGTCGGACGCGAGAGCGAACCCCGCGTCTCTCAAACGCACCAGCACACGTCGGGGCAATTGCTCGGCTTGTTCAACGGCTTGCTCACCGTTCGCACAAGCCTCGGTGCGTGGGTGATTCCGACAACACGTGCTGTCTGGATACCGCCCAACTGCCCGCATGCCGCGTTTTCGCATGGCCCGTTCTACGGCTGGGCGGTGTACGTGCGGCCGGACAAATGCGAGGACTTACCGGATCAACCGCGAGCCATCGAGGTGTCGGGTCTGTTGCGTGAAGGTGTCATACGCGCCGCGCCGTGGGATTTGAGCGCGCCCGATCGGGTACAGACGAACGTCATGAACGTGATACTCGATGAGATCGCCATCAGCCCCGCCGATGCATTCCGCCTGCCGATGCCCAGCGACGGGCGCCTGCGACGCATTGCTACCGCGCTCGTCGACCATCCGGCTGACGCGCGCACGCTCGAGGCCTGGGCCGCGTGGGCGAACACCGCGCCGCGTACGGTGAGCCGGCGCTTCGTCGAGGAGACGGGGCTGACGTTCACGGCGTGGCGTCAGCGGGCACGGCTGTTACGCGCGCTTGAGTTGCTGGCGTCGGGGCAACCCGTCGGGACGGTCGCGCTCGACCTTGGTTACGACAACGCGAGCGCCTTCATCGCACTCTTTCGCCGCACGTTTCACACAACACCGGGACGGTACTTTGCCGCCGATTCGACAGACCTCATCGATGCGCTCGAATGAACGGCCGAGCGAGCGATTCGACACCTGTCCATCAGTCGTTCGCATGAGTGTCGCGGCCCTGTGCCGCGAAGTAGTATGAGCGCCAGTTCGTGCGTCGGACGGGGATCGAACACCGCCGCCGGACGCCGTGCATGCATCGTCACCCGGGGACAATAACATCACCATGAAACGCTTCACCGCACGCTCACGACTTTGCGGAGGATGGCTTTGCGCCCTCCTTCTGACGGCACCCTTGACACCCTTCTCCGGCCTCTCGACGGCCATTGCCGCCACCGACGAGACAACCACCAACGCCGCATCGCCCGCGCCTGCCGCAGATCCCTCACCGGAAATCGTATCCATCGTGGTGCCGGGAGCCGGCACCTTCGGCGGCGATGTCGGCATGCACACCGAGGTGTACAAACCGTCGGGTAACGGGCCTTTCCCTGTGCTCATCTTCGAGCACGGACGCGCCTCCGATGCTCTGGTCCGCGCCAAAATGAATCAACCGATTCTCAAAGGACATGTGCGTTACTGGCTCGCCAAAGGCTTCGCCATCGTGGCACCGGTTCGCGTTGGCTATGGCTCGACGGGCGGGCCGGATCGCGAGAACTCCGGGGCATCGTTCGACATGCAGGGTCGATGCACGCGTCGTCCTGACTTCGAAAAGCTCGGCAAGGTCACTGCAGAAGCCAATCTCGCGGCCGTGAAGTGGGTTCGCGAGCAAACGTGGGCCAACAAAGATCGCATCGTGCTCGAAGGACGCTCGGTCGGCGGGTTCACCACGGTGGCCACGGCCGCCACCAACCCGCCCGGCGTGGTCGGCTATATCAACTTCTCCGGCGGTGCGGGTGGCATGCCGGAACGTGCGCCGGGGCACAGTTGCGATACGGAGCAGATGAAAGCCGTCTACGGCGAATTCGGCAAGACGACGAAAATCCCCGGTCTCTGGCTCTATGCGCACAACGACCAGTACTGGGGCCCCGATGCACCCCAGCAATGGTTCGATGCGTTCGCCGCGTCAGGCAGTCCCGCGCAGTTCGTTCACACGGAAGACTTGCCCGGCCACGACGGCCATCTGCTGCTCACCTATGGCGGCAAGATGTGGTCGACGTCAGTCGACAAGTTCGTCAGGCAACTTGGCTTCTGAGTCGGCCGTCTTCAGCCACGCGTGACCGGTTCGCCGACGTCGATACGATTGCCGTCGGGGTCGGCGAACACGAAACATCGCAGTCCGAAGTCTGCGTCGCGAATGCCTTTGACGATCCGCACGTCGTGCGCTTCAAGATGGGCATACAGCGCAGCGGCGTCCGCCACCATCAAATGTGCAACGTTCTGCGACGTGCCGCGATGTTGTGGCGCTCGGGTGAGATGCAGTTCGGCGTCGTCCTTCTTCAGAATGACGAATCCGGCGGGTGTGCCGTTCTCGAAGACCTTGCGGAACCCCAGAATGTCGACGTAAAAGCGCAGCGAGCGCTCGATGTCGGCCACGCAGAGGGTTGGCGCAATGCGGCCAAAACGAACGGAATGGGTGGGGTCAACGGAATGAGGGATACGGTTGTGAGTATCCATGGGCGCTCCTGATGCGACGTCTGCAATTCCCACGAAGGCGGTGCTTCGTTGGGGGGCAGACGCCCGTTGGCGGAGCGGTGTCCGCATGATGGACGAATGCTAGCACGTAACCCGAACGCCCGGCGTTCCGCCAACACCACCGGCACGCCCCCCAAATCCCGCGCGTCGCGCTCAGCGCGCCTCTACGCGCAGCTCCTTGACGGTGCGGCCGAGTTTGCGGCGCAGCAGGCTTCGCAACGTAGAGGCGTCGGCATATCCGACCGCCGTTGCGACGGCGTCGAGATCGCAGCCGTTCGACACGAGTTGTCTCGCGCGCTGGATGCGCAGATCCTGAAAGAACGCTAACGGCGACTTGCCAAGCACCTGCTCGGTTCGACGTTGCAGCGTTCGCACATGGACGTGCAGCGCGTTGGCCGCATTTTCCAGCGAAAACCCTTGTGACAAATGCTCGCGCGACCATCGCTCGAAACGTTCGACGAGCGGATCGGCATGCGCCAGATAGTCGGGGATGATGTATTGCGCCTGCGACGCGCGGTTGTCGACGAGCAGAAACTTCGCCACCAGCGTCGCCAGTTCCGGACTCGCCTGGCGCAAGAACCAGAGCGCGAGATCGAGGTGTCCCAAGGCAGCGCCTGCCGTCACGACACCATTGGATGTGACGATCATTCGTGAGTCGTCCAGCTTCACCAACGGATAACGTTCGCGGAAAAGCGGGGCCAGCGACCACGTCGTCGTCGCCTCCTCTCCATCAAGCAAACCGCAGTCCGCCAGCACGAACGTACCGATACAGGCAGCCGCGACGCCGATACCCGCTTCGCGCCACGCACGCAGATGCGACTTGGCCTCCACCACATCGGGCCGCTGAAGTGCGGGGATGAGCGTATCCGGCATTTTGGCGTTGAGCGCCGGCACCACGATCCAGTCGGGATGCTGGACGCTGCGTACCGGCTCGACGCCCATCGTCAGCCCCAGCGCAGTTCGGATGCGGGACCTCACACCCACGACCGTGATTTGAAACGGCTCGACGTCGGCGCCTTTCATTCTCGCCAGTTCATTGGCTGTGGTGAAGGTGTCGAGCATCGCCGTGAGACCGGTGTCGAAGACGCCGTCGAGGGCAAGCACACAGATTCTCATGTCGCAAATGATCTAAATAATGTCATTTGCGACTATATCCCCATGGATTTTCGATGTCTAGAATCGGTGCATCTTCAACGAATTCTCACGGCGAAACGCTATGAAGCTCACATCCGAAATGTATTTCCTGACGCTGGTGACCGCATTTACCGCAGTGATGTGGGTTCCCTACATCTTGTCGCGCATCGCTACGCAGGGGGCGCTGGGAGCGATGGGCGACCCCGATCCATCGGCGACGACGGATCCGGCGTGGGCGCAGCGCGCAAAACGCGCGCATGCGAACGCCGTGGAGAACCTCGCGGTCTTCGCACCACTGGTATTGATCGCGGCGCTGCTCGGCATATCGACGCCAGGGACAGTCCTTGCCGCGAAGGTCTATCTGATCGCGAGGCTTGTCCATTACGTGGTCTACGTTGCTGGCATTCCTGGCGTGCGCACGCTGGCATTCCTCGTGGGTTTCGGCGCGACGGCTGTCTTTGCGACGACGATCCTCGGCCACGTCGTCTGAGAGAGCGCCATGAACCTGCTGAATCAATGCTGCCTCGACAATCCGACATGGCATGCGCTCACCAGTCGGCAGAGTGACCTTGCGCAGGGCTCAAGTCTGGCGCTGCGCTATCGTCCTGACGTCGCACCGTTCGCAGCGGTGAAGAACACGACGCAGGTGGCGTTCGATGAACTCATGACGTTGATTCCCGACGGTGCGTACGCCCTGATGCAAACCCTCGCGCCGCTTCCGCCGATGAACGGTGTCCACACGGATCGGTTGTTTTCCTTCTACCAGATGGTGGATGTTGGTGAGGTCGGTGAGGTCGGTGACGTTGATGATATTGATGACGATCGGGAAAACGGCGTTGTTCGTTTGAGTGCGAGCGATGTCAGCGATATGGTCGGGTTGGCAGAACGAACTCAGCCTGGTCCATTCAGCAAACGAACGATAGCGACAGGCCACTATTTCGGCGTACGTGACGGTGAGCATCTCATCGCAATGGCAGGAGAACGCATGCGAATGGACGGCTATGTAGAGATCAGCGCGGTGTGTGTCGACGAGCGTTATCGCGGCAAGGGGCTCGCGAGACATTTGATGAACGCGCTACGCCGCGAGATCAGAGCGCGTGGCGATGTGCCATTTCTTCACGTTCGCGATGACAACACGTCGGCAATGGCGTTGTACGAGCAACTCGGATTCGAGACGCGCCAGACGTTTCTGTTGAATCGGGTGACGCGGCCTCAGTTGTATTAATCGCAGTTTCGGCGGCGGGGCGGAAGGACGATACTTCATTCAACGGCTCACGCAAACCGCGCAGAGCGAAACTCAAGGAGAGACACTATGCCCGCCCTCATCTATGCCGCCGAATACGCTTTTCAAGGCCTGATCCTGCTGTCGAGCGCCGCGCCTTTCTTCCAGTGAGTTCGGATATCAGCGCGGTGCGGATAAAGACAAAGCCCTGACTCGTCAGGGCTTTTCAATGGTGGAGGTGAGAGTCTGAATCGCGTCGGCATATAGGACGTATGCGAGGTATATGGCTTGACGTCTGCCGCAGGCCGAGGAGTCAACAACATGAAATTCCCAAACGCACTACTCGCGGGGAATGACTATTGATGCCCGCTTCCGATTGTCGATTCGACTCGTCAACGCAACACATCGACAGCAAATCAAAGGTCCAATAAGATCGCTGCATATGGCCGAGCATCGGGCGGCACACGGTGCACTCAGCGGCGATGGCACATTCCAGGACGTTCGGTCCGAGCTACGCGACTTCACGCGGCCTCGCACGACATGAGGTGCCCGTCACTGTGCCCGAATCCGTGCTTGCCTATCCGATTTGGCTCCAAGGAGTGACCCATGACCGCATTAGCTGCCGTTTTCGCCGTTCTCGTCGCGCTGTGGTTAGGCGCCATGATCCCGGGACCAAGCTTCGTACTCGTCGCGCGTAACGCCATCGGCCTGTCTCGTCGTGATGGGCTCGCCACGGCTCTCGGAATGGGTTTGGGGGGCATTTTCTTCAGCGGCGTCGCGCTCGCCGGGCTCTACACGCTGTTACAGTCGGTCGAATGGCTCTATATCGGCCTAAAACTCGCGGGCGGCGCGTATCTGATTTACGTTGCGTCGAAAATATGGCGCGGTGCCGGTAGTGCCATCACCGTCGATGACACTTTTGTAGCCCAGTCTGGCAGTGTCCGAAAATCGTTCTGGATTGGCCTAAGCACTCAGCTAAGCAATCCCAAGACAGCCATCTGGTACGGCAGTATTTTTGCCGCATTGCTTCCACAACATCCGCCGCTGTGGTGCTATTTCGCGCTACCGCCCCTGGTGTTTGCAGTCGAATGCGGATGGTACACAATCGTTGCGCTATGTTTTTCGACCAAGGGCCCGCGTGAAGTGTATCTGCGAGCAAAGAAGTGGGTGGATCGGATCGCAGCCGTCGCCATTGCAGCCCTCGGTCTGCGATTGATTCTTAACGCATCCAAGTCTGGCATCTGACACCGTTTGATGGCCTATGCCGCCAGATTACTTCCGAGCGAATCAACGAAATCCGAGGCGGCATGAGAGCCGTCGCTGCTGAAGCCAGCGTTCGAGATACGCCACACAACTTCGCCGAAATCCAAAGTTGCGTTAGCGCAGAAAAAGAAAAAGCCCTGACAAGTCAGGGCTTTTGAATTTTGGAGGCGGGAGTCGGAATCGAACCGGCGTACACGGCTTTGCAGGCCGCTGCATGACCACTCTGCCATCCCGCCATCAGATGTGCCGCATTGTAACCGCTCGCTGTTGCCATCGAGGGTGCCCGTCGGATCGATCGCCGTGGGCTTTTCGGCAAACAAAAAGGGAAGCCAGGCTTCCCTCTGGATTTGGAGCGGGAGACGAGTCTCGAACTCGCGACCTCAACCTTGGCAAGGTTGCGCTCTACCAACTGAGCTACTCCCGCATGACACCGAACACCAAGGATCAACTCACTCAATGCCCAGTGTGAAAACTGGAGCGGGAGACGAGTCTCGAACTCGCGACCTCAACCTTGGCAAGGTTGCGCTCTACCAACTGAGCTACTCCCGCATTGTCATGCGTACTACCAATCCAACACTGCTTAAAACTTCGCTGCCGGGCTAGTGCCGTAGCAGCGAGAAGGAGATTATGTCGAAACCACGATTCAGTGTCAAGCACCTGCACCGAAAATTTGTGAAGATTTTTCTCTTCCACCGCGCAAATCCCGCGTCTTCAGGGACTTACGCTCACATCTCGCCCGCGCCACGGTCCCGAATCTGCGGCCACGCGCGGCGCAGATAATACATCATCGACCACAACGTGAGAACCGCCGCCACGTAAATCAGCCACGTCCCCCAGAACCGCGAGTCGAAACGCAATCCGTTCCACACCACCGTGCCGTTGAACAGCAGCAACGGGATCGCCACCATCTGCGCCGCCGTCTTGATCTTGCCCAACTGATGCACCGCCACGCTGCGCGACGCGCCCATCTGCGCCATCCACTCCCGCAACGCCGAAATCGTGATTTCGCGGCCAATGATGATCAACGCCACCAACGCATTGATGCGGCCCATCTGCAGCAACATCAGCAGCGCCGCCGCCACCATCAGCTTGTCTGCGACCGGATCCAGAAACGCCCCGAACGCCGACGTCTGATTCCAGCGCCGCGCCAGAAAGCCATCGAACCAGTCCGTGAGCGCCGCCAGCACGAACACCGCGCACGCCACCCAATTCATCTCGACCGACGACAGCCAGGTCGCCGGCAAGTAGTAAACGCCGACCACCAGCGGGATCAGCACGATCCGAAGCCAGGTCAGGAATATGGGGACATTAAAAGGCATGGCAGCATGAGTTCGGCAAACGGCAGTCGACACACGGCGCCCTCGGCAGCCGTACCAGACCCGCATTGTGCCGTGTCTGCCTCGCTGCCACAAGGCCGAGGCGCCGCACAGCGGTTGACATGTGCGCCAGTGTGCCCCTATCTTGCTCGCAACAACCCGCCAATAGCGCCGATCTCGTGAAACTGTCCTGGCCCCTGCCCGCACTGCGACGTCCGCTGCTGCCACCGCACATCGTCATCGCGGCACTCGTCGGAATCGACGGCCTGCTGCTCGTCGCCTCCGTGCTGCTGCGTGTGCCCGGCTCACTGCTCATCGATCTCTTCGTGCGCGGCGACCTCTCCGCGCTGGAGCGCATCGAAGCCACCCACCTGCCCCGACTGCTTTTCGGGCTGAACGCCATCGAGCGCATCGACTTCTCTCATCTGCCGCGCGCCCTCGCCGGCCTGTCGCTGGTCGCGCTCGCCTGCGGACTCGTCATCCGCGCCCGCACCGCCTGGGCCTTCACGCTCGTCATGCTCGCGTTGGCCGCCGCCATCAATTTCCACCTGAACATCCGCTTCGATCTGACGTTCGTCCTCTCGCTCGTCTGCATCGCGCTGCTGCTCTGGTACTGGCGGGAATTCGACCGCGCGAGCTTCGCCGCCGCCACGCTCTACACACTCGTGGCCGTGTTCGCGTTGCTCGTCTATGCCACGTTCGGCACCATGTATCTCGGCCGCGAATTCGTGCCGCCCGTCACCGATCTGGCGACGGCGTTCTACTTTTCCATCGTCACGATGACAACCGTCGGCTACGGCGACATCGTGCCGCACTCCACCGACGCGCGACTCTTCACCGCATCGGTCATCATCTTCGGGATCAGTGTATTTGCAACGTCGCTGACCGTCGTCATCGGCCCGCTCGTCGGCGGCAACCTTAAGAAAATTCTCGCGGGGAGGTTCACTCACGTGATACGCAAGAACCACTTCATCGTGGCCGGCGCGTCGCCGCTCGCCATCAACGTGCACCACGAACTCACCAAGCGCGGCTGGCCCGTCACGGTCATCATCGCGAGCGGCGTGGAGAACCCCTATCCGGAAGAAGCCGACGTCATGCATGGCGATGCCAGCGACAACGCCGTGCTCACCCACGCCGGCATCGAACACGCCAAGGCCGTGCTCGCGCTGCGCGCCGACGATTCGGAAAATGCCTTCATCGTGCTCGCCGCGAAGGAAATCGCCCCCACCGTGCGCACCATCGCGTCAGTCAACGACAGCAAGCATTTGAGCAAGCTCAAACGGGTTCAGCCGGACATGATTTTTGCGCCGCCAGTCGTCGGTGGAGAGCTTCTCGCTCGCACGCTGTCCGGCGAGACCGTCGACAACGAAACCGTGATGCGGCTGCTATTCCACGGTGATGTGAAGTGACGTGAATCGCTGCGGGCCGGGCGTCAGTGCAATTGACGATAGATCTGCTCGGCGAGCGTCGTCGAGATGCCTTCGACACTCGCCAACTCGTCGACGCTCGCCGACGCCACGCCTTGCAGCCCGCCAAACCGCATGAGCAACCGCTGACGACGCTTCGCCCCGATACCCTCGATTTCCTCGAGCCGCGACGTCTGACGCGCCTTCGCACGCTTGGCTCGCATGCCCGTAATCGCGAATCGGTGCGCCTCGTCACGAATCTGCGCGATCAGCATCAGCACCGCGCTCTCGCGCCCCAGTTCGAGTGGTGCGCGTCCGTCGGCAAAAATCAGCGTCTCCAGGCCCACTTTGCGGCCCTCGCCTTTCGCCACACCGACCAATCGGCCAATGTCGATCCCAAGCTCGACGAACACCTGACGCGCCACTTCAACCTGCCCCTTGCCGCCGTCGATCAGCACTAACTGCGGCAGATTGGCTTCGACGTCAGCAGCCTCCGGCGCGGCCGGCACACTGCCCTCAGGCGACTCGCCCGCCGGCAGCGTTGCCTCGCTGTCAGGCAACACCACCGTATCGGCTTCGGCCCGTGCCACGTCAGCAGCTACGGATGACGGATCCGCAGCGTCACTCACGGTCGACACCGCCGCCTCCATCAAACGGCCGTACCGGCGCGTGAGCACCTGACGCATGGCCGCATAGTCGTCGCCCGGTGTAATGCCCGCGATGTTGTAGCGGCGG
>JARLJF010000008.1 GCA_031291335.1 Pandoraea sp. | reverse complement strand
TCGTGGATCGCGATGGCAAGGTGCTCAAGCAGTACGTGGGCGAGCCGGAATACGCAGAACTCGACAAGCTCATCGAGAAGGCGCTGGCCAAGCAAGCCTGACGCCTCCCTCGCCTGCATTACCGGCATTACCGGCATTACCAGCATCACCTCGCTGCATCGCAAGCGCCCTCCGGGGCGCTTTTGTTTTTGGCTACGCCATCAGCGCCCGCCGTCACTACCCTCGCCCTGACCACGGGTATGCAGCCCATAACGCTTGAGCTTCTCGTACAACGTCGCCTTTGGCACATGCAGCGCCTCAGCCGTTGCGGCGACGTTGCCTTTGCTGTGCTCCAGCGCTTCTTGCAGCACCGCACGTTCGAAGCGCTCTACCTGCTCCCTGAGCGGTAACGGGGCGAGCGAGTCACCCTCTGGGGCGCTCGCGACGCCCAGCACCAGACGGTCCGCCGCGTTGCGAAGTTCGCGCACATTGCCCGGCCAGTCCGCCTGCATCAACTCCTGACGCATCCGATCCGAGACCACCGGCGCCGGGCGTCCATAGCGCACGGCGGAGTCGAGCATGAAGTGCTCGAACAACGGCAGGATGTCTTCGCGACGCTCGCGCAGCGGCGGCAATGCCAGCGTCACCACATTCAGGCGGTAGTACAGATCGCGACGGAACGTTCCCTCGCGCACCAGCGCTTCCATGTCCCCCTTGGCCGCCGCAACCACACGACAGTCGACGCGAATCGACTGATTCGACCCCAGCCGCTCCAGCACGCCGTCCTGCAACACGCGCAGCAGCTTGACCTGCAACGCCGCCGGCATGCTCTCGATCTCGTCGAGAAACAGCGTGCCACCCGACGCGTGCTCCAGCTTGCCGATGCGACGCTTGGCCGCGCCGGTAAATGCCCCGACCTCGTGCCCGAACATCTCGCTCTCGAAGATCGCCTCGGGCAACGCGCCGCAGTTCAGCGCGACGAACGGCGCATCGTGTCGGCGTGACAACTCGTGCAGGCTGCGCGCCACCAACTCCTTGCCGGTACCGGTGTCGCCGTTGATGAGCACGGGGGCGTCGGTCATTGCCACGTTGGCGATCAGCGTACGCAGCGTCTCCATCGACGGACTGCGGCCGATGATGCGCGACGCGCGTCCGCCCTGCTCGGCCAGTTCGCGCCGCAGCGCCTGGTTCTCCAGCATGAGCTTGCGTGTCTCGAGCGCGCGCTTGGCCGATTCGATCAGACGATCCGGCGCGAAGGGCTTCTCGATGAAGTCGTAGGCGCCGTCGCGAATCGCCTGCACGGCCATCGAGATATCGCCGTGACCGGTCACGAGAATCACCGGCACTTCCGGCGCATGCTGACGCAGATGCGTGAGCAGTTCGAGCCCGCTCATGCCGATCAGGCGAATGTCGGACACGACAATGCCGGCAAAGTCCGGCGTGATGCGCTCGCGCGCGGCCTCGGCGGAGGCGAGCCCGAAGGCGTCGAGTCCGGCGAGTTGCAGGCTTTGCAGCGTGGCGCGCCGCACGAGTTCGTCGTCTTCGACGAAGAGGATCTGAAGGTTCTTGTACATCATGCGATTGTCGTGCCAGTGCGCTGCACACGGCGCAGCGTCACGAGAAATTCTGCGCCACCGCCAGGAACGTTGCGCGCGACCAACTGGCCGCCGTTCTCCTGCGCGATGGACGATGAGATGGCGAGTCCGAGCCCCATGCCCTGACCGCCTTCCTTGGTACTGAAAAATGGCTCGAACAAACGCGGCATATGCGCCTCCGAAATGCCCGGCCCGTTATCGCGCACGTAGATGCGCACCCACAGGTCGTCGGCGTCCACATCGATCCAGATCGACGGCGGCGCGTGCGGACCCGATGCACTCGTCACGGCGTCAATGGCGTTACCTACCAGATTGATCAACACCTGTTCAAGGCGCAAGCCTTCGCAGGCCACCTGCACCTCTTCCAGCCCGTGCGCAAACGTCGTCGTCACATGGATACCGGCGAGACGCCCGCGCAGCAGCATCAACGTATTGTCGAGCGCGCGGTGCACCAGCGACTCCATGTCACCACGGCGCGCCCTGCCCGCGAAGAGACGCAATTGACCGGTGATCTTGCCCATGCGATCGGTAAGCGACGCGATGGCTTCCAGATTTTCCCGCGCCGCCCCATGCTCACCGCGCTCGAGCAGCACGCGCGTGTTGTCCGAGAAACTACGCAGCGCCGAGAGCGGCTGATTGAGTTCGTGCGTGATGCCGGCAGCCATCTGCCCCAGCGCCACGAGTTTCGATGCCTGCACGAGTTCACTCTGTGCCTCGCGCAATTCATGCTCGGTACGCGAGCGCTCCTGCACTTCCGTCTGCAACTGCTCATTGGCCGATTGCAGATCGGCCGTGCGCTCCGCCACCCGCTCGCCCAGTTCCGCATAGGCCGACTGCAACAGCTCGCGGCTCTTGAGCATATCGCGCACACGTTGACGCCGCTGGTTCCACGCCACCCCCAGCAAGCAGGTGAACGCAGCGAGGCACGCTGCGGCCACCGCCGCGATCCGGGCATTCGTGATGACCTGATCGAGCGGTGCGAAGTACATCAGCGTCCAGTCCGGCTCGCCGAGCTTGCGCTGTACCGCAAGAAAGCGCCGCGTCTTGCCGGCGCCGCGGCCGTCGCGCACGGTCACCACTTCGCCGTCGGCATCGAGTCGCTCGTCCTCGGTCCAGGCAAGGGGCGTGATGTTCTGGTTGTAATACTGGCGCGTGCTGTCGAGCGCCGCCTTCACGTCGGGGGCCAGCGGGGCGAGCGCGCGATACTGCCAGCGCGGCTCGGACGACAGGAACACCACCCCGTGGTCGTCGGCCACAACGACCGGCTCGGAGGCGTCGGCACCGGCGCGCTGGAACCACTCCAGGTTGAGCTTGACCACGACCACGCCGCGAATCTGACCGTCCACGACAATCGGCTGAGAGACGAAATACCCCGGCTCACCGGAGGTCGTCCCCACGCCATAGAAGCGGCCTAGCGCGCCCTTGATCGCGTCGATGAAATACGGACGGAAGCGGTATTCCTGTCCCACGAACGTGGCCTTCTCGCGAAAGTTGCTGGCAGCCAGCGCCAGCCCATTGGCGTCGATCACATAGGCCGCCGACGCCTTGGCGCGCTGATTCACGTCAAACAGGTAATCGTTGGCACGCTGCACGACCGCGCGATCGGACGGATGGCGCAGCAGATCGTGCACGTACGGATGCAGCGACAGCAGATACGGCAGGAATTCGTAACGGTCGACGGTGCTGCGCAAGCTGCCCGCGTAGCGCTCGACGCGCGCACCGGCATTCACACGCAGATCGGCCACGCCGCGCTGCCAGCTCAGGGCATACGTCAACCAGCAAAACAGGACGCTCGCCAATAGCATGACGACGATCCATGACCAACGGCGCATCGGCACAGTCCTCTCGAGATCGATGGGGACTTCGTCGCGCCGGGGGTCCGCAGGCGGGGCAGCGACACCTTTCGGTGCGCGGATCATGTTCTCGTGCAGGGTGGCCATTGGGGCACAGCGTGCGTGAGCCAAAGGACCACCGGGCGGCGAAGCTCAGGCGCTATTGTGCCTGTGCCGCGCCGCCCGGTGGCGAACGTTGCGTTGGCGGTGAGCCGGCGCACTCACGTGAGACACCTCACGCGCAGCACCGGCTGCCTCCGCCGCCGGCCGTCAGGCCAGCTCCGGCTCTCGCTTGCCGGACATGGCTTGCGCCAGCTTCTTGCGGTCCAGCTCTTTTTCCCACGCCGACACGACGATCGTGGCAACACCGTTGCCGCAAATGTTCGTCAGCGCACGGCATTCGCTCATGAAGCGGTCGATACCGAGGATCAGCACCATCCCGGCGACCGGAATCGTCGGGATCACGGCGAGCGTTGCCGCCAGCGTGATGAAGCCGGCGCCGGTCACGCCCGAAGCGCCCTTCGAGGTCAGCATCGCCACGGCGAGCAGCGTGAGCTGTTGGCCCCAGGTCAGGTCGATGTTGGTCGCTTGTGCAATGAACAGCACGGCCATCGTCATGTAGATGTTCGTACCGTCAAGGTTGAACGAGTAACCGGTCGGGATCACCAGACCCACCACCGACTTCGAGCAACCGGCCTTCTCCATCTTTTCCATCAGGTGCGGCAGCGCGGCTTCCGACGAGCTGGTACCCAGCACGATCAGCAGTTCTTCCTTGATGTAGGCGAGGAAGCGGAAGATCGAGAAACCCGTGAACCTGGCGATCAGACCCAGCACCACGATCACGAACAGGAACGACGTCAGGTAGAACGTGCCCATGAGCTTGGCGAGCGGCACCAGCGAGGCAATACCGTATTTGCCGATCGTGAACGCCATCGCGCCGAAGGCACCCAGCGGGGCAACCTTGGTGATGATGTGCACCACGCGGAAGAGCACGCCCGAGACGCTGTCGATCCAGCCCGTCACCACACGGCCACGCTCACCGATCATGCCCAGCGCGGCGCCAAAGAGGATAGCGATCACGAGGATCTGCAGAATCTCACCCTTGGCGAATGCATCGGTAATCGTGTTCGGAATCAGGTGCAAAAGGAAGTCGACGAACGTGTCGCCGTGGGCGGCCTTCTCGGCATAGCCCGCGATCGCCTTCGGATCGAGCGTGCTGATATCGACGTTGAAGCCGGCACCCGGCTTCAGCAGGTGAGTTGCGAACAGGCCGATGATCAGCGCGAGCGTCGAGACGACTTCGAAGTAGATGAGGGCCTTGCCGCCAACGCGGCCAACCTTCTTCATGTCTTCCATGCCGGCGATACCGGTCACGACCGTACAGAAGATCACCGGACCGATGATCATCTTGATCAGCTTGATGAACGCATCGCCGAGCGGCTTCATCTGAATGGCGAGGTCGGGCTTGAAGTGCCCGAGCAGCACGCCAACGACGATGGCGATCAGCACCTGCACGTACAGAATGCGGTAGAAGGGTTTTTTGGTCTGGGTTTGCATGTTGTTTCCTCTTCAGGCGGCGGGGCAAGCCACCGCCCTTGTTATCAATCCGCGGTGACGCCGCGAATCTCGCTTTGCGCAAAGCGCATTTGCTCCTCCATCACCATCTGGGCCAGCTCCTTCTTCAATTCATTGAATTCGCTGCCTGCCGTGTCGCGCGGACGGGGTAGTTCGATGACCACGTCTCGCTTGACCGTGCCCGGCCGGTACGTCATCACGACGACCCGGTCGGCCAGATAGATCGACTCCTCGATGCTGTGTGTGACGAAAATGATCGTCTTCTTGAATTCCTCCCAAATGCGCAGCAGCTCGTCCTGCAAGGTGCGACGCGTCAGGGCGTCGAGTGCACCGAACGGTTCGTCCATGAGCATGATCGGGCTGTCCAGCGCGAGCACGCGGGCAATCGCCACGCGCTGACGCATGCCGCCCGAGAGATCGCGCGGGAATCGCTCGCGAAACTCGCGCAGGTTGAGCTTGCCGAGCAGCAGGTCTACGCGCTCGTTGATCTCGGCGCGCTTCATCCCCTTGATTTCCAGTCCGAAGGCGATGTTCTGCGCCACCGTCATCCACGGAAACAGCGCGTACTCCTGGAACACCATGCCGCGGTCCGGGCCCGGTTCGGCAGCGGCGTCGGCACGGCCATCGATACGAATGGCCCCCGAACTCGGCTGTACGAAGCCCGCGAGCGCGTTGAGCAGCGTCGACTTGCCGCACCCCGACGGGCCCAGCAGGCAGACGAACTCGCCCGCACCGATGTTCAGGTCGATGTCCTTGAGCGCGTCGATGGTGCCGCCGGGAACGGCGAACTGTTTGTTGACGTTGTCGATTTCGATCAGCATGTCGTTCGCCTCACTTGGTTTCGAGACCACGGTGCCACTTGAGCAGGTGGTTATTGAGACGATCCATGCCCAGATCGATCACCAGACCGAGCAGACCGATGGTGAGCATGCCGGCGATGATCTTGTCCGACCACATGTACTCACGCGCTTCCAGAATGCGGTAGCCGAGGCCGTTGTTCACGGCAATCATCTCGGCCACGATCACGACGATGAACGCCGTACCGATGCCGATGCGAATACCCGACAGGATGTAAGGCGTGGCGGCCGGCATGATGACGCGGCGGAAGATCGTGAACTGGCTCGCCCCGAGGTTGCGCGCCGCACGCAGATAGATGCCGTCGACGTGACGCACGCCCGCGATCGTGTTCATCAGCACGGGGAAGAACGCCCCGAGCGCGATGAGGAAGAACGCCGGCGGATTGCCCAGTCCGAACCAGAGAATCGCCAGCGGGATGTACGCGATCGGGGGAATCGGACGCACGACCTGCACCAGCGGATTGAACAACCCGTAGACACGCGTGCTCGTGCCCATCAGCAGGCCGAGCGGCAGCGCAATCACGGTGCCCACGAGAAAGCCCATGACCACGCGATACAGACTGTTGGCGGCATCGGTGAGCAGTTCGCTCGAATGCAGCCACGCGCCGAGGCCATCGGCCATCGTGACGGTCGGTTTAAGGTATTGCCACCATTTGGTCACGACAGCGACCGGCGACGGGAGAATGATCGGGTTGATCCACTCGAGGCCCGTGACGATCTGCCAGATCACCACGACCGCGAGCGGAATCAACACACCACGCAACAAACGCGCGGTGCGCGAGGCGCCCGAAGAAGCAAGCACAGCGGCCATCCGTTCGCCTCGCCTTACTTGATGTTCAGCTTGGTTTTTGCCTTGGCGAGCAGGTCAAGCTTGACCCAGTCTTCCGCCTTCGGCACCGGATCCTGCAGCTTGCCCACGCCGAACTTCTTCATGAGATCGGTCGTGAGTTGCACATGCGAGACGCTCAGGTCGTAGCTATACGGCGAGTTGCCGATGGCATCCGTAAAGTCCTGGGTCGTGATCTGGTTCTTGAACATGTCCTCGCGCACGTACTTCTCAGCCGCTTGCGGGTTCTTGATGAAGTAGTCGGTCGCTTCGACGAACGCATACATCAGGCGTTGCGCCACGTCCGGCTTCTCTTTGTAGAGCTTCTCGGTAATCACGAGCGCGCGCACCGGTTCGCCGATAGGTGTGTCGTACGGCTTGAGCACTTCCACGCCGAAGCCCTTGTTGATGGCTTGCGAGGCCTGCGGCTCCGACTGGCACATCGCATCGATGCTGCCGGCGGCGAGCGCCTGGTTCAGATCGGCGAAGGCCATGAACATGATCTGCACGTCCTTGCCCGGTTGATCCGACCACGTCAGACCGGCCTTGGCCAACTCGGCATACAGAATCAGTTCCTGAGCGCCGCCACGAGCCACACCCACCTTCTTGCCCTTGAGATCGGCCACCTTGGTGACCGGCAGGCCCTTCTTCGCGACCAGACGCACACCGCCCTTCGCGAAACCGGCCACGGCATAGATCGGCGCCCCCTGCGCGCGACCTGCGATCGCAGCGTCAAGCGCGCTTGCCGACACATCGATCTGCCCCGCCACGATCGCCGGCATGATGTCCACGCCCTTGGCGAACATGCGCTCCTCGATCTTCAGACCGTATTTCGGTCCGATGACCTTCATGTACGACACCGCGCCATAGTGGGCGAACTTCAGGTTGCCCAGACGCACCAGATCATCGGCAAACGCGTGTAGCGAAACCGCGCACAGCGCTGCGGCGGCAAGACATTGCTTGAACATAAGGTCTCCTCTCTTTTTTGGACGGCTTGCCTTGCGTATCCGGATTCCCGTCGGGTTTCCAGACAACGCGGCAGCACGCGCGTTAGAACGCAATACTTATGCCAGATACGTAAGTATTTGATTCTATTGAGCGAAATCGTGGAAAACCCGATGGTCGGTTATACGGAAAGCTGGAAAACCGACAAAGATAGTTTCTGGATTTCCAGAAAATCAGGTGAAATGGGGAAATTTCACGCGGCGCATCGGGGCAAATCCCGAGGCAAACGGCACACAACGGGCCGTTGAGAGAATCGAAACCTCTCTTGCGCGCGGCCGCCGCAGAGGGCGGGCACATCGCAGAGAGGATCGTCGGTCGTCGGCCAGCCCGCCAGCTATCCGACGACGAGACGTCAGGCCGACAGGGCTTCCGGCACCGGAATCTGGTAGCCCAGCGCGGCGGAGATCTCGGCAGCGCAGGTCGACAGACGCGACGAGATATCGGGCAGCAGCGCGCGGGTCATGCGCGACGACGGACCGGAGGCGGACAGCGACGCGATCACTTCACCCGACGCATCGCGCACCGGTACTGCCACCGACACCGCTTCCGGCGCGAGTTCGCCGAAGCTCACCGCGCAATCCTGACGACGCACGTTGAGCAGTTCGGCCGCGAGTTCGTCGCGCTCGATAAGCGTGCCCGCCGTGAAGCGCTTGCGCGGACGGCCCAGCACCTGCGCGCGAACGTCATCGGACGCGAACGCCAGCAGCACGCGGCCCGACGCGCCCACGTACAGCGGACGACGGTTGCCGACCACGCCGTGCACGCGCAACTCGTGCGTCGATTCGACACGCGCCACGCACAGCGACTCAAGGCCGTCGCGAACACGAAGCTGGATGTTCTCGTTGAGTGCGCGGCTCAGCGCCTGAAGATGACGATGCGCCACCTTCACGAGATTGACCTGCTCATGCCCCGCCACGCCGAGCACCAGCGCCTGCGCACCGAGTACATAAGTGACCGGGCTGCCCTCGCGGACCACCCAGCGGTGCTGCTCGAGCGTCGCCAGCAGACGAAACGCTCTCGACTTGTTCAGGCCGGCGCGCTGCGCCAGTTCCGTCACACCCAGGCCGGGGCATTCCCCGACCAGCGACAGCAGCGTAAGCGCCGTGTCGACTGAAGCGACTGTGTAGTCCATCAAACTTCCTCGCTATGTTGTTCGGCATAGGCGGCGAGCGCCGCCGCGAATTGGCCAAGTTGCGACTGCAGCGTCAAGAAGCCGTCATGCTTCTCGCCGCGCGATTCATTCAGGTAAAGCGCTTGATTCAGCTCGATCTGCACACTGTGACGTCGCTCGGCCGGACGTCCGAAATGACGCACCAGATCCTCGCGGCCCTCGTGATGACCCGGCGTGTTGTAAGCCACACGAAAGCCCAGTCGCGTGAACTCGGCCATGATCCAGCGCGAGAACGCCGGGTCGGCCGTCGTGCCCCCGCCGTCACTGACACGCACATCCGCACGCAAGATGCCCGCGTCGGGGTCGAGCGCCCCGCCGCGAGAGTGCATCGAATGGCAATTCAGATGCCAGACCACGCCGTGCCGGTGCCAGGCGGCGTCGAGCGCATCGCGCAAGGCGTGGCGGTACGGCAGGTAATAGTCGTGAATGCGTCGCTCGACTTCGGCCACCGAGAGACGTCGGTCGTAGAGCGGCACATTCGGTGCAGCAAACCGGTGCAGCAGCCCGACACCTCGCTCGCTGCACGCTTGCGGACGCGCGTCATGCGGCCACAGGCTCGCGAGCAACTCGGGATCGATGTCGTGCTCGGCACGGTTCGGGTCAATATAGGCGCGCGGGAAAAGCGCAGCGACGAGCGTGGCGCCGTGATGTGTTGCCACCGAACAAAGCTCGTCGACATAGGCGTCGCCGCAGGCCAGGATCGCAGCCGTCGGGGCAATCGTGTCGAAGTCCGGCGGAAAGACGTGACCACTGTGCGGCGCGTCGATCACGAGAGGCAAATGCCTCCCCAGGCCCCCTTGTGGCGCTTCCACAAAATATCGGCCCTCAGTGACCTGACGGGACATGCCCTCTCCTCGCACGCATCCTGGCTTCCCTCCGCCAATACCCATGACGGACGCATTGTTTTGTCAAGCAAAACAAGGTTTCAATATTCTGAAACAACGAGGGGGCGTCGACAAGGTAAGGGTTGTTACAACATATTTCGTGATGAGATGCGAGGCAACGAACGTCGGAGGTGGTCAGTTCAGCGACGTTCTCGACAGATAGAGACGTGTTTTAGACGCGTTATCGGCGCAGGCGCGCCCACGCTGGCCGTATTACGTAGTAAACCGAGCGCGGGTTGTGACGCCGCGTAATTCATATCGCGCCGTCCGTCAGGCGTTATGAGGACCGACCGCGTACCCAAACAAAAACGCGGACCGTCTTTCGACGGCCCGCGTTCTGTGTCTGACGACGAAGTGAGGCTTTAGCGAATCAGATGGCGTCGGCCACACCCGCTTCATGGGCTTGCACGTCGGCGTGATAGCTCGAGCGCACCATGGCGCCCACGGCAGCGTGCGTGAAGCCCATCTTGTTGGCTTCTTCCTCGAACATCTTGAACGTGTCGGGCGTCACATAGCGACGCACCGGCAGGTGGTGTTCCGACGGCTGGAGGTACTGACCGATCGTGAGCATGTCGACGTTGTGTGCGCGCAAATCGCGCATCACTTCGAGAATTTCTTCGTCCGTTTCCCCCAGACCGACCATCAGACCCGACTTCGTGGCAACGTCCGGATGCTTCGCCTTGAACTCCTTGAGAAGGGTCAGCGAGTGCTGATAGTCCGACCCGGGACGCGCTTCCTTGTACAGGCGCGGCACCGTCTCGAGGTTGTGGTTCATCACGTCGGGCGGCGCGGCATTGAGAATGCCCAGCGCGCGATCGAGACGGGCGCGGAAGTCCGGCGTCAGGATTTCGATGCGGGTTTGCGGCGACAGCTCACGCACGTGACGGATGCAGTCGACGAAGTGCTGGGCACCGCCGTCGCGCAGGTCGTCGCGATCCACACTCGTGATCACCACGTACTTCAGTCGCATCGCGGCGATGGTCTTCGCAAGATTGAGGGGCTCGTCGACATCGAGCGGGTCCGGACGGCCGTGGCCGACGTCACAGAACGGGCAGCGGCGCGTGCACTTGTCGCCCATGATCATGAACGTGGCCGTGCCCTTGCCGAAGCATTCGCCGATGTTCGGGCAGCTCGCCTCTTCACACACCGTGTGCAGATTGTGCTCGCGCAGGATCTGCTTGATCTCGTAGAAACGGGAGGTGTGCGTGGCCGCCTTCACGCGAATCCAGTCCGGCTTCTTCAGACGCTCGATCGGCACGATCTTGATCGGGATGCGCGCCGTCTTGGCTTGCGACTTTTGCTTGGCGGTGGCGTCGTAATCGCCGTCGATCGTGCGAACTTCCTTGTTCGCGGTGTCGTTCTGAGTCACGGTGGTGGTCATGATGGGGGCTTTTCAGACGTCCAATCAGGCGGCGGCGTTTGCGCTGGCGGCCGGGTCGGCCTGCGGCGCGGCTTCGGCCGTCGCGGGGTGCTGTTCGAGATGAAGACCGAGTTGCTGCGCCAGTCGCGCGGCCACTTCGTCCCAGCGGGGGGCCACGCCGAGCGTGGCCATGTCTACGGTTTGCAAGCCGGCGTAGCCGCACGGATTGATCCAGTCGAACGGCCGCAAATCCATCGCGACGTTCAGCGACACGCCGTGATAACTGCATCCGTTGCGGATTTTCAACCCGAGGGCGGCGATTTTCGCGCCGGCATGCGCTGCGGCAGCGTCGCCGGGGCTCACATAGATCCCTGGCGCGCCGGACCGGCGCTCAACGTCGAGATTATACGCTCCAAGGGTGTCGATCACCGCCTGCTCGATCAAACGGACCATTTCACGCACGCCCAGCTTGCGCCGGCGCAGATCCACGAGCAGATAAATCACCACCTGTCCCGGGCCGTGATACGTGATCTGGCCCCCGCGGTCGACTTTGACGAGCGGAATGCCGGTATTGGCAACAAGCAGATGGGCGGGGTCGCCTGCCAATCCAAGCGTGTAGACGGGCGGATGCTGGACGATCCAGAGCTGGTCGGGGCCGTGCGGGCCGCGCGTGTCGGTGTACGCACGCATGGCGTCGAACGATGTGGCGTAGTCTTCGGTGCCGCGCCAGCACACTTCGATCGGGGAGGTCATGGACGCAATTTTAGCGAAACCGGGGCAGTCTTGCTCGACGTCGCTTCCTACCTCCCGCCTCGCCCACCCCGCGCCCTTCGACGAGGGGTGTTGCCCGGCCGCAACGGACTTGCGGTTCGCGCCCACCCGGCCGTCCTAGCCAGCCTTCCTCAACGTTGCCGAGCCGAAGCCCCGCGCGTATCCGCCTGCGGCCAGCAGAATCATTACCCCACCGAGCCATTGCGTCGGATGCAGCACGATGCCAAACGCCAGAAAATCCACGGCGACCGCAACGACCGGATACACGAAGCCGAACACGGCGAGACTCGACGTCGACGCCTTCTGAAAAGCGCCGTAAAGCAGCAGATACATGAACGTCGTGTGGAAAAGACCCAGCGTCACGATCGCGCCGATTTCGCGTGGCGCCGAGGGCAGATGATGAAAATCCGCCATCCAGACGAAGACAACCGCGCCGATCACCATATGCAGCGCGGCAATGATCTCGGGACGTAGCGTTCCGGCCAGCTTCTTGGTGAACAGCGTGGTCGCGGCGTAAAGCGTGGCGGCGGCCAGCGCACTCGCCACCCCCATCAGATATCCGGCCCCATGCGCACCGCCCGGCTCGGCCAGAATCACCAGCCCGGCGAACGCCACGCCCAGGCACCCGAGCGTTGCCAGCGACGGCCGTTCTCGCATGACGACGATACTCGCCAGCACCAGCAGGAACGGCTGAACGTTGTAGACCACGGTCGTGATGCCCACGGACGTCAACCGGTAAGCCGTGAACAGGAAATACCAGTTGGAGACGAGCGTAATGGCGCCGAGCGTGACATTCACGACCTGCCAGCGCGCCATGCGCAACCCGCGCCAATAGCCTCGATACGCACACCACGCGCACAAACTGGCCGCGCCGATCAGACAGCGGAAGAACACCACATTGAGCGCTGGCTGTCCGGACATCAACACGAAGTATCCGATCGTGCCCGAGATCACCATGGCGGCAATCATCAGCAAACGGCCCAGGCGTTCGTCGGCCTGCGGGTGACGAAGGGTGGCGGGGTCCGACGGGAGACCCGGTCGGGAGGGCGGCATGGGGGCCGAACGGGAGGCTTCGGTCATCGGGAAACGACTTCTCTTGTTTTGACGCGTTATCAAGATATTTTCAGGCCGATTATTGCGCGTCTTGTTGTGAATTCAAGTAACACATTGACACCGCCGACATCAGGCCCCAAAACGAAACACGCGCTCGTTGGCGTTCATCGCCAGAGAGCGCGTGGTATTGACGGGCTGATGCCCGGAGTTTCGTCAGGCAGCGGCCGTGCAGGAGTTCGCTTCACGGGCCGCACGGCGTCCGGCGAGCCACTTGCCCAGCACACGGACCAGCGGGAAGCGACGACTGACTTCGCGCTCCAGTTCGGCTTCGGCAGCGTTATCGGCCGACACCCAGTAACGGCGTCCCGGCTCGACGGCAAGGCGCTGGCCGGGCATCAGCCAGTAATCGCGCGAATCGCCTGCCCGCGTCACCCAGACTGCCGAGCCGCGGGCAACAAGCGTATGCTCGTGGTGCAGGTCGAGGGTGATCACTTCGCCCGGACGAATACCGTAGAAGTACTGCACCTTTGTTAAATTGTTTTGCATTTTACGACCCCCACTCAGTGCGAGACAATGACTGAATCATAGGGACTGGCAAGCGCCACACCAAACGACATATTTTCACGGCCTTGCGAATAAAGCTCACATGGATCTTCGGAGACTTCCCAACCTGAGTGCCCTGCGTGCCTTCGAAGCGGCAGCCCGCCTAGAAAGCTTCTCGCGCGCGGCCGAGGAATTGTTCGTCACGCACGGCGCCATCAGCCACCAGATCCGCGCCCTCGAGCAGGAACTGGGCACGACGCTCTTCGCGCGCAACGGCAAGCGCATCAGCATTACGCCAGCGGGACGCCAATACGCCGCGTCGATCCGTACCGCGCTCACCGACATCGCCCAGGCGACGCGCAAGTTGCAGGCGGGCACGCGCAGCGAGCGGCGGCTGGTGCTGACGACGATGCCGTCGTTTGCGAGCCGATGGCTGACGCCCCGCATCGGCCGGTTCATCGACCGGCATCCGGAGCTGGAAGTGGAATTGCGGTGCAGCGCTCAGCTCACCGACTTCGAGCGCGACGACGTCGACATCGCCCTTCGCATGGGCAAGGGTAACTGGCCGGGGCTGCACATCGAGAAAGTGCTCGACGACGTGTTTTTCCCGGCGTGCAGCCCGGCGTACAACCATGGGAATCTGCCGCAGAGCGCGGAGGAATTCCGCCGCAGCACGTTGCTGCGCTCGGAGGGAGAGCCATGGGCACCGTGGTTTGAGGCGGCAGGCTTCGATCTGCCCGAACCGACACAGGGCATGATGTACGAGGATTCGGGAATGCTCTCGCAGGCGGCGATCGTCGGCCAGGGTGTGGCGCTCGTGCGACGCTCACTGGCCGTGGGCGACATCATGGCCGGACGCCTTATCCGGCTGTCCGACGTCGACACGCCATGCGAGTGGGATTACTACTTCGTGTGTCCGCCGGCGGTGCTCGAAACGCAGCGCGTTCAGGCATTCAGAACGTGGTTTCTGGAGGAGTTGGCGGCGTTCGAATCGGTGAAGCACATGCAGCGCCGCCCGACACAGCCGAGTCCCGCAGCGTTAGCGGCCGGCATGGCCGCCACGGCGGGCGAGATGACGACGGACGCGCAGTTGGGCCTCGATCCCGCACTGCCGGCCGACGACGGCGCACCAACGCATGCGTGATGCCGCGTGAAGCGTGTGCGCTCGTCGCACACACCTCACCTCCACACGGCAGACTTACAGCACGACCTTGACCATCGGGTGGCCGGTCAGCGCACGATAGATGTCATCGAGATGCGCCTTCGAGTGGGCGCGCACGGTGACGGTCAGCCCGAGATACTTGCCCGAACTGGACGGGCGCATTTCCACGGTCGCCGCGTCGAATTCTGCGTCGAACTCGCGCAGTAGCGCCACGATGGCGTCGGCAAATCCGTCCTGCGTCGCCCCCATCACCTTGATGGGGAAATCGCACGGAAATTCGATCAGGCTTTCCTTCTTTTCCGTCGTCATAGTGCCTCCTTGGCGCGTTGATAGGCCGCGTACAGCGCACGGAAGACGGGGCCCGGCTTGCCATCGCCCACCGGCTTGCCGTCAAGCGTGACGACCGCCAGCACTTCCTTCGTGGCCGACGTGATGAGCAGCTCGTCGGCATCGCGGACTTCCGCTTCGCTCACCGCACGCTCATGGAACGCAATACCGCACGCCTTCGAGAGTGCCTCAAGCGTGCCGTAACGAATGCCTTCAAGGATCCGATTATCGCGCGGCGGTGCGAACATTTCACCGCCCTTGATGACCCACACATTGCTCGACGACGCCTCGGTCAGCTCGCCGTCGCGGAACTGGATCGTCTCCTGGACGTCGTGATCGGCGGCGTACTGCGCCATCAGCACGTTACCCAGCAACGAGGTCGACTTGATGTGGCAGTTCAGCCAGCGGCGATCCTCGTGCGTGACCGCCCCCACCCCGTGCTCTACCTTCTCGCGGCTCGGCAACGTGAGCGGCGTCGCAATGCCGAACACCGTAGGCGTGATGTCCTTCGGGAACGTGTGCTGACGCGGCGCGACGCCCCGCGTGACCTGCACGTAGACGCTGTGCGGATCGGCGGCACAAGTGGCCGACAGACGGGCGAACAGCGCTTCCCATTCGGCGCGCGTGTACGGATTGGCGATGCGGATCTCGGCGAGGCTGCGCTCGAGGCGGTCGAGATGCTGCGCCAGACGGAACGGCTTGCCGTGATAGACCGGCACGACTTCGTAAATGCCGTCGCCGAAGAGGAAACCGCGATCGAGTACGGAGATTTTCGCGTCGCTGAGCGGAATCAGGTCGCCATTGAGCCAGACGGTGGGGTTATCCATGTTTGCAAGGTGCGCGCCAGACGCGCGGCGAAAGGAAAAAACGCGCCCACCGGGCGCGCCTTTGCGTTGCGGCAGACCCGCACCGCGAGCCTGCCAGACCGGACGCCGGAACAACGCATGCGCTAATGCTACGCGTTTTGCCGGCGAACGTCCCGCAAGCGGGACGTTACAGCCAATCGTTACTTCTTCACGAACATCAGACGCAGCGCATCCCATGCGCGGCCGATGAAGCTGGCCTGCGGCACGTCGGCAAGCGCCACGACCGGGAATTCGGCCAGTTGCTTGCCATCGGCCATGACCTTGACGGTACCGACCGGCGCACCATTGGCCAGCGGCGCAATCAGCGGCTCACGCAGTTCGAGCTGCGGCTTGATCTTGTCGGCCATGCCCTTCGGCACGGTGATGAAGGTGTCCTTCTTCACGCCGATCTTCAACTCGCTTTCCTTGCCCTTCCACACCTTGGGCGTGGCCACGACCTGATTCGCGCCGTACACGCGCAGCGTGTCGAAGTTCTGGTAGCCGTAGTTCAGCGCCGAGAGGCTGTCCTGCACGCGGGCGCGCTCGGTCGGCTCGCCCACGACCACCGACAGCACGCGGCGGTTCACGCCTGGCGCGCCCGGCATCGGACGCGACGCCGTCGACACGAGGCAGTAGCCCGCTTCCTTCGTGTGGCCGGTCTTCAGGCCATCGACCGTCGGATCGAGATACAGCAGACGGTTACGGTTCGGCTGACGGATGTTGTTGTACGTGAAGCTCTTCTCCGAGTAGATCTTGTAGTACTCGGGGAAGTCTTGAATCATGTGCGTCGACAGCGTGGCGATGTCGGCTACCGTCGTGTAGTGCTGCGGGTCGGTCAGACCGTCGACGTTCGTGTAATGGGTGTTCTTCAGGCCCATACGCTGCGCCGCGCGGTTCATCAACTCGACGAAGCCCGGTTGCGAGCCGCCCACGAGTTCGGCCAGCGCGATGGAGGCGTCGTTACCCGACTGAATAATCATGCCGTAGACGAGGTCGTGCACCGAGACCGGCTTGCCGGCTTCGATGAACGTGCGCGATTCGTCACGACCCACCTTGCGAACCGACTCGCCCGGAATGACGGTCTGATCCATCGAAATGCGCTTGTCGCGCAGGGCTTCGAAGATCAGGTACGACGTCATGATCTTCGTGAGCGACGCCGGCTCAACGCGCGCCTCAGGATCACCCGCGGCAAGCACCTGACCGCTGGTAACGTCGACGATCGTCCACGCCTTGGCCGTCATCGGCGGCGGCGGAATCTGTTGAGCACGAGCGGGAAGCGAAGCAAGCGAGCCGCAAGCGACGAGCGCCGCGGCAGCGGCGGCACGGGACAGCGAAGCGTTGAATTTCATTGGCGAAGAGGGAAACGATGTGAGACTCAGGGGCATCTGCGCTTGAAGGAGCGCCGTGCAACCGACGCTTTGGCGAACGTGTGGCACGGCGAAGAAGACAGCGGCACCGTAGTGCCGGTGCCATGCCTGTCGGGAACATAGACCCGGCATGGCACGACATGGTTCAGATGCGAATTATACCCGCCGCGATTCACGTCCCCGGTGCGGCGGCCCAGAGCGGGCGAAATTGGCCAAAATTCGTGCGGGGGTGTATCAATGACGCCACGCATCGACCACGATCTGTTTCAGCAGAGGTAACAGACCATGGAAAAAGTGCTCGCCACCAGGGATGACGACCACCGGCAGCGTCTGCGGACGCGCCCAATCCAGCACCGATTGCAGCGGCACCGTGTCGTCCACTTCACCGTGAATGACAAGCGTGTCGGCCGGCACCGTCGCCACTTCCCAGTTGCTCGCGGCCGTGCCCACGAAAACCAGACGCTGCGCGGGGGTGCCCGCGGCTTCCAGTGTCTTCGCGACGTGCGAGAGCACGAACGTGCCGAACGAGAACCCGGCAAGCGCGAGCGGCAACGTCTCCCAGCCCGGTTGCCGACGCATCCAGTCGATCACGGCGAGCAGATCGTCGCGCTCGCCGATCCCCTTGTCGTGCTCGCCCGCCGACTTGCCGACGCCGCGGAAATTCGGGCGCACCACGGCATAGCCGAGCTGAACGAACGCGCGCGCGAGTGTCTGCGCAACCTTGTTGTCGAGCGAGCCGCCGAAGAGCGGGTGCGGATGTGCCACGAGCGTGATGCCGCGCGGCGTACCGGCCGGACGGTCGATGGCGATTTCGATAGCACCGACCGGGCCGTCGATAGTGAAGCGTTCAGTCTGAGCGTTCATGAGCGATGTTGGGCTGAGGTGCAGCGGCGCGAAACACAGCGTGCGGGCAGCGGAATGACCAAATGGCGAATCGGGAAATCGGTGAAGCGTTGATTGCGTCGCCGAAACTCAGTCGATCAGCAGACGCTCGACGATCTCGCCCTGCGCCAGATGCTTCTCGACGATCTCGTCGATATCGGTTTCGTCGATGTACGTGTACCAGGTCCCTTCGGGATAGATCACCACGACAGGCCCTTGCTCGCAGCGATCGAGGCATCCGGCCTTGTTCACGCGCACCTTGCCGGGACCGGCGAGGCCGAGCTGCTTGACCTTCTTCTTCGCGTACTCCTGCATCGACTGCGCGTTGCAGTTGGCGCAAGAAGGACGGTCCGCGCCGGGTTCGCGCTGATTCAGGCAGAAAAAGACGTGATGCTGGTAGTACTGCGGCTGGGTGGCCATGTCGGTGCTTTGGGGGAGTGGCAACGTATTGCGGGCCATTCTAACCGACCTGCCCGGCCGTTGCGGGCACGGAAACCGCGCGGGCATCGCGCATCGCTCGGCAGGCATGAGGAAATGCGGAATCCGGGACGGCGGATGGCACGCCCCGCCGCCCGTCGATCTGTCAGGCCCGCGAGTCCTGCCATGCCCGTCGTACCCGTTATGCCCGTCCGTCACCGGTCAGCGCAGACGCCGCTGCACCGCCATGAAAATCGCACAGAGCGCGGCCAGGCACGCGAAGCCGAAGAACACGTTCACGCACGCCAGCACGAGCGCCTGCTGCGACGCCAGCCCGCCAACCCACGCCGACGCCATGTGCGACGCCGTGGTCGCATCGACGCTCGCACCGAACGCCTGCTGCGCCTGCGAGACGGCCGCGTTGTATGCCGGATTGAGCGGCGTCATCGACGGCGTGAGCTGATGCATGAAGACCGCTTGCCGGTCCTGCATCAGCACAGCCATGACCGACACCGACATCGAACTCACCAACTGACGCACGATGTTCTTCGTCTGATAGCCATGCTGGAAGACGTACTCGTCCATGCCGCGAAACGTCAGCTCGGCAATCGGAATCATGGCGAATACACCGCCCAGCCCACTCAGCACCATCGGCAGAATCAGCCACTGACTCGACACGCCCGGATAGCTTTGCGAGAGCAGGAAGGCGTAGCCAAGCAGGCACAGATAACCGAGCAACACGAACGGCTTGAGTTGCACGAACTTCGGACGCGCCAATGTGTACACCGCAGCCACCACGAGACTCGTCACCGACGCCACGGCTTGCAGATAGCCCGTGTGCTCCACGCTCCAGTTCAGTCCCTGTTGCATGTAGATCGGAAACAGATACGACGTCGAATAGGAGAAGAAGTAGTACACGGCGTACCCGCCCAACCCGAGCACGTAGACGGGATTGCGCGCGAGCACGCGAAAATCGATCAGCGGCTTGTGGTGCGAATACTGATGCCACATATAGCCGATCGCACAGGCCCCGCCGACCAGACACAATTCGAGCAGATGCAGCGGATTCGAGAAGAAGTCGAAACGCGAGCGCTGCATCATCACTTCGACGAACAGCACGCCTGCGGCAAAGAACACGATGCCGCGCATCTCGAACTCGCCTTCGTCGCGCAAACGTTCCCGAAAGTCCGGGATGACAAGCCACGAGGCCAGTGCCCCGGCCAGCGCAATCGGCACGACCGCGAAGAACACCGACGACCACAGAAAATGGTCGACGAGATAGCTCGCGAGCAATGGCGCGGAGATCTGTGCGCCGAAGAAGCCATAGGTGAAGAAGAGCAGCGCCCGCAACCGCAACTCGGGGGCAAAGCACAGGTTGATGAGAATACGGCTCGCAGTGAACAGCGACCCCGCGCCCAGACCGAGCACGAAGCGCGCAACGGCCAACTCGGTCGGCGTGTGCGCCATACCGCACAACCATGCGCCGAACGCCATGAGCGTGAGTGCGCCCGTGAGGAACGCGCGATATCCGAGACGCGCCGCCAGCCAACGCTGCTTGAGAATGACGAGAATTCCCGCCACGGCGTAGAGCGTAGAGACAAATGCGTACTCCTCGGGCGCGGCACCCACGCCGCCCGCGATATGGGACGACGCGAACACGAACATGCCGTTCTCCAGCATTTCGATGCCCGTGGCGGCGGCGATCACAGCCATCAGCAATCGCTGCCGTGTCTTGTGCGCAAACATCAATCCCCATGTACTCATCGCCGCCTCACCAATGAAAACCGCCCGGGATCTGCCTGAAGATGCCGGGCGGTCATGACACACCGAGTGTCAGCGTGCCTTACATGGGAGTCTAGGGTTTGCCGGCGCGCGCACCAATGGGCTGGCGGCCAATACGCTATTGCCAATTTGGCAACAATGCGCGGCCCTGTCTGGCCGCTCAGCCAGTCAGGACGGGGCTCAGCGCTGATTGCCGACGTTGCGCGCGGGACCGCGATGACTCGGATCGAACATGGCGAGCAGATAGACCAGCACGAGATACGGCCATGTCCATGCGAGCCAGCGTGCCAACACGTTGAAGTGCACGTATTGGCCTTGCCGCCACGACTGAAGTGCCGCTTCGTAATACGGATTCGCAGGCAGCAGATTGACGAAGACCAGCAGCACCACGAGCGCCGCCAGTGCGACGGCGCCGCGCAGCGCACGCGGTCCGCGTCCGGCCACGAGCAGAACGATGGCGCCGACGATCACGCCGTAAATGGCCCCGGCCGTCACCCAGTCGAACGCCTGCGCGGGCGAGAACTGCCACGCCGCTGCGATGGCCTTGATCGCGAACGCGCTGATGAACATCGCACAGAGCAGCGGCACGCGCGGCGCCGAGCGGCGCATCGCGAGCGTGGCGAGCAACCCCGCCAGGATAGTGCCGCTAGCCGTCACGACCGTCTCCCACAAAGCGTGACTGGCAACAGCGTCGAGGTCGGACAGATAGTCCTGCAACTGCGCGAGTCGCGGCACCCAGTCGAGCACGAGATCGGTCACGTCCGGGTCTTGCCAGAGCCATATCTGGCGCACGAGATCGCCGTCACCGAAGAGAAACTGTTGCGGATATGCCTGTGCCCAAGGCCATAGCGCCAGCAGCACGAGCAACAGACTCCCGTGCCGTTCGAACCATGCGAAGCGCAGATGTCGCAGCCATCCGCGATCGAGCAGCGGACTGGTGAGCGGCACTGCGATCGCACCGCCGATGAGGGCGCCCAGGGCGTTCGTCGCGAGATCGACATTCGACGCGACACGCGTCGGCAGATAAGTCTGCAACGCCTCCATGCCACACGAGAACAACGCGCCAAGTACGAATGCTGCGAGTACCGCGCGCGTGCCACGCCAGACGGGATGCAGTGCCAGCACGGTCAGCATGCCGAGCGGTATATAGCCCAGCACGTTGGTGACGACGTCGAACATCGTCATCCAGCGCGGTAGCGGCGCAAACAGATAGTCGAAGGGGCCTACGGCCGCACGCTGAAACTCGAACGGATACAGGCTCGCGTAGGCGATCAGCAGAATCAGGCAAATCAGCGCCTGGCGCGTCAGCGGAGAGGCGCGTCGTTGCCAGGGTTTGACATCCTGCTCAGACATCGGAGAAGCAGCCTTATCGCGCCGGCGCCGGCGCTGACACACCCGATGCGGACGACGCGGCAGGCAATGCACGCGACTGCGCGGGCGCGCGTGTCGTTGACGACGGCGCGGGCACGCGTCCCGCGAGCCATTGGATCAGTTGCGTTTGCACCGCATCGCTCGCGGCGGCGAGCGCACGCGTGCCGCCAGCGGCGTCGGCACTCGCAGCGGGGGCCTGCGCACGAAGCGTCGTCTGCGCGAGCAGCTTCGGCCCGTCGAACAGCGTGGCGCGTACCTGCACGACACCATGGCTAGACGACGTGCTGTCGAAGTACTGCGCAAACTCCTCGAGTTCCACGCGCAACGCAGGCGCCGCCGTCGGATCGCCTGCCGCCAGTACCGGCCGGTCGACCGACAACGCCGCGCGCAGACGATCGCCGAAGAGCCGTGCGGGCGACGCGAGCCATCGGCTGTTCGCATACCCCCGGGCCTGATCGCCCTCACTCGCAGGCAAGCGGTAATAGATCACGTCGACATCGAGCCAACTCGGCGCATTGACCACCACTTTGAGCGGCGACATGCGCGGCGCGCCTGCGGCGGTGACGTCCGATGCGGGGGCCGCGGCGTTCGCCGCATTCGTACCATTGACGCCATTGGCGGCATTGGCGGCAACCGCAGCGGCAGGCAACGTCGGCGGCCCGAGATCGAAGCGGGTCAGCGAGCCAGATGGCGCCGAGGTGGCACATCCGGCCATCAGCGCGGCCGCGCCGGCACACAGCAGCCATGTGGTCAGCCGATGCGGCCGGCGGGTGCCGCCACCGCTGCGTTGCGTTGCGGCTGCTGCCTCGTTCGCCCGGATCACGCCGGTTGGCTCAGTCATCTCGATATCCCCTTGCATGACGGTGTCGCGCATCATTGACCTGCCCTGCCGGGCCACGAAAAGCCAGCCTCACCCGGACCGGGCGGCGGCGGCGACGTGCCGAACAGCAGTGCGCGCGGATTGCGATTGATGGTCTCGGCCGCTTGCCCGACGGCCTGCGTCGTAGAGCGCAGATCGTCCGAGAGCGTGTTCAGACGCGGCAACGCCTCCTGTTGCAGCGAGCCTTCGAACGTCTGCATCGTTCCCTGGAATGCCGCCAGACTCGACGTCGCCTGATCGGCGGCACGTCCCACGCTATCCAGATTGCGGATCAGCGGCCCCTGCGGATCGGCCAGTTGATTCGTCAGACGATGCGTGCCCGCGAGTGTGCCGTTCAGTTCGCGCACGGTGTCGGGCAGTTGCTTCGTCACTGGCTCGAGTTGCTGCGCCACGCGATTCACGCTTTGCGCCGCCGTTTTCACACTGTTGATCGAATCCAGGATGGCTTGCCGGTTATCGGGCGAGAGCAGCTTGTTGACCGACGACGTCGCCTCTTCCAACTGATGCACCAGATTGTTGCCACGACGCTGCAACTCGTCGACGAAGCTCGGGCGCAGTTGCAATTGCGCGACGTGCGTCTGGGACGATTCCAACAACGTCCGGTCGTGCCCGTCGTCGTCCAGTTGCACGAAGGCCAGGCCCGTCACGCCCTGATAGCTCAGTGTGGCAAACGTCGACTTGGTCATCGGCGTGCCTTCGTTCACGAGAATGCGAATCAGAATCTGGCCGGGCGTGCGCGGATCGAACTTGATCGAGTCCACCTTGCCTACCCCCAGCCCGCGATACCGTACTGCGGATTCGGGATTGAGGCCGGTCACGTTGGTACGCGCGATCAGATCGTAGGGCAACCGGACGCGATTGTCGCGATTGAACCAGTACACCGCGGCGGCAACGGCGGCGAGCAACGCCAGTGTGAAGAGGCCCGCCATGAAAGCGTGCGATTTATTTTCCATCGTCGAGTAACTCCGAAATCTTGGCGCGCCGCGCTGCGGGCAGGGCCAGCAACGCGCGTCTGCCGCGCTCACCGAGGAAGAAGCTGTGGATGAACGGGTGATCGACACACACCACGTCTTCCACTGGCGCATTGATAAGCACCTTGCGGTCGGCCAGCACGGCCACACGGGTGGCAAGCATCATCACCGTATCGAGATCATGCGTGACCATCACGACTGTCAGACCGAGCGAGCGGTGCAGGCCGCGAATCATGTCTACGAACTCGTCCGATGCCTGTGGATCGAGACCCGCCGTGGGCTCATCGAGGAAGAGCAATTCCGGCTCCAGCGCGATGGCCCGGGCAATCCCCACGCGCTTGATCATCCCGCCCGACAACTCCGAAGGCATGCGATTCGCCATGCGTCCCGACAGCCCGACCATCTCCAGCTTGTACATCACGACATCGCGAATCAGATCTTCCGAGATGGTGTGCAGTTCACGCAGCGGCTGCGCAATGTTGTCGAACACCGTCATCGCAGAGAACAACGCGCCGCGCTGAAACAACATGCCCGATCGGCGACGCAACAGGTGTGCAGTACGCCGGTCGATCATCGTGATGTCGTGACCGAAGACGCTGATATGGCCGCTCGTCGGCGCCTCAAGGCCAATGATCTGACGAATCAATGTGGTCTTGCCCGAGCCGGACCCGCCGACGAGCGCGATGATCTCGCTCTGACGCACGGTGAGATCCAGATGCTCGTGAATCGTGTGCGTGCCGTAACGCTTGGTGAGATCGCGCACTTCGATCACCGGCTCCGCTTCGCCGGGCAGCGTCGACGATACCGGCGGACAACCCGCGACGGCACCGGGACGCACGTCTGCACCAAGGGCAGCCGTGGTCACTGCGGTGGCCGGCGTGGTGGACAGATCGGGGGCGGTAGATTCGCGCATCAGCCGATCCCCACGTTGCGGAACAGAATGGCAAAGACGGCGTCCGCGAGGATCACGACCGTGATCGACGTCACCACCGACTGCGTCGTGCCTTCCCCTAGACTCTGCGTATTCGGCTTCACGCGCATGCCGAAGTGGCAAGCCACCAGTGCAATCAACATGCCGAAAACAACGCCCTTGCCCAGACCGATCCACAGATTGGCAATGCGCACTGCGTTGGGCAGCGTTGTGAAGAAGTAATGCAGTCCGATGCCCAACTCGTACTTTGCGGCGAGGGCACCACCGAGCAATGCGACGATATTCGTCCACATGACCAGCAGCGGCATGGCGATGGCCAGCGCGATGACTTTCGGCAGCACAAGCCGCAGCCCATCCGGGATGTCCATCACGCGCATCGCGTCCAACTCTTCGGTCACCCGCATCACGCCCAACTGCGCGGTAATGGCCGATCCGGAGCGCCCCGCCACGAGAATCGCGGAAAGCACCGGCCCGAGTTCCCGGATCACCGAGAGACCGAGGATGTTCACGATGAACGTACTCGCCCCATACAGTTTCAACTGTTGGGCAGACAGGTAGGACAGCACGATGCCGATCAGGAACGCGACCAACGCGGTAATACCGAGCGCTTTGGTCCCCGCACTATAGATATTGGCGGACATCTCCAGCCACGGCGCGCGCACCGGGTGGCGAATGACACGGCCCAAATCGATCACGAAGTGCCCGAACATCGTGATGCCGTCACGCAAATGCTCGCCCAGCGTGAACAGCGAATATCCGAGACGGCTGACCGGATCGACACGCCGCGCCGGCACGGGGCTCTGTCGCGTACGGTCGAATTCGGCGAGGTGGTCGAAGAGCGCGCGTTGTGTCGGCGTCAGCGCGATGTGTTTGGGGTACTGACGTTGCCAGTACCGCCACAGGGCCTGTGCACCTACGTGATCGAGCCGTTCGACACAAGTCAGGTCCCACGCCAACTGCCCCTCGGGCAGCGCGTGCACGAGGCGCAAAAGCGTCTTCTTGCGCTGTGAAAGCGCCAGCGCTGTCCACAGGCCGCGCAGCATGACCACCGGGCCTTGCGGCGAGGTGGTCAGCTCCAGAGTGGGCACGGCATCGAGGTTCAAAACAGACGCTCTCCTGGCAAAAAAAGCCGCCGGAATCCGGCAAAACGGGGTCATTGTACGGTACAGGTGCGACCGGTCGATGGCAACCCGCCACGGGCTGAAAACGCTCCGGAATCGGCTGACTTGCGCCTCGGATGATGCCGAAAAGCGAGCATCGACGCAGCGCAGAGCGGCGCGCCACCGGCCTCGCCGCTACAATAGCAGCCATGAATAACGCCGCACCTTCCTCGCTGAACACCGCCCTCGACGCCACGGCTGCGGGCTCGCCCGAACGCCCGGCTGGCGCGGGCGGAGAACCGTCGCGCGATACCGCGTCCCGCCGCCTTGATGGCGACCGGATTCGCTTGCGTCTGGGTGCCGCTTGCCGCAACTGGCAGATCGAAGTGGTCGACGCCACCGGCTCCACGAATCTCGATCTTCTCGCACGGCTTCGTGAAAATGCCTCATGCGCCCCCATGGTGCGCGCCGCCATGCAGCAGACGGCTGGGCGCGGGCAACGCGGCCGGGCCTGGCAAAGCGTGCCGGGCGACAGTCTCACCTTCTCGCTGGCGTATGTGATGCCGGGCGGCCCGGCCGAGTTGGCCGGGCTATCGCTTGCCACGGGCGTCGCCGTCGTGGAGGGGCTGTCGGACCTGCCGCTGTCGGCACCGCACACCCTCGGCCTCAAGTGGCCGAACGACGTGTTGCTGCGCGGCGGCAAGCTCGCAGGCATTCTGATCGAGACAGTCCCGGCGGGACCGGGGCGCATCGGTGTCGTGATCGGTATCGGCGTCAATCTTCGACAGGCCCAGGATGTCGCGACGCGCATCGACAGCGCGGCCGCCGCCAGCGCGCCTGCTGACACCAGCGTCGCAGCCCCCGTCGTTCCCGCTACGCCGCCGGCCGCGCTCGAATCGGTGCTGCCGGAGCCGGACATGTCCTCCGTCCTCATCGCATTGGTGCAGCGTCTTGCCGCGATGCTCGAGCGTTTTGCCGAACACCGTTTCAGCGCATTCCGAGACGACTGGGAAGCCATGCACGCCTATGGCGGCGCGTCGATCCGCGTCATCGAACACGGTCGCGATCTGCTGCACGGCGTGGCGCTCGGGGTCGACTCCCAAGGCTGCCTGCGCGTAGCGACCGACGAGGGCGAGCGCGTCATCGCCAGCGGGGAAGTCTCCGTGCGATTGCTCGAGCCGTCCGGCACGTCGGGCGCACAAGGAGCCCGCTGATGACAGCCTCCCGGCACACGCCTTCGCCACGGACGACAAGCGTGACAAACGACGCGGCAATCGCCGCGGACGGACGGGTCACGAATGGCGCCGGAAGCACAAGCGGCACTGGCAACGCGCCATGGCTGCTGATCGACGCCGGAAATAGCCGGATCAAGTGGGCACTGGCGCCGGCCGTGCGGCCTGCCGAATGGCGCGCAGCCTCGCCGTCATTTCTGGCCAGCGGCGCGGTGGACCATGCGGAATGGCGCACGCTCGCGACACAAATCCGGGCGGGCTGGGCAGCGCTGGCTACCGGGACCGGTGGCGATGCACACTTCGCGCCGAACACCGCCCCGCTCGCCATCGGTCAAGGCGGCCAGGATGACGGCTTCATTTGCCCGGCGCCGACGGGCGTGTGGCTCACGAATGTCGCGGGAGAGTCAGCCGAGCAAGCCGTGCGCATGACGCTGCAAACGTTGTGGGGCATGGCATCGGCCGACTGGCTCCAGGTGTTGCGCGCCAGCGAGTCGCGGGCCGGCGTGCGCAATGGATATCACACGCCCACGCAACTCGGTAGTGATCGCTGGGCGAGCCTGATCGGTGCGCATGCTGCATGGCCCGGCGAACATCTGCTGATTGTTACTTTGGGCACCGCCACGACCGTTGAGGCCTTGCGTGCCGACGGTGATTATCTCGGCGGACTGATCGCGCCAGGCCCCGCGCTAATGCTCCAGTCACTGGCACAGGGCACGGCCCAGTTGCCGACGCTCGACGCCACCATGTCGTCCGGCGGACAGGCGTTTGCTCGCAGCACGTCCGACGCCATTCTGCGCGGCTGTGCCGCTGCACAAGCCGGTCTTGTCGAGCGCAGTCACGCACAACTGGAAGCGCAACTCGGCGCGCCTGTGCGGTGTGTCCTCTCGGGCGGCGCCCGTCAGGCGCTCGCACAAACGCTCACCCTGCCCTTTACCGAACACGATCAATTGGTACCCGCAGGGTTGTACGAGGTTGCGCTTCGCGCGACAGAATCCGACGCGACAACGGCAGGCCCAACGCGCTCTGCCGAGACCGATTCATCGGCATCCGCACCGCGAGATGCCGGACATGCCCCGGGAGGTGCCTGAGATGTTGCGTGCGCTGTTGCTTGTGATGTTCCTGGCTGCCAACGTGGCGCTCGCTGCGGTTCAGTTCGGCTGGCTGAAGTGGCGCGACGTGCTGCCCGCCACCGGCCGCGAGCCCGCACGCGTCGAAAAGCAGCTCGAGCCCGGCAATATCCGCCTGACAGGCGCCGAGATCAGCGGGCAGGCATCGGCGGTGATTGCCGACGCGGGCACGATACCGGCAGGTGCAAGCGGCGTGAACGGTGGTGGCAGCGCCAACGCCATCAATCCCACCAGCAACAGCGCGCAGCCCGATACCGGCGCTGAGCAAGCCTCGGCATCGTCTGTGTCCGCATCGACGGCAGCGGCCGCCAGTCAGGCCGTCGCCGCCACGACACCGAGCGCCGTCTCGGGCGACGCAGCCGCCTCGCAAGCGGCAGCGGCCGTTGCCACGTCCACCTGCCTCGACATCGGGCCGTTCGCGGCCAACGACGCACAGCAGGCGCGTGGCCTGTTGCTCGCGGCATTACCCGCCGGACAAGGCGACATTCAGTCGATCGCACTCGACAAGCGGTACTGGGTGCATCTCGGCCCTGTGCCTAACAAGGCCGCCGCCGACAAGCAGGTCGCGCAACTGCGCTCGGCAGGCGTCACGGAATACTTCCTGCTCAACGACGACGGTTCGAATATCGTTGTCTCGCTCGGGCTATTCAACGATAGGGAACGTGCGGTGCGCCTGATGGCCGCAGCGCAAAAGAAAGGCATCACGCCGCAATTGAGCGAGCGGCCGAATGCGAAGAGCCGGATCATTTACCGGATTGCCGGAATCAACGCGAACGCGGCAACGCAAGTGCGCGGCGTCGTGACGCAACAGTGGTCGGCACAGTTGGTACGGGGATGCCCGGCACCGGCCGGCAGTCCGCCCGAAGGCGTTCATTAACCGAGCGGCGCCGGCCAGGCGAAGGGGATGCGACCCGTGCGGGTCGCGTTCAACGCGACAGGCTTACCCGACGCGCTTCAGTTCGACCACCGGACGCACCACCCCGGTGTGGGTTCCTCGTGCGTTCTTGATGACCGGCGACACCCACGGTGCCAACCCCGTCGCTTCGGGCGACTCGACCAGACCGAGTGCCTTGAGTACAGCGACCGCCGCCGTATAGAGCGCCCGCATATTGCCGTCGACGACCTTGATCGCGATGCCAAGGCCGGCGGAGCGCACGCCGATCGTCTGCACGCCGTCGGCGCCGATTTTCGCCGCCCAGTCACCGGGCGCCATGCGCATGAACGCCAGATCGTTGCGTGCCGTACCGGATACCATCTCTGGTTGCTGCGTCATGGCAGCGAACAGCGTCGACAGTGCTGCATCGTCGCTCGCAGCCAGCCGGGCATAGGCCGCAGCCAGCTTATCCAGCGGCAACGCGTAGTTCGGTGCGGAACAGCCATCGATGCCCAACGGCAGCGTATCGCCCTCGACACCCACGACATCGCCAACGCGCGCACGAATCGCCTGCTGCAGCGGATGTGCCGGGTCAAGATAGGTGTCGAGGGGCAAACCGTGTTGCGCGCAATACGCGAGAAAGCCCGCGTGCTTGCCCGAACAGTTGTGATGCAGCGGTGTCGGCTTCAGATCCGCGGGCGCGCGTTTGCCGGTCGCCGAGTAGAACGTCGGCACGTGGCAACCGCACTGCAAATGATGCGCGTCACAACCCGCCTTGCTCAGCAGGCTTTTCACGCCCTCAACGTGGAAGGTCTCGCCGGAGTGGCTCGCGCATAGCAGCGCAAGCTCCGGCTGCGTCAGCCCGAAGTGCGCGACGCCATCGCCCTCGACGAACGGCAGTGCCTGAAATGGCTTGAGCGTGGAGCGCGAAAACGTGAGGAACGACGGATCGCCTGCGGCATATCGCAAGCGCCCTTGCGCATCGACAACCGCGACGCAGCCGTAATGCACGCACTCGACTGTGTCGACGCCGTTGGCGCCGCGAGTGACTTCAACGAGCGGCGCAAGACTCATGACTGCGCCCGCACTTTCTTGAGTAGCGACGTCGTCGAGCGCTGATGCTCGAACGGGATGGCCACGGCCGTCCCGCCCCAACCGCGAACCAGCGCCGACTCCGGCAGCGTGTCCATGTCGTAGTCGCCACCTTTGACGAGAATGTCGGGACGCACGGCAGCGATCAACGCCTCAGGCGTCGTCTCGCCGAACGTCACGACATAGTCAACGCTTTGCAGCGCCGCGAGCAGTGCCGCGCGGTCGTTTTCGTTGTTGATCGGACGGTCGTCGCCCTTGCCCAGCGTACGCACGGAAGCGTCAGTATTCACACCGACGATCAGACACGCGCCCAACGCGCGCGCCTGCGCAAGATACGTCACGTGACCGCGATGCAGGATATCGAACACCCCGTTGGTGAACACGAGCGGTCTCGGCAATGTCGGCGCCAACGCCGCAAGGGCCTCACGCGAGAGAATCTTGGCCTCGAAATCGGCCGGAGAATGGACTTGGGAAGAGGACATGGCAATCAATCGAAGTAGACGCGCTATTGTCCCATGCCGCACGCAGGGCAACAAAAAAGGGGCCGAAGCCCCTTTTCTGTTGATACGCCGATGCCAGCAATTACACCGGTTACGACGCGGTCGCCACTGCCGGTGCCGTGACAGCGGCCAGACGGGTGGTGACTTCCTTGCGGTAACGGTTCAGGTCCTGCGCCGTTGCGAACGTGCGCTCGAACAGCAGCGACATATTGTGCAGAATGCGCTCGACAACCTTCTTTTCCCAGCCGTCGTCGAACTTGATCTGTTCGTCGAGCCAGTGTTCGAGCCATTCCGGCTCCGGCAGACGCGACTGCACCGTGTCGTTCGGGAACAAGTCCTTGTTCACGTGCAGGTTGGTCGGGTGAAGCGGCTTTTCAGTACGACGCGCCGAGGCCATCAGCACGCCGATCTTCGCGAACGCGGCACGCGCGTTGTCGCCAAAGCTCGTGAGCGCCTTCTTCATGTAGCGCAGGTAAGCGCCGCCATGACGGGCTTCGTCGCGCGAAATGATTTCGTAGATGGCCTTGATGACCGGCTCGGTGTGCCATTCGGCAGCACGGCGATACCAGTGGTTCAGGCGGATTTCGCCGCAGAAGTGCAGCATGAGCGTCTCAAGCGGCGGTGCCGGATCGAACGGGAAACGCACGGCATGCAGTTCAGCCTCGGTCGGTACGAGATCCGGGCGGAAGCGGCGCAGGTATTCCATGAGCACCAGCGAGTGCTTTTGCTCTTCGAAGAACCACACGCTCATGAACGCGGAGAAATCGCTGTCATCACGATTGTCGCGCAGGAACATCTCGGTGGCCGGCAGCGCCGCCCATTCCGTGATGGCATTCATCTTGATGGTGCGCGCCTGATCGTCAGTGAGTTGGCTGGCGTCAAACTTGTCCCACGGAATGTCCTTCTCCATGTTCCAACGCACTGCCTCCAGCGACTTGTACAACTCGGGATACAGCATTTCGTTCATTTCAATTACCCCCAAGGTCGCGAGACCTTACACCAGGACTCAAGATAGTATTGTGAAAGTTTACGCCGAATTTCGACAGACAAAACGGTGAGCGTGCGCGGGCGGCCCCCGCCGTCCGGCTTCACGTCTTGAACCCTGCCGTCGCAGAAGGACGGCGATTTAACGCCTGTAATCTGGTCGCGTCTTGGCGATCTGGCTTAGAGCGACCCCACTAAAATATGGGCAAACTCTTGAATCATAACATAAAAGCCTTTCAAAACCGCCCACGCTGACAGTCACAGGACCGTAATGCGGCGTAATTTTGACGCCGGTCAAAATGTCACGCAAAGCGCCTAAGCTCAAGGGGCGACAGGCTTCCGGGCAGACATTCTGCCGTCAAGCCTGCGTCGCGCCGCACGTTACGCCAGCGAGAACGCCCATCGCGGGGGCGCCACGGCAGCGCGTCAGGGTATGTCCTTGTGCCACGGGCCTGCGCGAGCAGCGTCCGATGGTCTACGCTGAAAGCAATCGTTCCGTATTTGCGATCTGAGTCCAGAAGTCATGACGGCCGACCCCGCGGTTTGCGGGTAGCGGTCCGCTAGCAACCCCTGACTTTGAGCATAGTTCTCAGTCTCAATAACGCAACAAGTTGTACTGGCCGGCGCGTCGGAAGAACGACCTGCGCGCCGCCAACGGGCCTTCCTACTCGACTGGATCCTTGACCGATAAGGAGCCGAGCATGGCAACTCGTCCCGCATTTGCCGCGTGGCTGCGCACCGCCTGTTTTCTGGCGACGGTGGCCACAGCCCCCGGTGCCTGGGCGTTCGACGCCGGGCAACTGGCCTCGCAAGAGATCCCGGCCGCGCATTTGATCGGCCACGGCTCCTTCACGCGCATGGGCTTTCATCTCTACGACGCCGAACTCTTCTCGGGCGCCGATCGCGTCAGCGCGAACTGGGGTACGCACGCGCTGGTACTCGATCTGCGTTACGCGCGCAGCTTCAAGTCCCATACGCTCGTGGAGCGAAGTCTGATCGAAATGACCAAGCTGCAAGTGGCGACCGACGCGGAGCGGCTGCGCTGGGCTGACGAGCTCGCGCGCATTCTGCCTGACGTGTCCGCCGGCCAGCATTTGACGGGCGTCTTCCGCCCGGGTGACGGCACGCGCTTTTTCTCGGATGGCAAGCTCATTGGTCAGATCGCAGGCGATGCCTTCGGCCGCGCCTTCTTTGCCATCTGGCTCGACCCGCGCACGAGTGCCCCGGACCTTCGCGCCGAATTGATCAGCGACGCACGCTGAGTCCCCATTCGACGGATGCCATCGGGTGTCTCATCGGCGCCACGCGCGTCGCGACACGGCCATGCGGGTGTAATTTACGGAAAGCCCGTCCCGACGCCGCACGCCCGGGATGGGTGGAATCGCACCCCGGAACCGGCCATGCGTTCATGGAATTGCCCATCGATTCGCGCTGTCACGGCGCCCACGCGAGCGTGCCTATGGATATCGATCATGCTGCTGCGCTTACGCGCCTGACGCGCTACTTCGAGACCCTCACCCGCCTGAGCGTCGAAAATCTGGGCGAGTTCTACACGCCTAACGCCTATCTCAAGACGCCGCTGCATGAGGTGCGTAGCGCCGCCGAGATCGCGACCCTGCTCACTCATCTGTTCGAACGCGTCGACGTGCCGCGCATCGAGATCACCGCCACGCTGCTGCAACACAATCAGGCGCTGCTCGTCTGGAATCTGCATTTCCACACCAAACGGTGGCTCGACGACGAACAGATCATCCACGGTGCGTCGCACCTGCGTCTGGCGGTGGACGGCCGTGTCACCTATCAACGCGACTATTGGGACGCCACCGAAGACCTCTACACCAAGCTGCCTTTCGTCGGACGCTTGTTGCGCTGGTTACAGCAGCGTCTGTTTCGCTGAGACGTCGGCACTGGGGCGATCCCCAAAGGGCAGTTTTCTTCAATACGCCGCACGCGTGCCCGCCTACATTCGGAACCTCGTTTCCCCCGCTGATTCAGCATTGAGGTTTCCGATGACACTTTTCTATTCGATGGCCGCGTTCGCGCTGGCCGCGTCGATCACCCCCGGCCCCGTCAACGTGGTGGCGCTGGGCTCGGGTGCACGCTACGGACTCGTGCCGAGCCTGCGACACGTGACAGGTGCGACGGTGGGCTTCGTGGTGTTGCTGATCGCGGTCGGCTTCGGGGTGTACGAGCTACTGCAACGCATGCCTGTCCTGATGCACGCGATTCAGTGGTTCGGCGTGGCCTTCCTGCTGTACATGGCGTACAAGCTTGCAATCGATAACGGCGAACTGGGCGATGCCGACGCGCAGCGCGGCCCGACGATGGCGCATGGCGCCGTCATGCAGTGGCTCAATCCGAAGGCATGGCTTGCGGCCTTGGCCGGGATGGGAGCTTACACGGCAGGCGAGCCGGCACGCATCTGGCAATTCGCCGCAATCTATTTCGTGGTCTGCTGGCTGTCGGTCGGATGCTGGGCTGCCGCTGGCGCGATGCTGCGTCATCACATGCGGGATGCTCGCCGCGTGCGGCGCCTGAATCGCGTAATGGCGGCATTGTTGGCGGGAAGTGCGGTGTATCTGGTCGCCGCGACGTGAGGAGGCGGTGAGCGCGTCGGCCCTCCGCGACCTCAAACCGCACGCGACTCCCGGTAATGGCCCGGCGTCGCGGCAAGGAACTGCTTGAAGGTGCGTTGAAAATGCGCCTGATCGGCAAAGCCCGCGTCGAGCGCCACCTCGGCGATGGCGTGCCCGCGACGCAGTCGTCCGCGCGCGTACTGAATGCGCTGGTTCATCAGGAACGCGTGCGGTGTCAGCCCGTACTGCGCGCGAAAGGCCCGCGTCAGATACGACGCCGACAAGCCCGCTGCCGCGCAAATTTGCGCCAGCGTCAGCGCTTCACAGCAATGTGCGCGGATGAAGTCGGCGGCCTCGCGCAACTTGTGCGAGTCGTCGTGCATCGGCTGCGGCGCGGGATTCAAGCGCTCATGCGCATCGATGAAAAACTGCTGCACGACACTCTCGCGCTCGAGCCGGTCACGCGTGGTGTCGGTGCAAACGTCGTAGAGCCGGTTCAACCCTTCGTAAAGCATTACGTCGGTCGACGACATGGGATCGAACAAATGCAGATCCTGTCCGTGACCGAAGCCCAACTCCCGCTGCAATTCTCGCAACCACGCGGTGTCGACGAACAGCATGCGATAGGCCCACGCCTCGTCGCCAATGGGATTACACGCGTGCACCGCATCGGGGTTCATCACCACGACGCTACCTCGCCCTACCGTCTCGCGTGCCCGGCCATTCAGATAGGTACTCCGTCCCCCCGTCACGGCGCCGATGGAAAACGTCTCATGACTGTGCAGCGCGTAGCACACGCGACGCCCGTCGAGCACTTCACGCGCTTCGATAAACGGCAACGCCGGATCGCGCCAGAACGTCGACGGGTAGGGACAGGTCACGGAGGATTTCGACATAGGCGTGTGATTTCTTGAAGACGGCGGACTCATGCCGCCGGCTTGCCGGTACCCGCAACGGCGTTGGACGGGTCTAAGGACAACGGTGAGTTCGCCGACAATTCGACGCCACCGACTGCGCCGGCTTCGACATCGTCGAACGGGCTGGTGCCATCCGCCTCGGCCACGAGCCACGCGGCAATCGCGTCGCGTTGCGCGTAAGCATCGGCCTCGCCCAACGCAATGAGTTCCTGAGTGTACGACGATTCGAACAGCAGATAGCTCGCGAACGCCGCGCCCCGCGCCTCATCTGCCCCGATCGCGCCGAGCATCGTGCGCACGGCACGCGGCAACTGTTGCAAGTGACGCGCCGCAATCGGCTCGAGGCGTTGACTCGGAGAGATCACCAGCGTCTCGATGGGCCGCCAGCCGCTCGACTCGCGATGCGCTTCCGGCACGTGCCGCAGCACGTTGTTGATGTGCTGCAAACGTTCCAGATCGGCCGACAATCCGTCGATGAACACACTCGCGAGCGCCTGCCCGCCGATCTGGGCGAGACTCGGATAACCGGCGATACGCTCGCCGCTACTGTCGAGCCCGTACTGCCCGTGGGCCGCGCCAATAATCAGTATGCGGGTGGCGCCGAGATGAATCGGCGGGCTGAGCGGTGCGATCTGGCGCATCGACCCATCACCGAAATACTCGGCCTGGCCGTCGAGATCGAGTTCGATGGCCGGGAAGAGAAACGGAATTGCGCTCGACGCCAGCAAGTGTTCGACGGTCAACGGCACCGCGCGTGCCAGACGTAGCGAACGCTTCCACGCCTGAATCGGCTCAGCGCTTTGATAGAAGGTGACGTGTTTGCCCGACGAGTATGACAACGCGGTCACTGACAGGGCCCCGAGCGCACCGGACGCAAACACTTCGGGCAGCCGCTCGAGACGGATCGCGCTGCGCAACATATCGGCGAGCGGCGACCAGTCGAATAATGAACGCGGCGAACGGCGCAGCGCCCAGCCGAGTGAAAGCGCCGCAAGCCAGCGCGCGCCGGTACCCGCCATGCCCAGTGAGTCCGCGCGGAACACCTGGCCGGCGTGGAACTGGCGCCACACGGCGTCGAGCTTCATGACACCGTGCTGGAAATCGTCGGCGTGCGAGGCAAGCGCCGCGGCGTTGATCGCACCGGCCGAGGTGCCGCAGACAATGGGAAACGGAATCGCGCGCCGCGACGGCAGGACTTCGCGCTGTATCGCGGCAATTGCCGCGAGCACACCCACCTGATATGCGGCACGTGCACCACCGCCCATCAGGACGAGACCGGTTCGTTCGCCTGAAATCATGGGAGGCCTCCTCCTGCCTTTGCTGTCGTTGCGCTTGTTGTCGCCATCGTCGTGGCTTCAGCCGCTTTTTACTACGGCGGGCGTCATCGGCTCGACGGCGCTGTCGTTGCTTACCACTTCCAAGTGGATGGCTTCCCCGACGTCTTGCCTGCGGCGGGGGCCGGCTTCTCCGCGGGCGTCTTTGCCGATGTCTTCGCAGACGTCTTGGCCGCGGCCGATTTCGCCGGCGGCTTCTTGCTGGCCGGCGCAGGCTTGGCGGCGGTCTTGCTCGCCGCCTTCTTTGCGCCGGTAGCACGTTTGGCCGTCGCGCCCGTCTTGCCCGGCGCCTTGTCCGATGCCTTCGCCGAACCCGATCCCGATCCCGGCCCCTCCGATTTGGCCTGCGTGGCATGCGTCGCCTTGGTGGCCGCCTCGGACATCTGCGCCGCTGCCGCTTCCGTCATTTGTGCGGCCGACATGCCGGCCGCCTGCGCGGCAGCGGCAATCTGATCGAACTGCGCGCGCATGGCGTTGAACCATAGCGACGGATCGAGCGCTCCGTAGGCATTACCCGCCTGAGCAAACGGCGATTCGGCGCCACCACCCTCACGCGGCGCTTCCTCGTCGGCGGCCGCGGCTTGCGGTTCGGGTTCCGACTCAGGTTCCGGGGCACGGGCTTGCGATTCGACATCCTGCGCCGGTTCCGCCGATGCAAACGGCGAACGCCAGAAGTTGGCCGCGCCCGCCTGACTGAAAGGCGATGTGAACGCCGCGCCGCTTTCCGGGGCACTCGTCGTGCCCGTATCGGCACCGCTCGACGCCCCATAGGTGCCGGAGCCGAAGGCACGCAGCGTCGCGTACGTCGCGCGTTGCACTTCGAAAGCCTGGATGGTCGAGCGCAGCACGTTCAAATTGAGCGTGAGCCACTGCTCCACCGCACGCATCTCCGCGATGCGATTCTCGATTTCATCGGGGTCGAGCAACGGCGCAGCGCTCTGCATCAACTGCGTGAGCGGCGAGGTGAAGGTCGCTGGCGGGCTGAAGGCTTCCCACATCTTCTTGAGAATGTCGAAGCCGTTGGGCATGGCACTCGTCGAATCGCTCATTACAGTCTCCAGTCACAGTCGGGGACGGACGGCCTGCAGGCCGGTCTCGTCAAACCACGCGCATTGAGCGCGCTCATCGGGCACGAAGCCGCAGCGGGCGTATGGATATCGATCATACGCCGAGCCTGCGCCAGTGGTGTGTCAGAACGGTGCGTCGCCGCCGTAGTCCGGCGCACGACGTTCGCGCAGCGAGGCGATGCCCTCGCGCACGTCCGGGCCGGCGAAGCCCATGAATTCCAGCGCCAGCGACGCATCGAACGACGGTCCTGCGCTACGCAGCCAGTTGTTGAGCGCGTACTTGGTCCAGCGAATGGCCGTGGTCGAGCCGCGCGCGAGCTTGTCCGCCACTTCGAAGGCTTTGGGCAGCAAGTCCGCTTCGTCGACCGTGAGCGATACGAGTCCGATGCGCTCGGCTTCCTCGCCCGACACCGGCTCGCACAGCAGCAGGTAGTACTTCGCCTTGGCCATGCCGCACAACAGCGGCCACACGATAGCGGCATGATCGCCTGCCGCCACGCCCAGTCGGGTGTGACCGTCGATGATGCGCGCGTTCTTCGCCGCGATGGAAATATCCGCAAGCAGCCCCGCGACCAGTCCGGCACCGACCGCCGGGCCGTGCATGGCCGAGACGATCGGCTTGCTGCAATTGATCACGTTGTAGACGAGGTCGCGCGCCTCGCGCCATACCCGTGCGCGCACAGCAAAATCGTCGGCCATGTCTTCCACGAGCGACAGATCGCCGCCACCGGAGAAGCCTTTGCCTTCCCCGCGAATGACAACGGCACGCGTCTCGGTGTCGCGGTCGATATCGCGCCACACGTCGGCCAGCTCCCGATGCATCTGATGGTCGGCCGTCGACAAGCCGCTCTTGTTCGCCCCGGCCCCCATGATGAGTTCGAGCACACCGTTGGGATGCCGCTTGAACTGCAGCGACTGGTAGTGTTGATACGGATCTTGCGACATGGCTTACCGCTCCAAAAAAATATCCCCGCACAGGCGGGGATTGGGAAACAGCGGCACCGGCCGAAGCCAGCGCCGCCGACGGTCAACGGGGGGATGTGCGCGACGTCGGGCGCGGCACATCCATCATTCATTTATCGGCCGTGCTCACCACGTCCGCACCACGCTCACGGCGCGAGCAACCACTTGCCATTCTCGATCTTGACCATCACGCGCGCACGTTGATCGAGGCCAAGGTGATCGGTCGGGCTCATGTTGATCACGCCGTTCGACACGTGCACTTCCTTGCTGGTCTCAAGCGCATCGCGCAGCGCCTTGCGGAATTCCGGCGTGCCCGGCTTGGCCGTCTTCAACGCAATCGGAATTGCGCGCTGAAGCAGGATGCCGGCATCCCACGCATACGAACCGAAGGCCGCCACCGTGCCGGCACCGTACTTGGCTTCGTACTTCTTGATGTAGTCGAGCGCGACGGTCTTGGCCGGATGATCGTTCGGCAACTGCGACGCCACGAGCACCGGGCTCGCCGGCAGGTACGTGTTGTTGCAGTCCTTGCCGCACACGCGCAGGAAGTCGTTATTGCCCACACCATGGTTGTGATACACGAGACCCTTGTAGCCACGCTCGGCCAGCGCCTTCGGCGGCAACGCGGCAGGCGTGCCGGCCGCACCCACCACGACGGCGTCCGGATTGGTCGCCATGATCTTCAGGATCTGGCCCGTCACGCTCGGATCGGTGCGCGCGAAGCGCTCGTTGGCAACCATCTTGATCTTATGCAGCCCGGCGAACTTGGCGACCTCTTCATAGAACGCTTCGCCCAGTGCATCTCCCTGACCGATGAACGCCATGGTCTTCACGCCGTGGCGGCTCGCATGCTCAGCAATGGCCGAGGCCATTTGCGCATCGGTCTGCGGGGTCTTGAACATCCAGTATCGCTTGGCGTCCACCGGCTCGATGATGCGAGCGGACGAAGCCAGCGAGATCGTCGGCGTGGTCCCGCTGGCAATCACATCAAGCATCGCCAGCGTGTTCGGCGTGATCGACGACCCGATAATCGCGTCGACGTGATTCTCGGAGATGAGTTTCTTGGTGTTCTGAACAGCGGTCGTGGTATCCGACGCGTCATCGAGCACGATGTAGTCGACCTTCTGACCACCGATTTCGGTCGGCAACATGGTGACCGTGTTGCGCGCAGGAATGCCGAGCGAGGCGGCGGGGCCGGTGAGCGAGATGCTCACGCCAATCTTGACCTGAGCGGCAGCGCCGCCAGCCAACGCCAGCAACATCGCACCCAACAGGGCAGTGCGCACGGGGTTTCGCATGGAAAATCTCCTGGTCTGGCCTGCGCTGGTTTTTTTTACGCCGACGCCCGGGACGGACGCCTCGCGCCGCGCCGGCGAAAGTTAGGGCCGCCTCGCTCGCCCGATAGGGGTGCGAACCGACTCAAGGAGACAAAGAATAGCGGAGGCGGAATTCTCAGCCATATCCGGGTTCACCCTAGGGACGTGTACCTCACTGGCCGTAAGGGGCCTCGTTTGGGCTGGTTTGTCACATTCCAACACCTCCCCGCAGATGGACCGGGGCCCCTTTCCGCCTCTCAGACATAAACCCAACTCGCTGCAGAAAGGGGCCCCGGTCCATCTCGTTCCACGCTTTCTGTGCTTCGATCGATACCTGTTCCCGTTTTTTTTACTCGTCCAACGGGGAAACCGCCTGGTCGATGGCGCCGAAGATCGACTTGCCCTGCGCATCGAACATTTCGATACGCACTCGATCACCGTACCGCATGAACGCCGTCTCCGGTGCCCCCTTGTCAATCGTCTCCAACATTCGCTTCTCCGCAATACACGCACTGCCCCGGCTACGATCCTTGTTTGATATCGTGCCCGAGCCTACGATCGTGCCCGCCCGTACATTGCGCGTCTTGCAGACGTGCGCCACAAGCTGGCCGAAGTCGAACACCATATCCTCGCCACATTCAGGAGCGCCATACTTCTTGTCGTTCCACTTCACCGTGAGCGGACGGTGCACGCGACCACCCTGCCACGCATCACCCAGTTCGTCCGGTGTGATCGCCACCGGCGAGAAACTGCTCGCCGGCTTGCTCTGGAAGAAGCCGAAACCCTTGGCCAACTCAGCCGGAATCAAGTTGCGCAAGCTCACATCGTTGACCAACATCAGCAGGCGAACACCCTCGAGCGCGCGCGCCGGGCTCGCACCCATCGGTACGTCCGACGTCACCACCGCCACCTCAGCCTCGAAGTCGATGCCGAAATCCTCCGACGCACACACGATGTCGTCCGTCGGCCCGATGAAGTCGTCGCTTCCCCCCTGATACATGAGCGGATCAGTCCAGAACTCGGGCGGCATCTCCGCCCCGCGCGCCTTGCGCACCAACTCGACGTGATTCACATACGCCGAACCGTCCGCCCATTGGTACGCACGAGGCAGCGGTGCCATGCACTCAGTTGGGTCGAACGCGAAGGCGTTGCGCGCACGATGGTGGTTCAGTTCGGTGTAGAGCGTCTGGAGCTGGGGGGCGTAAAACGTCCAGTCGTCGAGTACGCGTTGCAGCGTGGGGGCAATGGCGTCGGCAATACAGGCGATCGACAGGTCGCGCGACACGACGATCAACTGACCGTCGCGGGTGCCGTCCTTACGGGTAGCGAGTTTCATGTGTTGGAGTCTGCGGGCTGTCTCTGGCCCGATAGAATGGCGCTTGAAGCCGAAGATTCTACCTGACGGCATCGGCCCACCATCGGCCGGTATCGCCCAACGATTCCCAGGCAGCACCGATGGCGCACGTCTCGCATCAACGAGGCCCGGCGCCGCCGCGAAGGCGAACAAGAAGATCAAGACATAGGCGAAGACGGAGACACATGACAGTGCCTGACCAAGACAACAAGATCGACAACGACGACAACACGGCCACCCGCGACGAGGAGAAAACCCGCTCGGGCATCCAATCCATCGAAGTAGGCTTCCGGCTGATCGAGGTGCTGACCGAAGCGTCGAACGCCATGATGCTGCGCGACCTCGCGCACGCCGCCGGCATGAACCCCGCCAAAGCGCACCGCTATCTCGTGAGCTTTCAGCGGCTCGGCCTCATCGTGCAAGACCCGGTGAGCGGGCGTTACGACCTCGGACCGTTCACGCTTCGCATGGGTCTCGCGCATCTGGCCCGCATCGACGCCTTCAAGGCCGCCCGCTTCGCGCTGTCCGAATTGCGCGACGCTATCGATCAAACCGTAGGACTCGCCGTCTGGGGAAATCAGGGGCCAACTGTCGTGCACTGGCTCGACTCAACCTTCCCGATGCGCGTGCCACTCCGCCTGGGCGATGTCATGCCCATGCTCGAATCGGCCGCCGGCCGTCTGTTCGCCGCATACCTCCCGGAACGCCAGACCGCACCGCTCATCGACGCCGCCCTCTCCACCCTGCAACACGCGTCGCGGCATCACCTGCCCGCCACGCGCGCCCAGTACGACGCCGTGCTCGCAGAGGTGCGGGCGCACCGGGCGTCACGCGTCGAAGGCACCGTGCTGCCGTCCGTCAATGCGTTCTGCATGCCGGTGTTCGACGCCACCGGGCAACTCGTGATGGGCCTCATGGCGCTGGGCCCGGAGAGCCGGTTCGACGCCAGTTGGGGCGGCCCGATCGACACCGCCCTGCGCACGCTCGCGCAACAACTCTCGGCCGATCTCGGCCATTCGCACGCCCCGGGCGCCAAGCCTTGACCGATGAGGACCGAGCCGCCGCCATCGTGCGGCCGCTCGGAATGTCACCGCTTTCGCCGTTTCGCCGTGTCACCGTGTCACCGTGCCACCGCGCCATGAACGGCCCGCCACCGGATCTGTCGAACCGAGTTCATCGCAATGTGCGATCCTGATGTCCTGACGTTCCGGCTTATCGATTCTCTTGTCATCACGCGTTCCTCGCCCTTCTCGCCAAACAGCGCCTAACGTGCCCCCGGCTCCCGACGATTCCAGCGACGCTGTGTCGACGCCCTCCGGCCCGACGCCGCCGCGCTCGCGCGGGCGCTGGATCGCCTGGGCGAGCGTGCTGGCGGCCGTGTTGATCGCGCACCTGCTCATCGCGCTCTGGGTCGCCAGTCATCGGACTACGCTCGACGACACGCCGATTCCCGACATTCCGATCACGCTGATCCCGCTTAAACCCATCGCGCCCCCCGCACCGCCCGCGCCCCCGGCACGCAAGCCGGTGGACAAGCCGCGTCCACCCAAACCGGCACAACCCGCGCCGCCCGATACGCTTGCCGCCCCCGCAACGGACGACACGCCCGGTCCTCAAGCGGCCTCGGAGACGGTCGCCGGCGAAGGGAATACGCCCGATGCGCCCGCCAGCAGCGCTCAAGCCTCTGCGCCGGCAGGCCCCGCGCTGACGGCCGCCGCCAATGGCGACAAGTTCGACCCGCCCCCATCGGTCACGCTGACGTACGACGCGCTGATGAACGGCGTTCGCAACCAGACCGGCGAGTTGCATTGGGTGAACGAGAACGGGCATTACCGTTTGCGGGTGGCGGTGCCGATCATCTTCTTCGGCACGTTCGAGTTCATCAGCGAAGGCGGTTTCGACGCGAACGGGATTGCGCCATCCCGCTATGTGGAAAAACGGGGACGTCGCGCCGAGTACACCACCACGTTCCATCGTGACGGCACACCAACGCTGACCTTCACGCGCTCAGGTCAGTCCGTGCCCCTGGCGCCCGGCGCACAGGACCGCTTCAGCGTGATGATGCAACTGGCGAGCTACGCGAGAGGCAACCCGGAGCGCTATACCCAGGTCGGCGTAACGCACGAGTTCACCGTGGTCGACACGGACAGCAGCGAAGTGTGGCCCGTGCAGTACGTTGGCAGCGAAACCCTGCGCACGCCGCAGGGCTACCTCGAGACCCGCCACTTCACCCGCCTGCCTCGCAAGGCGGGCGATGAGCGACGTGTCGACATCTGGCTCGCGCCGTCGCTCGACTGGCTACCGGTGCGCGTCAAACAGATCGAACCTTCGGGCAACGAATTCGAACTGATCTTCACGCAGAAATCGGCCCAGTGACGCCGCTGAGCGACCCTCCCGGGGACGCGGTCTCCATTGGTTAGAAAGTCGAGCGATGCAGGCGTGACGCGGTGATACGGCAAAGTGTTGCCTCACTACTACGAAACGCCCTGCACAAGTCGAAGGTTCCTGACATAATCGGAATCGTCCCACTGCATCGGCACCACTTCGTTCGCAAATGCATCGACGAGATCAGGGAGGCCGCTCACCATGAAAGTCAGTGCCAACGGTGCATCGATTCATTACACGGTGGACGGCCACGGCCCGTGGCTGACGCTGGCGCATCCGTTGGGTGCGGATCTCACGGTCTGGGACGATCTGATGCCCGACCTCACGGCACACTTCCGGGTTCTCCGTTACGACAGTCGCGGCCATGGCGGCAGCGACGTGCCACGCGGCCCGTACACCATCGGGCAACTGGCGGCCGACGCGACCGCCTTGCTCAGTTCGCTGGAAGTCCCGAGAACGCACTTCGTCGGCATTTCGATGGGCGGCGCCGTCGCTCAGCAAGTGGCGCTGGACGCGCCCGAGCGCATTGTCAGCCTGACGCTGATCGACACCACCGCAGGCTACGACGACGCCGATGCGAAGGTATTTCTGGAGCGTGCTGTCCAGGCCCGTGAGCACGGCATGAAGGCGCTGGCCGACGGCACGCTGACGCGCTGGCTCGGCGAGCGATTCCGCAAGCGCCATCCCGAACAAGCCGAACGCATTCGGGCACTCGTGGCAAACGCGCATCCGGAAGGCTTTGCCGCCTCGTGCGAAGCGCTGGCCGCGTTCGATGTGCGAACACGTTTGCCGGAGATCGAAGCACCGACACTGGTGCTCGTCGGGGAGAACGATCCCTCAACCCCGCCGGCCGTGGCCCGGCGCCTGGCTGATGGCATTACGGACGCCCGGCTGGAGATCGTGCCCGACGCGGCACACCTGTCGATCGTCGAGCAGAAACAGTTCGTAACCAATGCCCTTGCAACATTTTTACAGGGAGCCGCCTCTAACGTCTGAACCCTGCAACCAGCGGGACCTGAAACGGGACCTTTGACAAGGAGGGCAAAAACCATTGAATTCGTCAGCCGGTGTGCCGATAAGCGAATCATGGGGCACTGCCTCTTGAAATCGCGCCGCGTCGCCCCTATGTGGGTTATCAAGGACCATGCAGGAACACCAGGAGAGTTGCCATGCTCATGATTTACAACAGCCCGAACTATTGTGTCGTGGAGTTTTCCGCTGATAACGGAAATCACTCCCTGTCTGCTGGCGGCTATGAAATCGTGGACAAAACCGCTGGCCGTGAGATTTTCCTCGACGGCACGCTTGCCCGGCAATTCCGTGAAGAAGTGCAGAAGTTGATCGCCTCCGAACCCTCCGAGGACGAAGTCGATGAATTCCTCGGACAGTTCGACACCTTCATGACGAACCCGGTCGTGCTCCACTGACGCCAACGCCGCACGCGGTACCGCCACACGAAAAACCCTCGCCGCAGCGAGGGTTTTTTCATGGTGCGGAAGCTTGACGCAATGTCAGACTTCTACGTCACTTCATTCCCCAGTTTTCCCGCGCACCGCCCGTCAGCACTGCTCCCACGGCAATCCGTCGAAGCGCCAGCCGTTCACCGCATTGCGGTGATGCGTCGCATCCAGATCGCCCTCGAAACCGTGCAGTACCCCGTAGACATTGCGAAAGCCGGCTGCCTCGAGCGCCTCACCGGCCGCAGTGCTGCGGTTGCCGCTGCGGCAGATCAGCATCACGGGACGCTCGCCCCCCGCGCCGGCGAGCTTGCGTACGCTCGGGACGAAGTGGGGATTGATTTCCCAATCCGGGCCGTCGTTCCAGGCTACATGGATCGCCCCGGCCGGGTGTCCGACGAACAGATATTCCATCTCGCTGCGGCAGTCGACGAACAAGGCGCTGGCGTTAGCTTGCAAAAACTGGTGGGCAGCGCTCGGGAGCAGGAATTCCATATCGTTGGCAAAAGAGGTTGAAAACGGGGGCACGCACACGTCGTGAATCGGTGCCGCCCGCCCTGGTGACGGTGCCCGGCAGGCAGCGGCGCGCGGGCGAGAGGCGCGAAAACCATTACAATTATAGGTTTTCCGGCCACTCCAAGGCGACGTCCGTCATGACCACCGCAACCCCATCTGCCGCACCGACCACGGCTCAGGCCCCTGTGCAGACCCGCTACACGCGTGGTCAGGCGCTGCCTGCGCTGCTCGAATCGCGCATTCTGATTCTGGACGGCGCCATGGGGACGATGATCCAGCAGTACAAGCTGGGCGAGGCGCAATACCGCGGCGAGCGCTTTGCGGACTTCGCGCATGACGTCAAAGGCAACAACGAGTTGCTCTCGCTCACGCGCCCGGACGTCATCAGCGAGATTCACCGCCAGTACCTCACCGCCGGCGCCGATATCCTCGAGACGAACACGTTCGGGGCGACGACGATCGCGCAGGGCGACTATCACATGGAAGATCTGGCCGACGAGATGAACCGCGAGTCGGCGCGTCTGGCACGCGAAGCCTGTGAAGCGTTCAGCACGCCCGAGAAGCCGCGCTTCGCCGCCGGCGCCATCGGCCCGACGCCCAAGACCGCGAGCATCAGCCCGGACGTGAACGACCCCGGCGCACGCAACATCGACTTCGACCAACTGCGCGACGCCTATTACGCGCAGGCCAAATCGCTGCTCGAAGGCGGCGTCGACCTGTTCCTCGTCGAGACGATCTTCGATACGCTCAACGCCAAGGCCGCGCTCTTCGCCATCGACGAACTGTTCGAAGACACCGGCGAAGTGCTGCCGATCATGATCTCGGGCACCGTCACCGACGCCTCCGGACGCATTCTGTCCGGCCAGACGGTCGAGGCCTTCTGGAATTCGCTGCGTCACGCCCGTCCGCTCACGTTCGGCCTGAACTGCGCGCTCGGCGCGACGCTCATGCGTCCGTACATCGCCGAGTTGGCCAAGCTGTGCAACACGTACGTGTCGGTCTACCCGAACGCCGGCCTGCCCAACCCAATGAGCGACACGGGCTTCGACGAGACGCCGGACGTGACCTCGGGCCTGCTCAAGGAATTCGCGCAGGCGGGCCTCGTGAATCTGGCGGGCGGCTGCTGCGGCACCACCCCGGCGCACATTGCCGAGATCGCCAAGGTGCTCGCAGACGTGAAACCGCGCCGCTGGCCCTCGCAGTACCGCAATGCCGATAGCGACGACATGCGCGACGAATAGACAAATAACGCACCCGTCTGCCTGAAGACAACAAGACAACAAGACTGATTGCAAGAAGCCCGGCGCGCCGCCATCGCCACCACGCGATCGCCATGACAGGCGCGCCAACCACTGAACGGATTGCCCCATGAGCCAAACGCCCTTCCTGAAGCCTGTTGAGCCAGTGCAGCCGATGCGCCTGTCCGGGCTTGAGCCCTTCAACATTGGCGAGGGCACGCTTTTCGTGAACGTCGGCGAACGTACCAACGTCACGGGTTCGAAAGCGTTCGCGCGCATGATCCTGAACGGCCAGTTCGATGAAGCGCTGGCGGTCGCCCGTCAGCAAGTCGAGAACGGCGCGCAGGTCATCGATATCAACATGGACGAGGCAATGCTCGACTCCAAGGCGGCGATGGTGCGCTTCATGAACCTGATCGCCTCCGAGCCGGACATTGCGCGCGTGCCGATCATGATCGACTCGTCGAAGTGGGAGGTGATCGAGGCGGGCCTGAAGTGCGTGCAGGGCAAGGCCATCGTCAATTCGATCTCGCTCAAGGAAGGCAAGGAAGCGTTCGTCCATCACGCCAAGCGCATTCGCCGCTATGGCGCCGCTGCCGTGGTCATGGCTTTCGACGAACAGGGGCAGGCCGACACCTACGCGCGCAAGACCCAGATCTGCGAGCGCAGCTATCGCGTGCTCGTCGACGAAGTGGGCTTCCCGCCGGAAGACATCATCTTCGACCCGAACATCTTCGCGGTGGCCACCGGCATCGAAGAGCACAACAACTACGCGGTCGACTTCATCAACGCCACGCGCTGGATCAAGCAGAATCTGCCCGGCGCGAAGATCAGCGGCGGCGTGTCGAATGTCTCGTTCTCGTTCCGCGGCAACGACCTCGTGCGTGAAGCGATTCACACCGTGTTCCTGTACCACGCGATTCAGGCCGGCATGGACATGGGTATCGTCAACGCCGGCCAGCTCGGCGTGTACGAAAACCTCGACGCCGAATTGCGTGAGCGTGTCGAAGACGTGGTGCTCAACCGCCGCGACGACAGTACCGAACGTCTGCTGGAAATCGCCGACCGCTTCAAGGGCGGGGCGCAAAAGCGCGAAGAGAACCTGGAGTGGCGCAATCAGCCGGTCGAAGCGCGTCTCGCGCACGCGCTGGTGCACGGCATTACGACCTTCATCGTCGAAGATACCGAAGAAGTCCGTCAGAAGATTTTCGACGCGGGCGGCCGTCCGATTCAGGTGATCGAAGGCCCGCTCATGGACGGGATGAACGTCGTGGGCGATCTGTTCGGCGCGGGCAAGATGTTCCTGCCGCAGGTCGTGAAGAGCGCGCGCGTGATGAAGCAGGCCGTCGCGCATCTGGTGCCCTTCATCGAAGAAGAAAAGGCCCGCATGGCCGCTGCCGGTGAAGACGTTCGCTCGAAGGGCAAGATCGTGATCGCCACGGTCAAGGGCGATGTGCACGACATCGGCAAGAACATCGTGACCGTGGTGCTTCAGTGCAATAACTTCGAAGTCGTCAACATGGGTGTGATGGTGCCGTGCGCCGAAATCCTCTCCAAGGCGAAGGAAGAAGGCGCGGACATCATCGGCCTGTCGGGCCTCATTACGCCGAGCCTCGAAGAGATGGCGTACGTCGCTTCGGAAATGCAGCGCGACGAATACTTCCGCCTGCGCAACATCCCGCTGCTGATCGGCGGTGCGACGACTTCGCGCGTGCACACCGCCGTGAAGATCGCGCCGCACTACGATGGCCCGGTGATCTACGTGCCGGACGCGTCGCGCTCCGTGTCGGTCGCCTCGAACCTGCTCTCGGACGATGCCGCCGAGCGCTACCTCGCAGAGATCAAGACGGATTACGAGCGTGTGCGTCAGCAACACGCGAACCGCAAGGCCACGCCGATGGTCTCGCTCGCGACCGCCCGCGAGAACAAGTTCAAGGTCGATTGGTCGACCTACGTTCCGCCGAAGCCGAAGTTCATCGGCCGTCGTCTCTTCAAGAACTACGATCTCGCCGAGTTGGCAGAATTCATCGACTGGGGCCCGTTCTTCCAGACGTGGGACCTCGCAGGCCCCTACCCGGCGATTCTGACCGACGACATCGTCGGCGACTCGGCACGGCGTGTCTTCGCTGACGGCAAGGAGATGCTGAATCGACTGATCAAGGGCCGCTGGCTGACGGCCAACGGCGTGATCGCGATGCTGCCCGCCAACGTGGTCGGCGACGACGACGTCGAGATCTATACCGACGAATCGCGTACGGAAGTCGCCTTCACGTGGCACAACCTGCGTCAACAGAGCGAACGTCCCGTCGTGGATGGCGTGCGTCGCCCGAACCGTTCGCTGGCCGACTTTATCGCGCCCAAGGACAGCGGTGTGGCCGACTACATCGGCGTGTTCGCGGTCACGGCAGGCCTCGGTGTCGACGCGAAGGAAGCCGGCTTCCTCGCCAATCACGACGACTACAGCGCGATCATGCTCAAGGCCCTGGCGGACCGCCTGGCCGAAGCGTTCGCCGAGTGCATGCACGCACGCGTGCGTCGCGACTTCTGGGGCTACGCGAGCGCCGAACAGTTGGATAACGACGATCTCATCAAGGAAGCGTACGTCGGCATTCGTCCGGCACCGGGCTATCCGGCTTGCCCGGAGCACTCCGTCAAGGGCCCGATGTTCCAGTACCTGCAGGCCCACGAGATCAACATGAGCGTGACGGAATCGCTCGCCATGCTGCCCGCCGCGAGCGTCTCGGGTTTCTATCTGTCGCATCCGGACAGCACGTACTTCAGCGTCGGCAAGATCGGCCCCGATCAGGTCGAAGACTTCATGGAACGGGCCAACGTGGACGAAGCGACCGCCCGGCGTCTGCTCGCACCGCAACTGTCGTAGCCACATCCCCGTAAAGCGATCCGGCGGGCGGTATGACTACCGCGCGCCGGGTCCGGATGCCATAATCGCGGCGGCGCACTGAGGCCGCGACGCGACGATGATGGCCACCTGACCGGCGACCGGACAGACCCGCCGTCTGCCTTCTCCGGTGTCATGTGCCTGTCGCAACCGAAGCGTAGTGTCCCGCCCGTTCGGGCTGATCCGATTTGATTGGGTCCCCGGTCACCGGCCCCCTGCCTCATGCCCTATGCCGGCTGGCTCACTTCGAGACGTTCCATGCACGCACTGCAAAGCATCCAGAATTTCCAGCTCCTTCCGCTGCTCAACACCGCCGTCTCGCTCTTCGTCGCGTTCGTTCTGGGTGCGATCATCGGCGTGGAACGACAAGTCCGCCAACGCACGGCCGGCTTGCGGACCAATGTGCTCGTGGCCGTGGGCGCCGCCGCCTTCGTCGACTTGTCGATGCGGCTCATGCCGGGCGATACCCGCGTGATCGCCTATGTGGTGTCGGGTGTCGGCTTCCTCGGCGCGGGCGCGATCATGAAGGACGGCGCCTCCGTGCGAGGCCTGAACACGGCCGCCACCCTCTGGGGCTCGGCCGCTGTTGGCGCCGCCGCCGGCGCGAGCCTGATCATCGAAGCCATTGTTGTCGCGGCTTTCGTGCTGGCCGCCAACACGCTGTTGCGCCCTGTCGTGAACCGCATCAACCGCGCCCCGATCAACGAGGCGACGTCGGAAGCGACTTACGCGCTGTCCGTCATCTGCGCACGTACCACGCAGCGCGACGTGCTCGACAAGGTGGAAGCCTGGCTCGAAGCGTCGAACTATCCGGTGCGCGCACTGGACATTCACCCGTTCGGCGAGGCAGAAGTCGAGATCGAGGCGCTGCTGCTGCCCACGGCCGTCAAAGCCGGCGAACTCGATGCGCTCACCGATCATCTCGAAACGCTGCCCGGCGTCAATCAGGTGTTCTGGTCCAGCCGTTCGGATGACTAAAGGCGCAGCAAGATGTACGGTGCGCACGGCGAAAGCGATGGCTAAAACAGCGGCGAAAAGGATGACGAAAGGCGTAGGGAAAAAGCCGAATTACAAACGATTACAAAGCCTTACAGCACCGTAGGCTGCGGCTTCATAGACTGGAATCTCACTAACGCAAGTGATGCCTGCACGACAAATGTTCCTTTCGTGTGCAGCGCAAAGCCAAGGAGTCCATCTGATGAAGAAGCTGATTATTTCGGTTGCTGCCCTGACCCTCGCCGGTGCTTCGGCACTGAGTTTCGCTCAAGGTGCCGGGGGTGGCGGTGCCGGTGCTGGCGGCGGTACCACGACGGACCCGTCGACCCCGATGCCTACCCAGGCTTCGCCAAACTCGCGCCAGGCCCCGACGCCGAGCGCCCAGACGATGACGCCGTCAGACCCGCATCCGAACGCGAAGGCACAGCAACCGCGTCATAGCACCAAGAAGACCCCGAACAATGGCAATACGGGGAATGGCGCGACGAATGCGCCGGATAACGCGCCGGGCAAGGCACAGTAAGTTCGACGCCTCTGCGCTGCATCCAGGAATCGGCGTCGCCATGGTTCAAGGCCCTAGGCATTCGGGGCTGAACCTGAAATCCTCGCCCGGGGTGGCCCGTTTCCAGAAGACACAAAAAAAGCAGGCCCGCGATTTGCGGCCTGCTTTTTTCTTTTTCTATTGCTTACGTTCGGACGGTGGACGCGCCCTTACCGGACGCGCCACGCCAAATACTTAGCGACTACTCACTTCCCACATCACGGCCACGTTTTCCTTGCGGGACTCACGCAGCATGTCGAGCAGCGGGTAGGCCCGTTGCGCGAGACGCAGACGATCGTCTTCGTCGCGCTCATCCGACTTCTTGCCCTCGCTTTCCTTCTTCGCGGCGGCATTGTCTTCCGCGATGGCGGCCTCGAGCTTCGCGATGGCCTCGCCCATTTCGTCTTCGCCGATCGCCCCTCGCTCGCCGACCTTCTTGCCGACCAGCCCGAGCAAAAACTGCGCGAGATTTTCAAGCATGGTGATCGTGGGCGAGGCGTGCGACTTGAACGTTACCAGCATAGTTGTCTCCCTGTTCGCGTTATCACCACCGCCGCCTCTGGGCTTGTCACACAAGGAGAGGGACCGGCGGGTACCGTGACTTCATCATACACCTGTTAAAATCCGTTGCTGACGATTCAATTGCCTGTCCGGACGTGTCCGGACGCACCCGAAACACCCGCCAATGCTACCCGCACAAAAGAATGCTCTCGTCGCGCTGATCGGCGACGTCGTCGCCGGTTTGATGCCCGCAGACGGCACCGCGCCTGTCATCCTGCTCGAACGTCCCAAGGTCGCCGCTCACGGCGATCTGGCCTGTAACGTGGCGATGCAACTCGCCAAGCCGCTGCGCGCCAATCCGCGCGAGCTGGCGCAAAAGATTGCCGACGCTATCCTCGCCGACGCCCGCGCAAAGGGTCTCGTCGATGCTGTCGAGATTGCCGGTCCCGGCTTTATCAACCTGCGCCTGGCCAATGCAACCAAGCAATCGGTCGCGCGCGCGATCCTGACCGAGGGCGCAGCCTTCGGCCGCCGCGCCGCCAGCAACGAAGCCGCCCCGGTTCTCGTCGAGTTCGTCTCGGCCAATCCGACCGGCCCGTTGCACGTGGGTCACGGCCGGCAGGCCGCACTCGGCGACACGATCTCGGCATTGCTCGGCACGCAGGGCCGTCCGGTCCATCGCGAGTTCTATTACAACGACGCCGGCGTGCAAATCCAGACGCTCACGACCTCGGTTCAGGCACGTGCACGCGGCTTCAAGCCAGGTGACGCCGAGTGGCCGGAGTCAGCCTACAACGGCGACTACATCGGCGACATCGCGCAGGACTTCCTTGCCGGCAAGACCGTGCAGGCGTCCGATGGCGAGCCAGTCACCGGCAACGGCGAGATCGAAGACATCGACTCGATTCGCGCGTTCGCCGTGGCGTATCTGCGCCGCGAGCAAGACATCGATCTGCAAACGTTCGGCGTCATCTTCGATCAGTACTACCTCGAATCGTCGCTGTACGCCGACGGTAGCGTCGAGCGCACGGTGCAGGCGCTCATCGATGCCGGCGTCACGTACGAACAGGAAGGCGCGCTGTGGCTGCGTACGACCGACTACGGCGACGACAAGGACCGCGTGATGCGCAAGTCCGACGGCACGTACACGTACTTCGTGCCGGACGTCGCCTATCACACGCGCAAGTGGGACCGCGGCTTCCATCAGGTCATCAACGTGCAGGGCTCGGACCACCACGGCACGATCGCCCGTGTGCGCGCCGGCCTGCAGGCGCTGGGCATCGGCATTCCGAAGGGCTACCCCGACTACGTGCTGCACAAGATGGTCACGGTGATGCGCAACGGCGAAGAGGTGAAGATCTCCAAGCGCGCAGGCAGCTACGTGACCGTGCGCGACCTGATCGAATGGTCGGGCGGCATTACGGCAGAAACGCCAGTGACAGACCCCACCGAGCGTGAAGACGCCCTGCGCCGTGGTCGCGATGCCGTGCGTTTCTTCTTAATTTCGCGCAAGGCAGACACCGAATTCGTGTTCGACGTGGATCTCGCACTCAAACAGAACGACGAGAACCCGGTGTATTACGTCCAGTATGCGCACGCGCGCATCTGCTCGATCCTGAAGCAGTGGGGTGGCGACGAAGCCCAACTGCTCAACGCCGACCTCGCGCCGCTCGACAGCGAACGCGCGCTCGCGTTGCTGCAGTTGCTCGCCGAATACCCGGACATGCTCACGCGCGCCGCCGAGGAACTGGCACCGCACGCCGTGGCCTTCTATCTGCGCGATCTGGCGGGGGCGTTCCACTCCTTCTACAACTCCGATCGCGTACTGGTCGACGACGAAACCGTGAAGCAGGCGCGTCTGGCGCTGCTGGCGGCAACGCGTCAGGTGCTGCGCAACGGCCTTGCCGTGCTGGGTGTCTCTGCCCCGGCCAAGATGTAAGTCCGGCAAGGTCTGTTCACGCCATTTACCCAACCATTCCGAATCGCAAACGCGTCGGAACTCTGTAAGGACGGAATCGACTCGATGGCAAACACACGTCGACCACCCCGCCAGCGGGGCGGTACTTTTCTGGGCATCGTGCTCGGCCTGATCGTTGGGCTGGCCGTTGCCGTCGTCGTTGCGCTGTACATCACGAAGACGCCGACCCCGTTCGTCGAAAAGACGCCGCCGCGTCCGGCCGAGAATTCGCCGGCCGCACAAGCGCCCGATCCGAACAAGGCCCTGCAGCCGCGTACGCCGCTGCCGGGCGCGGCGTCAGCCCCGGCCACGCCGGATTCGGATTCGCAGGCCGTGACGTCGCCGCTCGTGCCGGGAACGCAGGTCGCCCCGGCCACACCGCCGGTGGCCTCCGCCCCGACGGCACCGGCGACTCAACCCGCGCAGACGAAGCCATCGCCGGCCGACATTCTCAACGGGAAGTCGACGGTACCGGTCGCCCCGCCGACCACGCCGCCCGCCAGCGCCACGGATAACGCCAACACGGGTTACTACCTGCAGGTTGGCGCGTTCAAGTCGCAAAACGACGCCGAACAACTGCGCGCCAAGCTGGCCCTCTCGGGCTTCGAGGCGAAGGTCACGCAGCGCGATGCGAACGGTCTCACGCTCTACCGCGTGCGCCTCGGCCCGTACGGCAAGCTCGACGAGATGAACCACGTGCGTCAACGCCTGCAGGATGGCGGCTACGACACGGCAGTCATCCGTTTCACGAAGCAATGAACGCAGAAGGCGTTGCACGATAGGGCAGCGCCTTTTGTTTCTCCTCCCGAAACAGATGTACCCCGCGAGCACGAACGCGGAAAAAAACGCATCATTCGGGGGGATCCGGCATTGCCGGGCCGTTGAACCCGGCAGCCCATTGCCGGTCATACGCACTGGCTAATTTGCCTGAATCCGGGATATGGTTTCGCAGGAGCGCCGCTCAACCGATTGCTGGCGCGTCTGCTTCACTCCTAAACAACGATCATGAAAAAACTTCTTGGTGCCGTTCTGATTTCTTTCGGTTTCCTCTCCGGTGCGGCCTCGGCGTCGCCCGAAGCACCGGTCGCGGGGGCCGACTATCTGGTGTTGCCGCAGGCACAGCCCACGTCGGCGGGCGCGGGCAAAATCGAAGTGACCGAATTCTTCTGGTACGGCTGCCCGCACTGCAATGCGCTTGAGCCGTCGCTCGAAGCCTGGGTAAAGAAGCAGGGCAAGGATGTCGTGTTCAAGCGCGTGCCGGTCGCCTTCCAGGACCGCTTCGAGCCGCACACCCGCATGTTCTACGCACTGACCGCGCTGGGCCGCGAAGGCGAACTCACGCCGAAGGTCTTCAACGAAATCCACGTCAAGCATAACTACCTGCTGACGGCGCAGACGCAAGCCGACTTCCTCGCGCAGTTCGGTATCGACAAGCAGAAGTACATGGACGCCTATAACGGCTTCTCGACACAAGCCAACGTGAAGACCGCCAACAAGACGTGGCAGGACTACAAGATCGACGGCGTGCCGACGATCGCGATCCAGGGCAAGTATCTGGTCTCGCCCGCCACCTCGGGCGACGCGATGCAAAAGGCCGGCAAGCCGGCCACGACCGAGCAGCAGACGTTCGACGCGACGCTCAAGACCGCCGACTCGATCATCAACCAGATCCGCGCGAAGAAGCTGTAAGCTTCGCCACCCACAAAGCCCGGCCCCGGCCGGGCTTTTGCATTACATGGCCTCACACACGACATCACCGAAAGTCTTCATCACGGGCGCCTCGAGTGGATTGGGCGAAGCCCTCGCGCGTCACTACGCCGCCGAGGGCGCGATCCTCGGGCTGGTGGGCCGTCGCGGCGACAAGCTCACCGCGCTTGCCGCCACCCTGCCCCATCCGCATGCCGTGCATTGCTATGCGCTCGACGTGCGCGACGCGCTCGCCCTGCGCGCCGCGGCCGGCGACTTCATGTCGCGCCACGGCGTGCCGGACATCGTGATCGCCAATGCGGGCATCAGCCATGGCGTGAACACGGAAGACGCGGCCGATCTGCCGCACTTCGCATCCGTGATGGATACCAACTGGATGGCAATGGTCGCCACCTTCAGCCCCTTCGTCGCGCCAATGCGCGAACGCAAGCGCGGCACACTCGTGGGCATCGGCAGCGTGGCCGGCGTGCGCGGGCTGCCGGGGCATGGCGCCTACAGCGCGTCGAAGGCGGCGGCAATGACGTATCTGGAAAGCCTGCGCGTGGAATTGCGCGCCGACAAGGTCGCTGTCGTGACGATTGCCCCCGGCTACATTCGCACACCGATGACCGACGGCAATCCGTTCCCCATGCCGTTCCTGATGGACTCGGACAAGTTCGCGCGCAAGGCGGCCTCAGCGATTGCGCGTCGCAAGCGCTTCGCGGTGCTGCCATGGCCCATGGGCATCGTGGCGTGCGCCATGCGGTGCCTGCCGCGCTGGCTCTACGACATGCTCTTCGCCCACGCGCCGCGCAAGCCGCGCCTGTCGGAGCGCAAAGCGAAAGACAGCGCGTCGACCAACGCCGGCAAGCCACCAGACGATCCATCGAAGGGTTCCGCCTAGCCGAACCCGCAAGGACATACCCCAAAGTGGGGAGTGAACCCCGGGATAGCCGCGAGGAGCACGTTACAGTGCCCCAAACCTCTCATTCGCGACGTCCCCATGAACGCCATGTCAACGCAAGCCGCGTCACGCGCTTGCCCCACTCGCGGCGTCGCGCTCCACCGACGCTTTGCCCTGCTCCTCGTCTTGCCGCTTGCCTTTGTGGTTTCCGGATGTGCGGTGATGGACCCGGGCAACTGGCAAGTCTTCGGCCCGCCGGATTCCTACGTTCGGCCCGCACCGGTCATCGTCTCCCCTGCGCCGATGATTGTGATGCCCGCGCCGATCATCGTTACGCCCGCCCCCACGCTCATTGCGCCGCCCGTCCTGATCGGTCCCGCGCAGCCTTATGTCGTCGTGCCGCAGCGCCGGCCGCGCACGTCGCGCGATACCGCCCACTTCCTGAGCGAGAAATGCTATCTGCAGAAAGGCGGCTGCTACACCTCCGAGTACCGGGAAGGCTACGAATTCAACCCCTACACCGGTGGGTGGGACTGGGTCGGGCAACGCGACTACCGCTGGAAAGGTAGCCGCGGGAATCGCTAAGCGTCGCTGAGGGTCGCCAGGCCCCATGGCCCCCGCTCCCCGGCTTCCCCTCCTCCTCTGCCGAAATCCCCCCCCGCCGGCGACGGTTCTCCGGAATATTGACCCGTTGTGGTGCATTGCAAACCTGCGCTAGAGTGCTTGTGTAACTTGAACAGAGGTACACACGACGTTAAACCGGTTTTGCCGCCATAGAGTGGGCGTATGCCGAAGCGTGTTGCATCGCATACCGATCCGCCTGCGGCACGCCCAACCAAGCAGGAGAGGCATATGCAGGCAACCCCCACCGGCGCGCCGGTCATCGATCCGGCGCTGCGGCGCAAGGCCGTGATCGGTTCCACGCTGGGCAATGCATTCGAGTGGTTCGACTTCACCGTCTACGGTCTTTTCGCCGTCGTCATCGCAAAGCTCTTCTTCCCCGCGGAAAATGATACGAACTCGCTGCTCGCGAGTGTGGCGTCGCTTGGCGTGGCGTTCTTCTTCCGTCCCATCGGCGGTCTCGCGTTCGGCTTGTATGCCGACCATGCAGGCCGCAAGTCAGCCCTCTCGGTCATGGTGCTGCTCATGGCGCTTGGCACGGGCCTGATCGGCATTGCCCCGACGTACGCGACCATCGGCTTCGCGGCGCCTTTGCTGATCCTGCTCGCACGAGTGATTCAGGGCTTCTCGGCAGGCGGTGAATTCGGCGGCTCGACGGCCATGCTCATCGAATTCGCGCCGCCGAATCTGCGCGGCTTCTACGGCAGTTTCCAGATGTGCTCGCAGGCATTGGCCGTGGCGCTCGCCGGGCTGTGCGCCTATGTCCTCAACACGGAGCTCACGAAGGAAGCGCTCGAGTCGTGGGGCTGGCGTCTGCCCTTCCTGTTCGGGATTCTGATCGGCCCGGTGGGCTTCTACATTCGACGTCGCATGACGGAGTCGCCGGAGTTCCTGGCCTACGCCGCCGCGCGTGAACCGACCCGCCGCACGCCGCTCGCCGACGTTTTCTCGCAGCACTACCGTTCGCTCATCGCGGGCTTCGGTCTGACGGTTGCCGCAACGACGTCGTTCTACGTCACGCTGATCTACACGCCGATCTACGCGGTCAAGCAGTTGGGATTGACGCAGGGCGCCGCGAGCCTGTCGACGTTCATCGCCGCCATCCTGATCGCCGTGATGTGTCCGCTCACGGGGTGGATTTCGGATCGCGTCGGCCGCAAGCCGTTGATTCTGCTGTTCGTGCTGCTCTACGGTCTGGTGTCGTTCTGGATGTTCACGCGTCTGCACGGTGCGCCGTCGATGGGCAATATGCTGCTCGCACAGATTCTGCCGGCCATCTGCATGGGCTTTGTGTGGGGCGCCTTCCCGACGGCGGTCACGGAAGTGTTCCCGGTCGGCGTGCGCTCGACGGGCGTGTCGATTCTCTACAACGTCTCGGTGATGCTGTTCGGCGGCCTCGCGCCGTTCTGGATCACGTACCTGATCAAGGCGACGCAAAATCCGCTGGCCCCGGCGTACTACATTCTGTTGACCGTGGCGATCAGTCTGTTGACGTACGGCCTGCTGGGCCGCGAAGGCCGGCATATTCCGGCGTCGGCGCAGCACGCCTGACACCTGACTCGAAACGTCATGAAAAAAGCCCCGGTGACACCAGTCACCGGGGCTTTTCTATTGGCACAGAGTCAGACGCCAGCTCAGATCGGGGAAAAGCGCCACACACCCTTCGCATCGCGTTCGCGCTTGAGTTCCCCCGCGCGCCAGAGCATGTGCAGATGCGCGAGCGCTTCGCCCACGGCGAAGGTGGTCTGATGCGCGTCGAGCTTGCGATGGAACATGATGGGGACGATATCGCCCGCGCTTTGCGGTGACTGTGCACACGCCTCGCGCACTTCCTGCAACCGTGCCGCGTGGTGATCGCGCAGTTGGCGGATGCGGGTGTGCAATCCCGTGAACGGCCGGCCGTGTGAGGGCAGCAAGAGGCAATCGGCGGGCAGATCGAGGTACACGCCCAGCGAGTCGAGGAACAGTTGCAGCGAATTCGCTTCGGGCTCGATGTCGAACACGCTGACGTTGGTCGAGATGCGCGGCAGCACCATGTCGCCGGAGATCAGCACGTTGTGCTGTTCGGAGTACAGCGCCATGTGTTCCGGCGAGTGACCGTAGCCCGCGATCAGGCGCCAGTCGCTGCCGCCGATGCGCAGCGATTCGCCATCGCGCAAACGGAAGTAACGCGACGGCACTTCGGGCACGAGGTCGCTGAAGTAGGTCTTCCGGTTGCGGATCTGGTCGATCATGGCTTCGTCGGCCAAGCCATGCGAGATGAAGTGCGACACGGCGAATTCGCCGCCGGAATTGGCCGCGTTATTGTTGTCGCCACTCGACATGAGACGACCCCACGCATAGTCGCCCAGCGACATGGCAAGACGAGCGTCCCAGCGTTGCTTGTCACCGCCCTTGCAGATCCAGTGCGCGAGGCCAAGGTGATCGGGGTGGCAGTGCGTGACGACCACACGTAGCACCGGCTCACCGCCCAGCGCGCTGTCGAATACCTGTTCCCAGTACGCCTTGATCTGCGGATGCGTGATGCCGCAGTCGACCACCGTCCAGCCTTTGACGCCATCGACCTCGTCGCGCAACAGCCACAGGTTGATGTGGTCGAGCACGAACGGCAGCGGCATGCGCACCCAGAAGACGCCCGGCACCACTTCGTGCACCGTGCCGCCGTCGGGCAGGAAATCGCCAAGGGGATAGTTCAATTGTTGTTCGAGGGCATTCACGGGGGGCCACGCTCCAAATGGGCTTGTTCTCTTGTTGTCAGGTTAACGCCGTCACCGATTGCGCACGATGCAAGTTGACGCTAACGTAAACGGCAATTCTATCTGCAATGGTAAGCACTTGCTTAACCCGATGCTCACATACACGATCACCGACCTCGCCCGCGAGTTCGACATCACGCCCCGCGCGATCCGCTTCTATGAGGATCAGGGTTTGCTCACCCCGGCCCGCGAAGGCCCGGGCGGACGCCATCGCGTCTATACCGGTCAGGACCGCACCCGCCTGAAGCTCACGCTGCGCGGCAAGCGTCTCGGGCTCACGCTCTCGGAGATCAAGACGATTCTCGATCTCTACGAGTCGCCCAAGGATACGGTGCCCCAGCTCAAGGTGTTTCTCGAGACACTCTCGCAACACCGGCAAGTGCTCGAGCAACAGCTCGAAGATCTTCACGCTACGCTCGACGAGGTCTCGCAACACGAAGCCCAATGCCTCACGTTGCTCGAAGCGGCGGGTGAGGCGGCCCCGCCCTCCCTCTCCCGGCGGACGAAAACGGCCGCGACGTCGCACTGATTCACGGTCCTCACCCGGCTTCCCATGCCCGCTGACTGGCACTCGCCCAGCCCAGCGGGGATCTTCCCCTCCCCTGACACCCCCTATCTTCGCCTCAGGAAAGCCCTTACTTTACGTTAACGTAAACGTAAAGTAATATCTCTGAACTCAGCCTTGTCAGGTCTTGTGCTTCCATCATGGTCAACGCTCCTGTCTCTCACGCCGCACCGCTCGACGACGCCGTCGCCGCGAAAATTCGCGCCAGCTTTGATAAACAGGGCGTGATGACCCATTGGGGCGCGCATCTCTCGCACCTTGCCGACGGTCACTGCGAAATTTCGCTGCCGTTCTCGGACAAGGTCAACCAGCAGCACGGCTACTTCCATGGCGGCGTGATCGGCGCCATCGCCGACTCGGCGGGCGGTTACGCGGGCTATACCCGCATCTCGCCGGATCATGAACTGGTCACGGCGGAATACAAACTGAACATTCTGGCGCCCGGCAAGGGCGATACACTGGTCGGACGCGGTCAGGTCGTGAAATCCGGGCGCTCGCTCATCGTCGCCACCGCCGAACTGTTCGTCATCGAGAACGGCAAATGGACAATGTGCGCCCTGATGCAGCAAACGCTGTTCGTGCTGGCACCCACGACACCCGCGACGCGCTAAGCGCCACCGCACCGGATTCACCGAATCACCGCCTCTCGAAACACCATCGAACATAAGCGCGGGCGAGCCGCCACGCGCCACCCTCTGGAGACTGCGTCATGACCATGCTGCCCGGCCTCAATTTCATGCTCGGCGAAGACCTCGACATGCTGCGTGAATCGGTCGCGAACTTCGCGTCCAAGGAAATCGCGCCGCGCGCCGGCGAAGTCGACCGCACGGACCAGTTCCCGATGGACCTCTGGCGCAAGATGGGCGACCTCGGTGTGCTCGGCATGACGGTCTCGGAAGAGTACGGCGGCGCGAACATGGGCTATCTCGCCCACATGATCGCGATGGAAGAAATCTCGCGTGCCTCGGCGTCCGTCGGCCTGTCGTACGGGGCGCACTCGAACCTCTGCGTCAACCAGATTCATCGCAACGGCACCGCAGCGCAAAAGGCGAAGTACCTGCCGAAGCTGGTGTCGGGCGAGCACGTGGGCGCGCTCGCGATGAGCGAGCCGAACGCCGGTTCGGACGTCGTCAGCATGAAGCTGCGCGCCGAGAAGCGAGGCGACCGTTTCGTGCTCAACGGCACGAAGATGTGGATCACGAACGGCCCGGATTGCGACACGCTGGTGGTCTACGGCAAGACCGATCCGGAAGCCGGCGCACGCGGCATGACGGCGTTCCTCGTGGAGAAGGGCATGAAGGGCTTCTCGGTCGCGCAGAAGCTCGACAAGCTCGGCATGCGCGGCTCGCACACGGGTGAGCTGGTATTCGAGAACGTGGAAGTGCCGGAAGAGAACGTGCTGGGCCAGGTCGGCGGCGGCGTGAAGGTGCTCATGAGCGGTCTGGACTACGAGCGCGCCGTGCTCGCTGGCGGCCCGCTCGGCATCATGCAGGCCGCCATGGACGTGGTCGTGCCGTACATCCACGACCGCAAGCAGTTCGGCCAGTCGATCGGCGAGTTCCAGCTCATTCAGGGCAAGGTCGCCGACATGTACACGATCCTCCAGGCAAGCCGCGCGTATCTGTACGCCGTCGGCCGTCAGCTCGAAGCCCTGGGCAGCGATCATGTGCGTCAGGTGCGCAAGGACTGCGCCGGCGTGATTCTCTACACCGCCGAAAAGGCGACGTGGATGGCCGGCGAAGCGATCCAGATTCTGGGCGGCAACGGCTACATCAACGAGTACCCGGTCGGCCGTCTGTGGCGCGACGCCAAGCTCTATGAAATCGGCGCGGGAACATCGGAAATCCGCCGCATGCTGATCGGCCGCGAATTGTTCGCGGAGACGATGTAAGCCACGGCCATCCACGACGGACCATCAGGCGCAGGCAGCGGCGCTACAATCCACCGAGCCAGCAAGGAAACGCCCCTGCGCCTGTCCCGACCGGTATGAATCACTTCCCGAAACTCCTGTCGTCGCAGTTTGCTTTCGACGTCGCCCGCACGATGCTGGACGGCTTCGACAAGCATTACCGCATCTTCCGCGAGGTTTGTGTCGCGGCGCAGGCGTGTTTCGAGGCAGGCGACTTCGCGGGGATTCAGAAGCTCCAGCGCGACCGTATCGCGTATTACGACGAACGCGTGCGCGAATGCATCGTGACGCTGGAAGACGAGTTCGACGCCCAGTCGCTCGACGACGATGTCTGGCAGCAAGTGAAGCTGCACTACATCGGCTTGCTCACCGAGCATCGTCAGCCCGAGTTGGCCGAGACCTTTTTCAACTCGGTGTGCTGCAAGATTCTGCACCGCTCGTATTTCAACAACCGTTTCATCTTCGTGCGCCCGGCGGTGGCGACCGAATACATCGAGAACGACGCGCCGGCCGCCAAGCCAACCTATCGCGTCTACTACCCGGCGCAGGACGGCATGGCCGCCACGCTCGCGCGCATCGTCACGAATTTTCAGCTCACACGCCCGTTTGCCGATCTGCCGCGCGACGTCAACTATGTGATGCGCGCCATCGAAGCCTCATTCGGCGAGTTCGAGCCAGCGCCGAATTTTCAGATTCACGTGCTGGCGTCGCTGTTCTTCCGCAACAAGGCGGCCTATGTCGTGGGCCGTATCGTGAATGGCGACGTGACCACGCCGTTCGCCGTGCCGATCATGCACGACGCGAATGGCAAGCTCACGCTCGACACCGCCCTGTTGCGCCGCGACGAACTGCGCGTGGTGTTCAGCTTCACGCATGCGTACTTCATCGTTGACATGGAAGTGCCGTCGGCCTACGTGCAGTTCCTGCGCACCATCATGCCGGGCAAGCCCAAGGCCGAAATCTACACATCGGTCGGTCTGCAAAAACACGGCAAGAATCTGTTCTACCGCGATTTTCTGCATCACCTGAAGCACTCGAGCGACAAGTTCGTGCGCGCCCCGGGCATTCCGGGTCTGGTGATGCTGGTGTTCACGCTGCCCTCGTATCCGTACGTCTTCAAGCTGATTCGCGAGCATTTCGCGCCGCCCAAGGAGACCACGCGCGAACAGGTAAAAGCGAAGTACCTGATGGTCAAACAGCATGATCGCGTCGGCCGGATGGCCGATACGCTGGAGTTCTCCAGCGTGGCCTTCCCCCTCTCGCGCTTCGACGACGCCCTGCTCGACGAACTTCGCCGCGAAGTGCCCTCGCTGCTCGAAGTCGACGGCGACGCGCTGGTGATTCGCCACTGCTATATCGAACGCCGCATGACGCCGCTCAATCTGTGGCTCCAGACGGCGTCCGACGCGCAGGTCGAGCAGGCCATGCGCGAGTATGGCAACGCGGTGAAGGAGCTGATGGCGGCGAACATCTTCCCGGGCGACATGCTGTACAAGAATTTCGGTGTGACGCGTCACGGCCGGGTGGTCTTCTACGACTACGACGAACTGGAATATCTGACGGATTGCCACATCCGTCGAGTGCCGGAACCGCGTAACGAAGAAGAGGCGATGTCGGGGGAAGTCTGGTACCGTGTAGGCCCGCACGACGTGTTTCCGCAGACGTTTGAGACGTTTCTGACGGGCGACACGCGAGTGCGGCACTATCTAAGCCAGCATCATCCGGATTTCTTCGACCCCGGCCTGTGGCAGGACTATCAGGACAGGGTTCGAGCCGGACAGATGCACGACTTCTATCCGTACGATGTCTCGCTGCGTTTCGTCAATCGCTACGGCACCGGCAGCGGTGCCACGAGCGCCCCGCCCCGCGCGGCGGCCGCTTGAGCCTGCGATGTCTCTCAGCACACGACACGCCCGCCGGATGACACGATCATGACCGAAGACAAAGACCAACCTCTCATTCATCTGCTCGACAACAATCGCGCCTGGGTTGCCAGCGTGAACGCGGAAGATCCCGCATTTTTCGAGCGGCTGTCGAAGCTGCAATCCCCGGAATACCTCTGGATCGGCTGCTCCGATTCGCGCGTGCCGGCCAACCAGATTACGGGGCTTGCGCCAGGCGAAGTGTTCGTCCACCGCAATATCGCGAACGTGGTCGTGCACAGCGATCTGAACTGCCTGTCGGTGTTGCAGTTCGCCGTCGAAGTGCTGAAGGTCCGCCACATCATGGTGGTCGGCCACTACGGCTGCGGTGGCGTAGGCGCGGCGCTCGACGGCGCGAAGATGGGCCTGGTCGACAACTGGTTGCGCCATGTGCGCGACGTCTACGAGCGCCACGTCGACCAGATCGACGCCCTGCCCTCGCGTGACGCGCGCCACGACCGCCTGTGCGAGCTGAACGCCATCGAGCAGGTGGTGAATATCTGCCACACAACGGTATTGCGCGACGCCTGGGCCCGCAATCAACCCGTGACGGTGCATGGCTGGGTGTACGGCCTGCGCGACGGGCTGGTGCGCGACCTGCGCATGTCCGTCAACAGCCTCGAGACCCTGCCGCGCATCTACGACCGGTGTGTGGCGGCGATGGACGAATTACGTAATCCGCGCGCGTAAGCGATCAGCGCCGTCCGGCCAAGCCGGACACCCCTGGCCGGGCGCGTGGACGATGGAAGGACTGACGCATTGGATTTTCGGGGGTTGGCGACCCCGTCCTGATGGACGGATCGCCGGCCCCGCCACCGATTACAGGAGACTGCCATGCAACAAGACCCGATCGTTATCGTTTCCGCTGCCCGCACGCCGATGGGCGGCCTGCAAGGGGTGTTCGGCGATGTCGCCGCGCCGCAACTGGGGGCTGCCGCCATTCGCGCCGCCGTCGAGCGTGCCGGCCTCAAGCCGGAACAGGTCGACGAAGTGGTGATGGGCTGCGTGCTGCCCGCTGGTCAGGGCCAGGCCCCGGCACGTCAGGCCACGCTCGGCGCCGGCCTGCCGCTCGCCGCAGGCGCCACCACCGTGAACAAGATGTGCGGCTCCGGCATGCGCGCCGCGATGTTCGCGCACGACATGCTCGTCGCCGGCAGTGCCGACGTCATCGTCGCCGGCGGCATGGAAAGCATGAGCAACGCCCCCTATCTGCTGCCGAAGGCCCGTGCCGGCATGCGCATGGGGCACGGCCAGGTCATCGACCACATGTTCTTCGACGGTCTGGAAGACGCCTACGACAAGGGCCGCCTGATGGGCACCTTCGCCGAGGAATGCGCCGACCGTTACGCCTTCACCCGCGAAGCGCAGGACGCCTTCGCGATCGCCTCGCTCGAACGCGCCCAGCAGGCCACGAAGAGCGGTGCCTTTGCGTGGGAAATCACGCCGGTGACGGTTCCCGGCCGCAAGGGCGACACCGTCGTCGAGCAGGACGAACAGCCGTTCAAGGCCAATCCCGAAAAAATCCCGACCCTCAAGGCTGCCTTCCGCAAGGACGGCACGGTGACGGCCGCCAACTCGTCGTCGATTTCGGACGGCGCGGCCGCGCTCGTTCTCATGCGCGAATCGACGGCCAAACGCCTCGGCCTCACGCCGCTCGCGCGCATCGCCGGTCACAGCACCTTCGCCCAGCAACCCGGCCTGTTCACGACCGCACCGGTCGGCGCCATGCGCAAACTGTTCGAAAAGACCGGCTGGTCGACCAAGGATGTCGATCTCTATGAGATCAACGAAGCCTTCGCCGTCGTGGCCATGGCTGCAATGCACGAGTTCGATCTGCCGCACGAAAAGGTCAACATTCACGGCGGTGCCTGCGCGCTAGGCCACCCGATCGGTGCATCCGGCGCGCGTATTCTGGTCACGTTGCTCGGTGCCCTGCGCAAGACCGGTGGCAAGCGTGGCGTCGCCAGCCTGTGTATCGGCGGTGGAGAAGCGACGGCCATGGCCATCGAACTCGTCTGACCTGAGTTCGCTCCAACCTCGCCGCCTCCCTTCTGACTTCTACCCTCTGACTTCGGCTCGACCGACAGGACAAACCCGTCATGAAAACAGCGCTCATCATCGGTGCTTCGCGCGGTATCGGCATGGAATTCGTCCGCCAGTATCGCGAGGACGGCTGGCGGGTGTTCGCCACGGCGCGTGACGACAACGGACTGGCCGCGCTGCGCGAGTTGGGCGCAGAGCCGCTCAAGCTCGACGTCACGCGTGTCGAATCGCTCTCCGGCCTGTCGTGGCAACTCGACGGCGTGGCGTTGGACGTCGCGGTCTACAACGCGGGCGTCAATTCCGAGCGTACGACCGGTCTCGCGCCGATCACGCAGGAAGCGTTCGACCGCGTGTTCCACACGAACGTACTCGGCGCCATGCAGACCGCACCGCTCGTGCTGCCGTTCGTCGAAGCCGCGGGCGGCGCGTTCGGTTTCCTGTCGAGTCGCATGGGCAGCATCGCCCTGATGGATTCAAACGGCAGTTGGCTCTATCGCGCGAGCAAGGCGGCCGTGAATTCGGTGGTCAAGGCCGCCTCGCTCGAAGCGCAGCGCGCCACGTGCGTCGCGATGCATCCGGGCTGGGTGCGCACCGACATGGGCGGCGAGAACGCCGACATCGACGTGCAGACGAGCGTGGCCGGCATGCGCCGCGTGCTTGCCCGCGCGCCGGGTGAGCGTGCCACGCACAACGGCGGCTTCTTCAATTACGACGGCAACGCGCTCACGTGGTGATCACGGGGTCATGCGTGCCGGGCGTGGGGACAACCCGCGCGGGAACGGAGTACCGGAAGAGACAAGGCAGGAACCGGGCGGAGATCGCCCGGCGTCGGACCCATAACAAGCTGTTGCCATACCGCCGTATCTTTTGATTCGCGGGCCAGAAACGTCACTCGGAAACGGAGCCAACATGACGTCCGCCATCGACTTTTATTTCGACTTCGCATCCCCGTATGGGTATTTTGCGAGCACTCGCATCGACGACATCGCGGCAAAAAACGGACGCGGTGTCGCGTGGCATCCGATCCTGCTCGACATCGTCTACAAGGTGAACGGTTCGGGTGCCCCGGTGCAGCACCCGATCAAGACGGAGTATTTGCGACACGACGTCGAGCGCACCGCGCGCTTTCACGGCATACCGTACAAACGGCCGACGCATTTCCCGATCCCGACGCAAGCCGCAGAGCGCGCCGTGCTGTGGGTGCAGGATCATCGCGGCGGCGACCTGTCCGCAGAGTTCGCGAAATCGATCTTTCAGGCGCTTTACGTCGACGATCTGAACATCGGCGAGCCGGCCGAACTCGTGCGGCTGGGCGAGGCGCTCGGCATCGACGGTGCGGCACTGGACGCAGGCATGCACTCGCCCGCGGCCAAGGATCACCTCAAGGCGGAGATCGATCTGGCCATGGCGCGCGGCGTCTTCGGCTCGCCGTTCGTGATCGTGGACGGCGAACCGTTCTGGGGCTTCGATCGCTTCTCGCAGGTCGAAGCCTGTCTGAAGCAAGGCAATATCTGACAACAAGGCAAAACACACGATGGCAAGACCCCAATCGTCGCGCAGCACCCCGGCACAGTACCTCGAACGCGAAGCCTGCCCTTGCGGCGGCCTCGCGTTTGAAGACTGCTGCGCGCGCTATCTGGAGCGCGGCGACATTCCCCCCACGGCCGAAGCGCTGATGCGCTCGCGCTACACGGCGTTCGTGCGTCACAACACGCCGTACCTGCTCGACACGTGGGCGGCGCGCACGCGTCCCGCCACGCTCGACTTCGACGACGCGCCGCAGTGGCTTGGTCTTCAGGTCAAGGCGCATCTGCAACGTGACGACAACCACGCCGAAGTCGAGTTCGTCGCCCGCTACAAGGTCGGCGGACGCGCCCATCGGTTGCATGAGCGCAGCCGCTTCGAGCGCTCGGACGACGGCCGCTGGCGCTACATCGACGGCGACCTGTTCGACTGAGATCGCCCGGGCAGACGCTCATACACGCTGACGCACGCACAGACAACGAATTCAACGACAACTCACTCTCCACCGGATTTCGTCACATGCCGATTCTCGAAAGCAAACTCAACCCGCGCGGCGAAGACTTTGCACGCAACGCGGCCACGATGCAGACCCTGGTCGACGACCTGCGCGAACGGGTGACGCAATTGGCCGGTGGCGGCGGTGAGGCCGCGCGCAAGAAGCACGTCGGCCGCGGCAAGTTGCTGCCGCGCGAACGTGTGCAGCAGTTGCTCGATCCGGGCTCGCCGTTTCTCGAGCTCTCGCAGCTTGCCGCCATCGGCATGTATCACGACGACGCACCGGGTGCGGGCATCATCACCGGTATCGGACGCGTGTCGGGTCAGGAGTGCGTGATCGTCTGCAACGACGCCACGGTCAAGGGCGGCACCTACTACCCGATGACGGTCAAGAAGCATCTGCGCGCGCAAGAGATCGCCGAGCAGAACCATCTGCCGTGTATCTATCTGGTCGACTCGGGCGGCGCCAACCTGCCGAATCAGGACGACGTCTTCCCTGATCGCGATCACTTCGGGCGCATCTTCTACAACCAGGCGCAGATGTCCGCGCAGGGCATTCCGCAAATTGCCGTGGTGATGGGCTCGTGCACGGCCGGCGGCGCCTACGTACCGGCAATGAGCGACGAGTCGATCATCGTCAAGGAACAGGGCACGATTTTCCTCGGCGGGCCGCCGCTGGTGAAGGCGGCAACGGGTGAGGAAGTGAGCGCCGAAGACCTCGGCGGTGCCGACGTCCACACGCGCCTATCGGGCGTGGTGGATCACTTCGCGCAGAACGACGCGCATGCGCTCTCCATTGCGCGCAGCATCGCCGCCAACCTCAATCGTCAGAAGCCGGCGACCGTCGCGGTCAGGCCGCCCGTCGAGCCGAAGTTCGACGCCCGTGAACTGTACGGCGTAATCCCGTCCGACACGAAGAAGCCGTTCGACGTGCGCGAAGTGATCGCGCGTCTGGTCGACGGCTCCGAGTTCGACGAGTTCAAGGCGCGCTACGGCACCACGCTCGTGTGCGGCTTCGCGCACCTGTGGGGCTATCCGGTCGGCATCGTGGCGAACAACGGCATTCTGTTCTCGGAGTCGGCGCAGAAAGGCGCGCACTTCATCGAGCTGTGTTGCCAGCGCAAGATTCCGCTGATCTTCCTGCAGAACATCACCGGCTTCATGGTGGGACGAAAGTACGAAAACGAAGGCATCGCCAAGCACGGCGCAAAGATGGTGACGGCCGTCGCCACCGCGAACGTGCCGAAGTTCACGGTCATCATCGGCGGCTCGTTCGGCGCCGGTAACTACGGCATGTGCGGCCGTGCGTACTCGCCGCGTTTCCTCTGGATGTGGCCAAACGCCCGCATCTCGGTGATGGGCGGCGAGCAGGCCGCGTCGGTGCTCGCGACAGTCAAGCGCGACGGCATCGAAGGCAAGGGCGGCCAGTGGAGCGCCGAGGAAGAAGACGCGTTCAAGCAACCGATCCGCGACCAGTACGAGCGTCAGGGCCACCCGTATTACGCCAGCGCCCGCCTGTGGGACGACGGCGTGATCGATCCGGCCGACACCCGCACCGTGCTCGGCCTGGGGCTGTCGGCGGCACTGAACGCACCGATTCCGGAAACGCGCTTCGGCCTGTTCCGCATGTAACCGTCGGCACCGGCCCATCGAGGAATTCCACGTCATGAATCTCGCCACGTTAAAACTCAGCGTCGACGCCCACGTCGCCACGATCACGCTCAATCGTCCGGAGGTGCGTAACGCCTTCAACGAAACAGTCATCGAGGAACTGACAGGCGCGTTTCGCGCGCTCGCCACGAACGACGACGTACGCGTCATCGTGCTCGCTGCCGAAGGCGTCGCCTTCTGCGCGGGCGCCGACCTGAACTGGATGAAGAAGATGGCCGGCTACTCGGACACCGAGAACCGCGCCGACGCAATGACGCTCGCCGTCATGCTCAACACCATCTATCGCTGCCCGAAGCCCGTGATCGCGCGCGTGCAGGGCGACACCTACGCCGGTGGCGTGGGCCTCGCGGCCGTGGCCGATATTGTCGTCGCGGTCGACACGGCGCACTTCTGCCTGTCCGAAGCAAAGCTCGGCCTGATTCCGGCCACGATCGGTCCGTATGTCATTCGCGCCCTAGGCGAGCCGGCGTCACGCCGCTACTTCCTCACGGCCGAACGCTTCACCGCGTCGACGGCACAACACCATGGTCTCGTGCACGAAGTTGTCACGGCAGACGCGCTCGACAGCACCGTGCACGCCCTCGCGAAAACGCTCGTCGACAACAGCCCGAACGCCGTGAAGGAGTGCAAACGCCTCGTGCAGGACTTCGCAAGCCGTGACATCGATGAGAGCGCCATCGCCGAAACAGCAGACCGCATCGCAACGATCCGCGCGTCGGAAGAAGGCCGCGAAGGGGTGCGTTCATTCCTCGAGAAGCGCTCGCCGTCCTGGCGCGAGGTGTCCTGAGCCCGAACCCCGGTTCCAGCACGCATCATCGGTTACAAATTTTTTGAGGAGGGCTGACGGCGGAGATGCCGCAACGTTATCGGCGGGTTTTGCGAAATTATCGATAACGTCTTGCTACGGCACATAAACCAGCGATTTTTTGCGCCAATTCCGCCTATTGCCCTGCCAAAACGCTTTGCCTACCATGCGCCCATCCCCCACCTCCGGCCCCGTGCGGCAGCGCCCAGTGCGACGCCCGCCACCGGCCAGCCGGACGGACGACACAAGCCCCCGGGCCAACGTCGTCCGTCATGGCGAACCAAGGAGTCAATGATGGACGCCACCACGCGCCCCCCCGCCGGCCCCGGCGATCTCGCTGCGCGCAGTCTGCGACAGGTCTGGCACCCCTGCACGCAGATGAAGCAACAGGCAAAGCTGCCCCTCGTCGCGCTGTCTCACGGCGAAGGCCCCTGGCTCGTCGATACCGACGGCGAGCGTTATCTCGACGCCATCAGTTCATGGTGGGTCAATCTGTTCGGTCACGCGAATCCGCGTATCAACGCGGCGCTCATCGACCAGCTCGGGCGACTCGAGCACGCAATGCTCGCGGGCTTCACGCACGAGCCGGTCGTGGCGCTGGCCGAACGCCTGTCGGCGCTCACAGGCGGCGTGCTCGGCCATGCCTTCTTCGCGTCCGATGGGGCGTCCGCCGTCGAGATTGCCCTTAAGATGAGTTTCCACGCGTGGCGCAATCGGGGCCACAGCGACAAGCGCGAATTCGTGTGTGTGCGCCACGGCTATCACGGCGAAACGCTCGGCGCGCTGGCCGTGACCGATGTCGCGCTGTTCCGCGACGCCTACGACCCGCTGCTGCGTCACGCCCACGTGGTGGCGTCGCCTGATGCGCGTCTCGCGCGCGATGGGGAAACGCCGGTCGACGTGGCGCGCCAGGCCGCCGCCGAACTCGATGCGTTGCTCACGCAGCGCGAAGGCCGTATCGCTGCCGTCATCGTCGAGCCGCTGGTGCAATGCGCGGCCGGCATGGCGATGCACGATCCCGAATACCTGCGGCTGGTACGCGCGCTGTGCGACAAGCACGGGGCCCATCTGATCGCCGACGAAATTGCCGTCGGCTGCGGCCGCACCGGCACGTTCTTTGCCTGCGAGCAGGCAGGCATCTGGCCCGATCTGCTCACGCTGTCCAAAGGCATCAGCGGCGGCTATTTGCCCCTCTCGCTCGTGCTGTCGCGCGACGAGATCTACAACGCGTTCTACGACGACGACACCGCTCGCGGCTTCCTGCACTCGCACTCGTACACCGGCAATCCGCTGGCGTGCCGTGCCGCACTCGCCACGCTCGATATCTTTGCCGACGACGACGTGCTGGCACGCAATGCCGTTCGCGCAGCCCATCTCACGCAAGCGCTCGCGCCGTTGGCAGACGATCCGCGCGCCCGGCATTTCCGCCATCGCGGCATGATCTGGGCGTTCGACGCCGTGTTGCCCGATGCCCCCGGCGCGGCCAGCGCCTTCGCGAAGCGCTTCTACACCGAAGCCCGTGCACGCGGCGTGCTGCTGCGCCCGATCGGCGCCACGGTCTATCTGATGCCGCCGTATGTGCTTGAGGACGGCACCGTCGACTGGCTCGCGGAGCAAACGCTCGCAGCCTTCGACGCCACCATGACGCACGGCATGGAGGTGACGGCATGACGTCCCATCCCCTGCTCGACCGTCTGGACGCCGGCCTCGCGGAGATCGACCGCGCGCATCTGCGACGCCGTCATCGCGTGGTCTCCACGCCCTGCCAGCCGCACCTGCGGGCCGACGGCCACGATGTCCTCGCGTTCGCCAGCAACGACTATCTCGGTCTGGCAGCGCATCCGAAGGTCGTCGAGGCACTTATCGAAGGTGCCCGGCGCTACGGTGCAGGCAGCGGCGCATCGCACCTCATCAGCGGCCATTCGCAAGCCCACGCGGAACTCGAAGACGCGCTGACCGAATTCATGTCGCCGCATCTCGTCGACGCTCGCGCACTGTACTTCTGCACCGGCTACATGGCCAATCTGGCGACGATCTCGGCGCTCGCGGGCAAAGACGCCGAGATTTTCTCCGAGGCGCTCAATCACGCGTCGTTGATCGACGGGGCACGTCTGTCGCGCGCGCGAACCCATGTCTACGCTCACGGCGATGTCGACGCCCTCGCCGCGCTGCTCGCTGCCAGCACGGCCGAGACAAAGCTGATCGTCACCGACGGTGTGTTCTCGATGGACGGCGACATCGCACCGCTGCCGCAACTGCTCGCACTGGCTGAACAGCACAACGCGTGGCTCATCGTCGACGACGCGCATGGTTTCGGCGTCGTGGGTGAGAACGGCCGTGGCGTGTTCGAGCATTTCGATCTGCGCTCGCCCAACCTCGTCATCATCGGCACGCTGGGCAAAGCGGCGGGTGTCGGTGGCGCGTTTGTCGCGGCGAACCATCGCGTCATCGACTGGCTCATCAATCGTGCGCGGCCGTACATCTTCACGACGGCCGCCGCGCCCTCGCAGGCCCATGCGTTGCTCACGAGCGTTGCCCTGATCGCGGGCGACGAAGGCCGCGAGCGTCGCGCCGCGCTGCGAACCCGCATTGCCCAACTGCGCGACTCGCTCACGTTGCAGCATTGGCAACATATGGCCTCGCCGACGGCCGTACAGCCGATCATCCTCGGTGAAAATGCGGCCGCGCTGCACGCCCAGGCGGGGCTCGCGCAAGCCGGGTTGTGGGTGCCCGCCATTCGTCCGCCGACCGTGGCCCCGGGTACGTCGCGCCTGCGCGTGACGCTCAGCGCCGCGCACACGGCCGACGATGTTGCCCGGCTGGCCACCGCCATCAACCAACTCGATAGAGACTGGACGGAGCACACGCATGGCTGATCAGAACCTTATGGCGACCTTCGATGCCC